>NZ_ML214298.1:0-300000 GCF_004698125.1 Halosimplex halophilum
GGTGGGGATTCCCATTCGGAGATCCTGCGTTCTTCGCTTCCATGCAGCTCCCGCAGGCTTATCGCAGCTTGGCACGTCCTTCGTCGGCACTCGAGCCGAGCCATTCACCAGGTGGCATAGTAGCCACGTTAGTGGAGGAGGTCCGATGAGGGACCTCCGGATGTGTGGAGATCCGGATGGATCTCCTACGTCGTTGGACTCGATGAACGAGTCCAGTGGACGCCTGGATCGCACGTACACACGGTCTCATCTGCACCCCTGCGGGTGACGCAGTGCGTGCATCGACCCTTCCCATCCGCGTTCGCACGGGATGGTGCATCGGTCTGCGTACTACGATTCGAGTGGCGTGTCCCACTTAAGGGACACGGTTCGAATCGCCGTACGTGACATGGACCCACTGGGATTTGAACCCAGGGCCTCCGCCTTGCAAAGGCGGCGCTCTGCCGCTGAGCTATGGGCCCGTCGTTAGCCCTGGTAGTTCATAGGTGCCCGGCTGCGGGCGGTCGCGGGACGCCAGATAGGTGGGCTGGGGCGACGCCCCAGTCCCGGTCAGTAGGAGGTGATCCAGCCGCAGATTCCCCTACGGCTACCTTGTTACGACTTAATCCCCCTTGCGGAGCCCAGATTCGACTCGGGTATCCGAGCCTCATCCGGACCCCACTCGGGTGATTTGACGGGCGGTGTGTGCAAGGAGCAGGGACGTATTCACCGCGCGCTTCTGACACGCGATTACTACCGAATCCAGCTTCATGAGGGCGAGTTTCAGCCCTCAATCCGAACTACGACCGGGTTTAGGGGATTAGCGCGTCCTCTCGGACTGGCGTCCCACTGTCCCGGCCATTGTAGCCCGCGTGTTGCCCAGCACATTCGGGGCATACTGACCTACCGTTGCCCGTTCCTTCCTCCGCTTTGGCAGCGGCAGTCCTCCTAGTGTACCCAACCACCGCATGGTGTTGCTGGCAACTAGGAGTGCGGGTCTCGCTCGTTGCCTGACTTAACAGGACGCCTCACGGTACGAGCTGACGGCGGCCATGCACCTCCTCTCAGTGGCTCCAGTAAGGTCATCAACCTGACCTTCACTGCACACTGTCGGTGCTGGTGAGATGTCCGGCGTTGAGTCCAATTAAACCGCAGGCTCCTCCGGTTGTAGTGCTCCCCCGCCAATTCCTTTAAGTTTCATCCTTGCAGACGTACTTCCCAGGCGGCTCGCTTCTCGGCTTCCCTACGGCACAGCGCAGGCTCGTAGCCTGCGGCACACCTAGCGAGCATCGTTTACAGCTTGGACTACCCGGGTATCTAATCCGGTTCGAGACCCAAGCTTTCGTCCCTCACCGTCGGGTCCGTCTTCTCGAGGCGCTTTCGCCACCGGTGGTCCGTCCAGGATTACGGGATTTCACTCCTACCCCGGACGTACCCCTCGAGTCCTCCGGCCCCAAGCCGAACAGTTTCCGCTGGACGCCCACGCGTTGAGCGCGTGGATTTCCCAACGGACTTGCACGGCCGGCTACGGACGCTTTAGGCCCAATAAGATCGGCCATCACTCGTGCTGCCGGTATTACCGCGGCGGCTGGCACCGGTCTTGCCCAGCACTTGTTCCTGTACCACCTTACGGTACAGAAAAGCGAGGACTGTATGCCCTCGCACTCGGAGTCCCCCTATCGCACTGTCGTGCAGTGTAAAGGTTTCGCGCCTGCTGCGCCCCGTAGGGCCCGGAATCTTGTCTCAGATTCCGTCTCCGGGCTCTTGCTCTCACAACCCGTACCGATTATCGGCACGGTGGGCCGTTACCCCACCGTCTACCTAATCGGCCGCAGCCACATCCTCTGGCGCCGGAACGTTTCCAGCTCGCGCCACTCCAGGGTACGAGCTGTATCGGATATTAGCCTCAGTTTCCCGAGGTTATCTCCGTCCAGAGGGTAGTTTGGCCACGTGTTACTGAGCTATCTGCCGCGGGTCTGAACCCGCGCGACTAGCATGGCTAAATCGGACTCCGATAGCAATGGCCTCCGGCAGGATCAACCGGAATGTCCCCTGCGAACGCAGGGGGGTTAGGCGGGAACACACTCGATGTGAGTGTGATCTCTATCGCTATCGTGGTCTAGCGTCCGGCGACACGCGGTCACAGACCGGGTGTCACCGAACTACCAGGGCTAACATCAGATCCCATCTGTACGGCGGACCGCAGGGGTGGAATCCTCATTTCTTTCGGACCTCAACGTAGGCCGAGGGAGCATATAACCCCTTCGACATCGCCTCGGTCCGGGCGGTCGGGTTTCGTCGGCCCCGACCGGGCCGCGCTTGCAATCCATCCGAGCGCCCTGTTACACTTAAGGGCGTCGGATCGAGTCCCGTCGAAACCGCACGACGGGAGTGGGACGAGTGCCCAAAGGTCCGGTCGACCGTCCGACCGAACCGGGCGCGTCCCGCGGCCCGGCGGGGGCGTGTGCCCCGCGCCGCTTCGTATCTCAATCGATGGGGGTGATTCACTTAAGGCCGTCGGATCGGTCCCCGCCACGTCATGCGATTTCATGGGACGAAACCACACGAGCGAGCCGCGACCGGTGGCCGGGCGGCGTCGAGTCCCGCGGCTCGCGAGTCGGGTGTCGCGTGGCAGGAGGGCGGCCAGTCATCCCGCGCGTCGCGCGCTCGGTGTGGCCGAGTGGGAGCCACGCGTCCGGCCCTCGGAGTGGCTCCCCTATGTAGTTCACGCACGCGAGCGACGCGGGCGGCCGCCCGGCTGCCCGGACGGGGACCGGCGCCGGAGAGCGTCGAGGAGAACAGCCCGCCGCCTCAAATGTCGTCGAGGTGCTCGACGCCCTGTTTCGAGACGTTTGCCTTCGTGATCTCGTCGACCTGGTTCATCCACACGTCGGAGGGGTCGTCGGCGTCCCACTCGTTCATGTCGACGTCCGGCGGCGACTCCTTCCAGGACCACCCCTCGTAGATGTGGACCTTGTGGGTGCCCTTCTCCCGCAGGCGGATCGACTCCCGGTCGGCCGCCTCCTCGCTGCTGGCCGGGTCGAGCCGCCGCGCCGCCTTCAGTGCCGCCTGCCGGGGTGTGCTCCCCGAGAAGACGCTGTCTTCCTCGCCGTTCTCCGTCCTGAGCGCGAAGTTGCGCTTGTCGCTGTCGGGTGCCATGGATTCGACCGCTCCATGCCAACCCAGCACATGATTCATTATAAATATACCCCCGGATCGGGGCGCGTGCTGGCGATTCGTTTATAAGACGGAGCGTTCGGCCGCGCGAGGGCGGTCGATATCGTCCAGATTTCCGCCCCGAGCGCGAGGAATAAAACTCGCGCGCACGGTCGGTCGCACCGTCGCGGCGAGATCGGCGGGCTACCACGCGAGCGCGCACGGTAGACTTAAGTGCATCCTGCGGCGAAGGGCCGAATAGGATAGCGCGATGGTGCGAAAGAAGAAGCTCAGCCCGAGTGGCGCCAAAGACGAGGACGGCGAGTACCACAACGTCCACATCAACATCCACGAGGACGAGCTGGCCGTCGCCGGCATGGAGATCGGCGACGAGGTGTTCGTCCGGGTCCGCGACAACAAGATCATCATTCAGAAGGCCGACCCGGACGACGTGGAACACGAGTTCTAGCGCCCGGGCCGGTCCCGCCCCCTCGGGGGCGCACCTCACCCATGAACGCCTACGACATCGCCAAACCACTGTTGTTCTCGCTCCCCGCCGAAACCGCCCACGCCCTCGGCCACGGGGTCGTCAGCGCCGCCGGTACGGCGCCGCTCGACCGCGCCATCGCCCGCCACTACGCCGTCGACGACCCGCGACTGCGCGTCGACGCGCTGGAGTCGTCGTTCCCCAACCCCGTCGGCGTGGCCGCGGGCTTCGACAAGAACGCCGAGGCCGTCCGCGGGCTGGCCGCGCTGGGCTTCGGCTTCGTCGAGGTCGGCGGCGTCACCGCCGTCCCGCAGTCGGGCAACCCGCGCCCGCGGATGTTCCGCCTGCGCGCCGACGACGCCGTCATCAACCGCATGGGCCTCAACAACGACGGCGCCGCGACCGTCGGCGAACGGCTCCGCGCCCTCGACGCGCCCGTCCCCGTCGGCGTCAACATCGCCAAGTCCGAGCACGTCGACACCGCGGGGGCGCCCGCGGACTACCTGGCCACCTACGAGGAGGTGGCGGCCGGCGGCGACTTCTTCGTCGTCAACGTCTCCTGCCCGAACTCCCAGGGCTTCGAGGAGTTACAGAATCGCGAGGCGATGACGGCGATCCTCACCGAACTGCAGGACGCCGGCGCCGCGCCGCTCCTCATCAAACTCTCGCCGGACCTGCCCGAGCCCGCGGTCGCGGACACGCTCGACCTGGTCACCGAACTCGGGCTGGACGGCGTGGTCGCCACCAACACCTCCACCGAGCGGCCGGACACGCTGGAGAGTCCCAACCGCGTCGAGACGGGCGGGCTCTCGGGCGCACCCATCGAGGCCCGGGCCACGGAGATGACCCGCTTCGTCGCCGAGCGCGTCGACGTGCCGGTCGTCGGCGTCGGCGGCGTCGCCACCGCCGAGGACGCCTACCGGAAGATCCGCGCCGGCGCCTCCCTGGTACAGCTGTACACCGCCTTCCTCTACCGCGGCCCCGCCATCGCCCGGGAGATCAACCGCGGCCTGCTCGACCTGCTCGAACGGGACGGCTTCGACTCGGTGACCGAGGCCGTCGGCGCCGACCTGGACTGACGGAACGAGCGCCGACGCGGCGACCGAACGGTCCCCCGCGCGGACCGGGCGGAGTCCCGTTCACTCGATGTCTTTCCGCCGGAAGATCGCGACTGCGAGCGCGACCAGCGCCAGCGTCGCGACGGCGAGGACGGCGGCGTCGCCGAGGGCGTACTCGCTCTCCCGCAGGACGGCGTTGGGGTCGACGTACCGGGTCGGGGAGACGGCGCCGACGGCCTCGAAGTCGGTGTCGGTGACCAGCGACTCCGCGAAGAACAGACCGACCAGCGCGCCGGCGGCGACCCGCTGGGCGACCCCCGCGCGGTCGAAGACCACGGAGGCGACGAGCCCGAGCGCGGCGCAGGTCGTCAGATACGGGACCGAGAGGAGGTGGACGGCGGCCACGTCGACGGCGGGGACGGGGTAGTCGACGGCGGCGGTCGCGGCGACCACGACGACGGGAACGACCGTCGAGAGCGCGACCAGCGGGACGGCCAGCGAGGCGAACGATTCGAGGACGACCCGCGCGCGCGAGACCGGCAGCGAGAGGAGCATGTCCATGCGCTCGCGCTCCACGTCGGCGGCGATCAGCGACGCACCGGCGTAGGCGAAGTAGATGCCGACGACCAGCAGCCAGCCGAACGTGTACAGCTCCGAGGCGAGATACCCCTCCATGGTCGCCAGCGACTCGACGCCGAACGCCTTCGAGAGCGCCTCGGGGTAGGCTTCGAGCAACTGGTCGATGTCGGCCCCGAGGCTCTCGGCGAAGGTCGGGTAGACGAAGACGTACAGGAGTGCGAACCCGGCGAGCGCGGCGGTCGCGGCGGCGGCCCCGCGGACGCGGTGGCGCCCCTCGTAGCGGGCGATCTCAAGCATCCTGTCCCCCGTAGAACCGCATGAACACCTCTTCGAGCGGCGCCTCCTCGACGTCGAGGTCGAGGACCCGCCGCTCGCCCAGCGCCGCGATCAGCTCGTTCACGTCGCCGGTGAAGGTGAACGTGCACTCGGTGACGGCGCCGGCCCTCTCTCCGTCGCCGTCGCGTTCGTCGGTTCCACCGTCGGTCGTGCTGCACGAGGCGTCGTGGACCCCCTCGATATCGAAGGCGGCCGGGCCCACGTCGCCCGCGACGCGCACGCGGACGAACTTCCCCGTGCGGTGGAGCAGGTCCTCGATCCGTTCGGTCGTCACGAGCCGACCCTCCCGGAGGATGGCCACCCGGTCGCAGACCCGACGGACCTCGCTGAGCACGTGCGAGGAGAGGAAGACGGTGAGCCCGCGCTCCTGTTCGGCCTCGACGAAGTCGTTGAACGCCCGCTGCATGAGCGGGTCGAGGCCGGCGGTCGGCTCGTCCAGCACGACCAGGTCGGGGTCGTGCATGAACGCCTGGACGAGCCCGAGCTTCTGGACGTTGCCCGTCGAGTACTCCCGCACCGTACGGTCGACCGGCGGGTCGAACCGCTCCAGCAGCTCCTCGCGGCGCTCGTCGCCCTTGATCGACGCGTGCAGGTCGAGGATCTCCCGGCCGGTGACGCCCTCGTCGAAGGCGGGGTTCGCGGGGAGGTAGCCGACCCGCCGCTTCGCCGCTATCAGGTCGGCCTCGTCGGTCACGTCGTGGCCCAGGACCGTCGCCCCGCCCGCGGTGGGGGACTGGAACCCCATCAGCGTCCGGATGGTCGTCGTCTTCCCGGCGCCGTTGGGGCCGAGGTAGCCGAACACCTCGCCGTCCTCGACCGCGAACGTCACGTCGTCGTTGGCGAGGACCTCGCCGTAGTCCTTGGTGAGTCCCTCGACTTCGAGTGCGGCCATGCCCCCGACTCGACGGGCAGGCACAAATAGCCTCGCCGCGGCTCGACGGCCGGAGTCCGGGGCCCCGCGGGCCGAGCGGGACGCCCCGTCGGCGAGCGGCCGCCGTCGGTCAGCACCTGTCGCCGGAAGTCAGCACCCGCCGACGGAGCCGCGCCGGCGCAGGTACGCCAGCAGCGTCAGCTGGACGTACAGCAACACGAGAGCGACCGGGGCCGCCGCCAGCGCCGAGTGGAAGTCCGACAGCGGGAGCCACTCGACGACGGTCGTGCCGACGGCGATCGTGATCCCGCCGACGTACAGCAGCGGCGAGGCCGTCATCGACTTCGCCTCTGCGAACAGGTCCGCGAGCCCGTCCGGGTCGGAGTCGACACCGTTCGTTGCCATACGCGGTTCTACCGCCGCCGCCCACTTGGGCGCTCGGCGAACGGGATTTCTATTCGCGCGCTGTCAGTCTTCGCGGACCGACACCTCGCCCGACCCGTCGACCGAGACGGCGAGGCGGTCGCCGTCGAGGGCGACCTCGACGTCGACGCGGAGCGGGTCGCGCTCGACCACCTCGACGGTTTCGTCGTCGGCGACGAAGGCGGGCTCCCAGACGTGGCGGTCGTCGAGGGGGCGGTCGTGGCGGCGGTAGAAGGCGGCCACGGCGGGGTCGACCAGCAGGCAGAAGCCGACGGGGCCGACGAGACGGCCGCCGCAGGTCTCACAGCGGACGCGCAGCCCCGGGACCGGGCGGGCCGGCTCGGGGTCGTCGCGCTCGGTGACGACCGCGGGCTCGACGGGCGCCGAGCACTTCGGGCAGACGCCGGCGAGGCCGCGCTCGATGGCCTGGCGGGCGTGCAGCTCGGCCAGGGAGACGATCTCCGGGAGCGTCGCGTCGGCGGCCGCCGCGGGCGGGAGGCTCCAGGCGAACAGCGAGTGGTCGTCCGGGCAGGAGACCGCACAGCGGCCGTCGCGGTAGACCGCGACCGCGTCGGCCCCGCACGCCGAACACTCGCTGTCGATCGGTTCGGGCCCCAGGGTGCCGCCGTGGGTGTAGGTGCCCGCGAGGATGGCCGCGACCGTCTCGACGCCGGTGACGGTCAGGCGATAGCCGCCGTCGGCCTTCCGGACGAAGTTGTCCCGGAGCTCGTTGAGGTGGTAGCGAAAGCGCCCGGAGTCGCGGACCCCCACGCGCTTGCGCAGGTCCGCGAACCCCACCGACTCGACCGCGCGCTCGCGGTGGGCGGTCGCGAGTTCCCGGAGGATGTCCACCCGCAGCGGGTCCGACAGCGCCGCGAACGCCTCCGCGGGGTCGACGCGCCGCTCTGCGACCCCGCCCTCGTCTCCGCCAGTGGGTCCACGCGACTCGCCGACGCCGGTGACCGCCTCGGACCCGTCCGCGTCGTCACCCGCCGGCGGCGTCACGGCCGCGACCCTCCCGTTCCAGTCCCGCGCATGGGCGACCGTTCAGTGGCGACGGGTACAAATCCATCGGCCGCTCCGCCGGGCCGGGCTCCGGCGACCCGTCACGCGGCGTCGACGACGCAGCGGAAGCCGATGTTGCCCGTCGAGCTGTCGGGCTCGTTGTGCGACCGGGCGGCCAGTCGATAGCGGTTGCACCACGACTCGTGACAGAGGTGCGACCCGCCGCGGGTCACCCGCTCGTCGCCGTCGTCGGGCCCGGTCGGGTTCGCCGGGTCGTAGGCCGCCGTCGTGTGGTGGTCGGCGTCGAACCAGTCCCGGCACCACTCCCAGACGTTGCCGCAGACGTTGAACAGCCCGAACCCGTTGGGCTCGAAGGCGTCGACCGGCGCGGTCGCGCGGTAGCCGTCTTCGGCCGTGTTGCGCTCGGGGAACTCCCCCTGCCAGACGTTACAGCGGTGCTCGCCGCCGGGCTCCAGTTCGTCGCCCCAGGGGAACCGGGTGCCCTCGCGGCCGCCGCGGGCGGCCCGCTCCCACTCGGCCTCGGTCGGCAGGCGCTTGCCCGCCCAGTCGGCGTAGGCCGCGGCGTCGCGGTGGGAGACGTGCGTGACCGGGTGGTCGAGCAGGTCGTCGGCGACCACGCTCGAACTCGGGCCGTAGGGGTGGAACCAGTCGGCGCCGGCGACGGCGACCCACCAGTCCGCGCCGGGGACGCGCTCGCGGACGTGTTCGCGGTCGGCCGCGGCCACGAAGCCCTCGAAGACGAACGACCAGCCGAACCGCTCGGCGTCGGTGGTGTGGTCGGTCTCGCGGACGAACGCCAGGAACTCGGCGTTCGTGACGGCGTGGCGGTCGACGTAGTAGGCGTCGGTCCGCACCTCGCGGGCCGGCCCCTCGCCGTCCTCCGGGAAGCCCACGTCGGAGTCGGTGCCCATCCGGAAGGTCCCCGCGCCGACCCGGACCATCCGGTCGGCCCGCGGGTCGTCGTCCGTGGCGGGTTCGGTGCGCCACTCCTCGTCCGGCGAGTCGGTGGTGACGGATCCGGAGTCGTCGGTCGCAGTCGGGTCGTCGGCCCCGCGTCCGGGGCTGCAGCACGCGCGGTCGTCCTCGCTCACGCACCCGCTTCGAGCGGCGCCGAGGAAACGGTTTGGGTGCGACGAGTTGTCAGATGGGCGTCGACGGCTGCGGGAGGTGAGACGACAGCAACCGCAGACGGCAGCGAGAGAACTACCGCAAACAGCGTGAAAGCCCCCGCGTGCCCCGGTCGCGCGCCTCGCTGCGCGCTTCACTCGCTCCGCTCGCTCCAGTGCTTACGTCGTCGTGCTTCCCGGAGCACGCGGCCCCTTTCATTCCCGCCCGCGTCGACCGGTCGGTCAGTCTGTGCGGGCGGGAATGAAAGGGGCCGCCGTCTCGACGAACCCGGCCGATGCAAGCACCGCAGGCCGAAGGCCGAGGAGCGCAGCGAGGTCGTCGGGCGGCTGCGCCGCCCGGCTGCCCGAGGGACCTTCGGTCCTCGCTGCCCGGGAGTCGAGACGGCGGGGGCTTTCACGCTGTTCGCGGTTGCGGTCGGAGTTCCCGAGCTGTCGACGAGGATGCCGGATTGCGAAGTCCCCACTTTGCGAGCGGATTCGGCCACACCTAGGCGTGGATTTAATTGCGCAGGGGGCATGGTGGCGGACATGGACATCCGGGACGCAGTCGAGGCGGACGCGGACCGGCTGGCGGAGCTCACGGGGTCGCCCCAGGACGTGATGCGCAACCTCGTCCACGACCGGACCGTCCGGGTCGCCGCCGACGAGGAGGCCATCCAGGGGTTCGTCAGCTACGACGCGCGCGAGGAGACGGTCCACGTCACGCAACTCGAAGGCACAGAGGACGTGCGGGACCGCCTGCTCGAAGAACCGATCCGCTTCGCCGATTCGGAGGGGATGGCCGTCGAACTGCTCGTCCCGGAGGACGAGGGCGGCACGCGCGAGTCGGCCGAGACGGCCGGCTTCGAGCGGACCGGCACCGGCCCGACCTTCGAGGGCCAGCCCACCGTCCGCTACCGGCTCGACCCGAACTAGCGGGTCGACCCCGTCTAGCCGCGGACTACCGGAATACGGTCCCCGTACGGTTCGCTACCCGACGCATACTTTTGCCCCGGTCCGGCGTGGGAACGGGTGATGACGCTGGCCGCGCTCGACCGGATCGACGACGCCTATCGGGCCACCAGCGGCTTCCTCCGCCCCGTCGACCGCGGCCGGTGGCTCCGGCTCGCGCTGATCGGGCTGTTCGTCGGCCTGCCGACCGCGGCCGGGAGCGGCGCTCAGTGGACCACCCCCGCGAGCGACCCGACACCCGGACCGGGACCGACGCCCGGCGGACCGGCGGACGTGCCCACGGCGGTCTGGGTCGCGGTGGCCGTCGCGGTCCTCGTCGCCGTCGCGCTCGCGCTGGCGTTCGCGCTGGTCGGGTCGGTCATGGAGTTCGTCCTCTACGAGTCGATCCGGCGGGAATCCGTCTCGATCCGTGCCTACTGGCGGCAACATTTCGGCCGCGGACTGCGGCTGTTCGGATTCCGGCTCGCGGTCGGGCTGGCGGTGCTGGTCGCCGTCGCCCTCCTCGTCGGCCTCGTCGCCCTCGGCGTCTACGCCGCGAACGCGGTGGCGTCGACGCTCTTCCTGGCCGTCGTGTTAGTTCCGGTCGTCCTGGTATTGGCGCTGGTCGCCGGCGTCGTCGGGAGTTTCACGACCGCGTTCGTCGTGCCGGTGATGCTGGCGACCGAGTGCGGCGTCCTGACGGGCTGGCGGCGCTTCTGGCCGACGCTGACCGGCGAGTGGCGGGAGTTTCTCGCCTACGCCGTCCTGGCGTTCGTCCTCGGCATCGTCGGGAGCGCGGCGGTAGGCGTCGTCGTCGCGTTCGCCGCCGTCGTCCTGCTTCTCCCCGCCGCGCTCCTCGGGGCGCTGGCGTTCGCGCTGTTTCTCCTGTCCGAACCGCTCGGGGTCGCCGCGTTCGTCGTCGTCGGGCTCCTGTTCGCCCTCGCGGTCGTCGCCGTCGCCGCGGTCGTTCAGGTGCCGGTCGTCGTCTACCTGCGGTACTACGCGCTGCTGGTGCTCGGCGACGCGAACGGGGCGTTCGACCTGATCCCCGAGCAGCGAGCGGCAGTCGGCGACTGACTCAGGCGGCCGCGTCGCCCTCCTTCGTCCAGCGTTTCTCCACCTCGCGGTTGGCGAGCACCACCGTATCGCCGTCGTCGAGTTCGAAGCGGCTCTTGCGGAGTTCGATCGCCCGTACCGTCCCGGTCATCGACTGGGTCGTCACGCGGTCGCCGGGGTTGAAGTCGGGGTCGCGCAGGAGGTAGACGCCGGCGACGGCGTCCTCGATCATGCTCGACAGGGCGTAGGAGACGCCCAGCGCGAGAAATCCGGTCGCGGTGCCGAGGCTCGCCGCGATGGCGCCCAGACCCACGATGTTCAGGAGGACGAGCGCGGCGCCGAACCAGAGGAAGACCCCGATGATCGTCGTCCACAGCTGGGCGATCAGGTCCTGCTCGCTGGGGTAGATGCTGCGGAAGAACCGCCGGACTATCGACAGGACGACCCGGATCGCCACGTACGCGACCGAGACGAAGACGATCGCCATGACGAGCTTGGGGATCGCGTCCGAGAGCGCGGCCCCGAGTTCGTTGCCCGTCTCGGTCGCGAGGTCGACGGCAAACTCGACTGGCGTCTGCATAGCGACCCCATTGGACCGACGGTCCAAGAGTGTCGGGGGCGGTTCGACCCGAAACGAGGGGCGAAGCGACGGCAGAGCGGCGCGGTGCCGTGGCGGTGGTGGGCGGTGGCTGTGCGGTCGCGGTTAGCAGTGGCGAGGCGGTAGTCGAACGTCCGGCGCGGAGCGCCGGTTCGCCGGACGCGAGCGAACGAAGTGAGCGAGTCGTCCGGTTTGTTCACCCATGTTTTTGCCGCCCGGGTTCCCGCAGCGCGCCCAAGGCGCGCGAGGAAACCCGGGTGGGAAAAAGATGGTCACAGGAACTCGCGGACCTCCGAGTACCACATGTCGTGGTGGTCCTCGGCGCCGACGGCGCGGGCGATCCGGACGGCGATGGCGTGCCAGCAGAGTTCCTCGGGGTCGTCGTCGTCGAGGTTGTACTCGGCGTCCTTGCAGTCACAGGAGTCGTCCTCGATCACGTACTCGTCGTCGTGGCCGACGACGACGGTGAAGTCGCGGTACTCCTTGACGCGCCGCTCGGAGACCGCGTCGATGGCGCGCGCGCCGCGCTCGCCGTGGAGGTCGAGGATCCGGTCGACGGCCTCGGGGGTGAGTTCGCCCCGGTCGGCGAGCGCGGCCTCCCAGCGGTCGACCGCGTTCACGATACTGACGGTTGGAGATACCCGAACTAAACAGGTTCGGTGCGACGAGGAGCGCAGGCCGGAAACCGCACCACAGCGGCGCCGTGCTCGCTCTCCCGAGCGTCGGCCACGCGTCGGACGTGCGGCAGACACCCCGGGACGACGGCCGGGACGCCGGGGAACCGTCGGGGGGCGGCGGCCGGACACCCGGACCCTTAAACCCGAAGCCGCGATAAGAACGGCTCGATGAGCACGACCGGGCCGGTACCCGACCTGGCGGACCGTGCGGCCGCCTGCGCCGACAGGCTGCTAGACAGCGACGGACTGTTGCTGGCGTCGCACATCGACGCCGACGGGCTGACGAGCGCGGCCGTCGCGTCGACGGCGCTGGAGCGGGCCGGCCTGGACTTCGAGACGGTGTTCAAGAAGCAGCTCGACGAGACGGAGATCGCGACCATCGCCGCCCGCGAGTACGACACCGTCCTGTTCACCGACTTCGGGAGCGGACAGCTGGACGCCATCGCGGCCCACGAGCGGGCGGGGGACTTCGAGCCGGTGATCGCCGACCACCACCAGCCCGCGGAGGCCGAGACGGAGTACCACCTCAACCCGCTGCTGGAGGGGATCGACGGCGCCTCTGAACTGTCGGGCGCGGGCGCGGCGTACGTCCTCGCGCGGGCGCTCGCGGAGCGGGGCGACCAGTCCGCGGACAACCGCGACCTGGCGGGGCTGGCGGTCGTCGGCGCCGTCGGCGACATGCAGGCGGTGGGCGGCGAACTCGTCGGCGCCAACCGCGGCATCGTCGAGGAGGGCGTCGCGGCGGGCGTCCTCGCCGAGGGGACCGATCTGTCGCTGTACGGCAAGCAGACCCGGCCGCTCCCGAAGCTGTTCGAGTACGCGACCGAGGTGCAGATCCCGGGCATCTCCGGCGACGAAGCGGGCGCCGTCCGCTTTCTCGAAGACCTCGACGTGGACCTCAAGGACGCCGGGGAGTGGCGGACGTGGGTGGACCTGACCGACGGGGAACGGCAGACGGTCGCGAGCGCGCTGGTGCAACACGCCGTCCAGCGCGGCGTCCCGGCGAAGAAGATCAACACGCTCGTCGGGACGACCTACGAACTGGTCGACGAGCCGCGGGGGACGGAACTGCGCGACGCCAGCGAGTTCTCGACGCTGCTGAACGCCACCGCCCGCTACGAGCGGGCGGACGTGGGGCTGGGCGTCTGTCTGGGCAACCGCGAGGGAGCCCTGGACCGCGCGCAGACGCTCCTCTCGAACCACCGTCGCAACCTCTCGGAGGGACTGGAGTACGTCCGCCGGGAAGGAGTCACTCACGAGGACAACCTCCAGTGGTTCGACGCCGGGGAGGCCATCCGCGAGACCATCGTCGGCATCGTCGCCGGGATGGCGCTGGGGACCGACGGCGTCGCCGCGGACAAGCCCATCGTCGCGTTCGCCCGGAAATCGGAGGATGAGACGAAGGTCTCGGCCCGCGGGACGGGGACGCTCGTCCGCGAGGGGCTGGACCTGTCGGCGGTGATGGGCGAGGCGGCCCGGTCGGTCGGCGGCGACGGCGGCGGCCACGACATCGCCGCCGGCGCGACGGTCCCTGCGGGGGAAGAACAGGCCTTCGTCGACGCCGCCGACGACATCGTGGGTGACCAGACCGGCTGACCCGCGGGAGACCGTCTCGCCCGCTCTCCGACCGTCGCGGAGCCGTCGGCTCGGCGGTCCGGTGCCAGATTCGTATAGCCGAATAGAATTTATCGCGGCGAAGTGGGTGACGGTCGTCGGGCGGGGAGAGCGGCGCGAAACGCGGCGGGAAGGCAGTGAGAGCGGAAAAAGAAGCGGAACGGCGGTCAGCCGTCGACCGGGGCGGCGGTGTCGAGCGAGGCTGCGGCCCCGCCGGCCGGGGAGAGGGCGATCCGCCAGCCGTCGTCGACGGGGGTCGCGGACGTGGCGACCCGGGGCCGGCCGGCGGTGCGGCGGACGGTCTCGACCGAGAGCGGGAGCGTCGGGAGCCGGCCGTCGCGGGGCCGGAGTTCGTAGCCGCGGACGGTCACCGCGCGCGGGCGGTCCCAGTGGCCGTCGGCGAGCGCGAAGCCGTCGACCAGCCCGACCGAGCGGAGGTGCGTGAGCGCCGCGCGGACGGGCCGGGCGCTCCCCTCGACCGCGGGGAGGTGTGCGGTCGCGCGCTGCAGGGCCTCCGCCCGCGCCGGGTCGGGGAGCCGGGAGTCGAGTTCGGCCGCCATCGTCGCGAGCAGTTGCAGACAGAGCCGGTCGCGGTCGGGCGTCCGCTCGGCGGCCGCGAGGTACTCGTCCATCACCGCGCGCTCGACGCCGCCGTGGTCGCTGGCCGACAGCGCCTCGAACACCGCGCCCGCCAGGTCGTGACAGTACGCGACCAGCGCGCGCTGTGAAGGCGACTCCGCCGCCGCCGGCGGGAACGACCACGCGCGGTCGCCGGCGGGGTCGGCGTCGGCCTCGCAGACCACGAAGTCGTACCACGGCGCCCGCGGGTCGTACCGCCGGAGCGTCGCCCGGTAGGCGTGGGCCACGCGGACCGCCTGGACGGCCGTCTCCCGGTCCGGAAACCGGCGGCCGTCGACGGGCACCGGCCGCTCGCCCGTCCGCCCGCACTGCACGTAGTACTCCCCCGAGTCCTCGGCGAGTTCCTCCAGCTCCGCCCTGATGTCGGTCAGCGTCCGTCCGATCATTTAGGCTGGCCTAAAACCCCGGAGTACATAACAGGGGGTGGTTTCCGACGGCGGGAGTGCGGGGTGTTCGGACCGGGGAGCGAACGGCGGGCCGTGAGGTCTATGGGGGCAGGTGTCGAGTATCCCGTCGATGGCAGTCGCCGAGCGCGACGCGTTCGACCTGGCGCTGGTGGCGATAGCCCTGGTGCTCGTCGTCGGACCGGCGGTCGGCGCTTCGAACCCCGCGGCGGTCGTGGGACGGGCCGTGAGCGCGGTCACGTCGCTCGGACCGCTGACCTACCTGTTCCTGCTCGGCGTCGCCGGCGTCCTGTTCGCCGCCTACGCCGTGCTCTACCTGCCGAACACGCAGTGAAGACGGTCTCGTGGCCGGATCGCCGTTCGGCCCCCGTCCAGAGTCACCCGTCGACCGCCCAGGCCGTAAACCCGATATCGATATACGGAACGGCGGGTGTACGGATCTCGAAGGAGACGATGGAGCGCGGTCGAGACGGAGGCGGGTGACACATCTAAGTACGAGAGGCGCTAGCTGTGGGCGTATGGCGACAGAATCGGGGCGGTCACTGACAGACGACGGGAAGCTGCTGTTCGGCGCGGGGTTCGTGTTCGGCGTGATGGTGACGCTGGTCATGCTGGGCGTCGTGGCGGCTGTCGTCGCCGCGAACGCGGGCGGGCTGACGACGACGGCCGTCGCCGCGCTCGTCGGCGGTGTCGTCTTCGCCGGGATCGTCGGGAGCGGTCTGTTCCTGCTGGCGTTCCCGGAGAACCGCACGCGGATCCCCGTCGACGACGTGGACTTCGGGATCGGCGACGAGGAGTGAACGGACCGCCCGGGAGGGGCCGTCCGAGCGCGAGCGAGCGGCCGGAGGCGGCCCGGGCGAGCGGCCGGAAGGCAGCGCGAGCGAGCGCCGAGACGGACGACTTTTGTCGGCGGTGGTCGTGGTCTCGGGCAATGGCCGAGTTCGACCCCGAGAAGTTCGAGGACAAGTACGCGAACTACTTCACCGAGCTGCAGCGCGCCTACAAGGGCGCCTTCGAGACGATGAACGACCGCTACGACTCGGAGCTGATCCACGCCATCGACCAGCAGATCCTCGCCGAGAGCGAGCCGTTCTACGAGGGCGACGGGCAGTTCCGGATCGAACTCCCCGAGGACCCCCACGAGCGGCTCTCCGGTGTCCTCGTCGCCGACGACGAGAAGGTCGAGACGATCCTGGAGCGGTACGTCGAGGAGATCGAGGCCGAGATCCGGTCGGTGTTCGGCTTCGACGGGGAGTGACCGCGTCTCGACGGCGATAGCCGCGGCTCCTGACGGGCGTGTGCGACCGGTTCTCGCGGGACACTTATCTCCGCGCGCGGCGAAACAGGCGTGATGTTCGTCGGCCACGCCTGTCTCGCGTTCGCGGTCGCCGCCGTCGGCGCCGACCGCCTCGGGTGGTCCCGCGAGCGCGCGCTGGGGGTGGCCGCCCTCGCGGCGCTGTTCGCCACCCTGCCCGACGTGGACGTGGTCTACGGCCTGTCCGGGCTGGTCGCGCCCGCGGCGGGCGCGGGGCCCGTCCCCGTCGAGTCGTTCTGGGCGGCCGGCAACCGCGTCCACCGCGGGGTCACCCACGCCCTGCCCGTCGCCGCGGTCGTCACCGCCGCCGTCTGGCTCGGCGGTCGAACCGGGATCCCCTCCCGAGCGGCCGGCGCGGCGCTGCTCGCGGGGCTCGTGGCGCTCGTCGCTGCCGTCGGGGGCGGGCTCGCCGCCGCGGTGGCGGCGCTGTTCGTCTGCTGCGTGGGCGCGGTCGTCGTCCTCGCCCGTCGGCGGGGCGTCGCGCCCCGGGTGCTCGCGGGCGCGGCGCTCGTGGGCCTGTTCACCCACCCGTTCGGCGACCTGCTCACCGGCGAGCCGCCGGCCCTGCTGTACCCCTTCGAGGCGACGCTGGTCGCCGAGCGGGTCGTCCTCTCGACGGACCCGACGCTGCACCTGCTCGGCGCGTTCGGGGTCGAACTCGCGACGGTCTGGCTGGCGCTGGCCGCCTACTTCCGGATCTCCGGCGAGCGGCCGACCGCCCACGTCGACCGCCGGGCGGTGCTGGGCGTGGCCTACGCGGGCGCGGCGCTCGCCCTCCCCGCGCCCACGCTGGAGGTGTCCTATCACTTCGTGTTCAGCGTCCTCGCCGTGGGGGTCGTCGGGGTCGCGCCGCCGTCGCCCGACCGGCTCCGGACCTGGCGGGCCGGCGTGACCGCGCTCGCGGCGGTCAGCCTCGCCGCCGTCGCCTACGCGGCCGTCTACCTGACGGTCGGCTGAGTCGCGCCGCGAGCCGCCGTTCCCGATCCTGCAAAAGTTAAAACGTCTCCCGAGACAACGGACGGGTATGAGCGACAACGAGGGCCGAACGGACCTGCGGATGCCGGACGACGACGAGGTGTTCGCCGTCGTCACGGAGATGCTCGGGGCGAACCGGGTGGAGGTACGCTGCATGGACGGGACAAACCGGACGGCGCGCATCCCCGGCAAGATGCAAAAGCGCATCTGGATCCGCGAGGACGACGTGGTGCTCGTCGAGCCGTGGGACTGGCAGGACGAGAAGGCCGACATCACGTGGCGCTACGAGAAACAGCAGGCCGACCAGCTGCGCGAGGAGGGACACATCCAGGAGTAGCATGGCGGACGACACTACCGCCGGGCGCGCACACCCTCTCTTCTCCTCGCGCGCCGGGCGGGACCGCTGACCATGCCGGAGTACCGCCTGCTCGACACCGACGAGGCCGAACACCCGGGCGACGAGTTCGAGGAAGTCGAGATCGAGGACACCGAGGCCGACCGGATCGCCCGCAAACGGGACCGGGAGTTCAACGAGTTCCGCAAGCGCATCAAGGACACCGAGCAGTTCAAGGTCGAGGACTCGGTGTTCGACGACGCCACCTTCGGCGCCCTCTACAAGCTCGTCCAGGACGGCCACATCGTCGCCTTCGGCGGCCCCATCTCCACGGGGAAAGAAGCCAACGTCTACACCGCCCTCGGCGACGAGGACACCGAGGTCGCCGTCAAGGTCTACCGGATCAACGCCTCCGACTTCACCGACATGCGGGGCTACCTCGACGGCGACCCGCGCTTCCGGGGGATCGGCTCGGACAAGAAGAAGGTCGTCCTCGCGTGGGTCCGCAAGGAGTTCGCCAACCTGAAACGCGCCCGCAAGGCCGGCGTGCTCGTCCCCGAGCCCATCGCCGTCGAGCGCAACGTCCTCGTCATGGAGTACCTCGGCACCGAGGAGGGCCGCGGCAAGCGGCTCTCGGAGGTCAACCTGGAGAACCCCGAGACCGCCTGCGAGGTCGTCGCCGAGTACATGCGACGGCTCCACGACGCCGGCCTCGTCCACGGCGACCTCTCGGAGTACAACCTCGTGGTCCACGGCGACCACATCTACGTCATCGACCTGGGCCAGGCGGTGACGGTCCACCACCCCAACGCCGAGGAGTTCCTGGATCGGGACTGCGAGAACGTCGCCGCCTTCTTCGGCCGCCAGGGCCACGACGTGACCGCCGACGAGCTGAAGTCCTACATCCTCGCGGACGAGGGCGACGCGGCGTTCTAGGTCACTCGGCGGGCTGGGCGAACGCGTAGTTCGGCTTCACGTCGTCGACGCGGACCTCGACGGTCTCGCCCTCCTCGACGCCGGAGACGAACAGCGTGAACCCCTCGACCTTCGCGATCCCGTCGCCCTCGCTCCCGACGTCGACGATCTCGACCTCGACCGTGTCGCCCTCGCGGACCGGCGCCGTCAGGTAGCCCTTGGCGACCAGGTACAGCTCCGACGAGGACTCCCGGGAGGCGTCGGGCCGGACCTGCCGGACGTACTCGAACTCCGCTTCGATGTCGGCCTCCAGATCGGCCAGGTCCTTCCCGTCGAACACCTTCACGGCGAGGTCGCCCCCCGAGTCGAGCACGCGCTCGGCCACCTCGAACGCCTGTCGCGCGAGGTGGACCGAGCGGGCGTGGTCGAGGTCGTAGTCGCCGGTCATGTTCGGCGCCATGTCGGAGATCACCACGTCCACGGGCCGGTCCTCGCCGTCGGCGCCGACGCGCTCGACGACCTCGTCGATGGTCGAGTCCTCGGTGAGGTCGCCGCGGACGTACTCGACGTTGTCGGCCTCCAGCGGGTCGATGCGCTGGCGGTCGACGCCGACGACGGTCCCGTGTTCGTGGACCTCCTCGGCGGCGACCTGGAGCCACCCGCCGGGGGCCGCCCCCAGGTCGACGACGGTGTTCCCGGGGCCGAACAGGCCCGCCGTCTCGTCTAACTGTTTGAGCTTGTACGCCGAGCGGGCGCGGTAGCCCTGCTGTTTGGCCTTGTTGTAGTACTCGTCCTTGCCGCTCATCGCCCGCTCACCGCGTTGCGTGGCCCCCCGAGTGCGGGTCGGGCCGGCGAAGTCTCGCTCATAGAGGAGGTGACGCCGTCGAAGCGGAAAGGGCCGTCGGATGCGGCCGCCGCCGCGTCGAGGGCCGTCCGACCGGGCCCCGAGCTCCCCGGTGACATCGATGTCATCCGGTATCGTGTACGACGCCTGAAAGATATACGTGCGGCGGCCCTACCCCAGTACGACGAACCAATGACTGACGACACCACCACCGTACTCGTAACAGGAGCGACAGGAAACCAGGGCGGCGCGGTCGTCGACCACCTGCTGGCGAGCGACGAGGGCTTCGACGTGCGCGGGCTGACCCGCGACGCGACGAGCGACACCGCACAGGCGCTCGAAGACCGCGGCGTCACCATGGTCGAGGGCGACCTGAACGACCCCGAGAGCCTCCGTGGCCCCGTCGGCGACGCCGACGCCGTCTTCGCCGTCACCAACTTCTGGACGCAGGGCTACGACGCCCAGGTCGAGCAAGGTAAAAATCTCGCGACGGTCGCCGACGAGGAGGGCGTCGAGCACTTCGTCTTCTCCGGCGTCGGCAGCCACGACGAGGACACCGGGATCCCCCACTTCGACTCCGCCGACGAGATCGCCCAGCACGTCCGCGACACCGACCTCGACTGGACGGTCCTCAAGCCGGTCTTCTTCTTCGAGAACCTGGAGGCGTTCGCCGAGGACATCGTCGAGGACGGCCAGCTCGCCCTCCCGCTCGCGGAGGGCGTCGGCCTGCAGATGGTCGGAAACGACGACGTGGGCCACGCCGCCGCGGTCGCCTTCGAGCGCCCCGAGGAGTTCGTCGGCGAGGCGATCGACCTGGCGGGCGACGAGAAGACCCTGGAGGAGACCGCCGCCGTGCTCTCCGAGGTCACCGGCGTCGACGTCGAGGCGGTCCACGTCCCCATCGAGGACGCCTACGAGACGTTCGGCGAGGAGTTCACCGTCATGTGCGAGTGGTTCAACGAGGTCGGCTACAGCGCCGACATCCCGGCGCTGGAGGAGCGGTTCGGCTTCGCGTTCGACGACCTGGAGACGTACCTCCGCGACAGCGGCTGGGAGGACAAGGACGGGATGGCGTCGGTCCCCGGCTGGGTCAAGGCGATGCAGTAGGGCGGCCTACACCAGCCGCTCGATAGTCCGGCGGAGCTGGTCGCGGGCGGCGTCGGCGTCGACCGCCGGGAGCGCGAAGCTGGTCTTGCGCTCGTCGGCGTCGGCGAGTTCGCTGAGCAGGCCCGCGCTGCGGTCGACCTCGGCGTAGACGGTCAGCGCCTCCGGCGAGGGGTCGAAGACGAGTTCGAGCTCGTCCAGGTCGCCCCGGAAAGGTCCCCCGGAGGGGCGGAACTCGAACTCCTGGACGAACCGCCGGTCGGTGTAGCGGCCGTACGGGTCGGCCTCGCAGTCGGCGGTCCGGAGGGACAGCCCCAGGTCCTCCGCGGCGTCGAAGACCGTCTCCATCCGCTCGGTGGGACGGACCTCCAGGGGGTCCTCGTCCTCCGGGTCGACCGCCATCCCGATCTCCAGGTCGGTGTCGACCCAGACGGCGGCGTCGCCCATCGTCAGCGGCGTCGCGTAGGGAATGTCCAGCGTCGTCCCGTAGCTCGTCTCCTCGCCGGGTTCGACCGTGAACCCGTCGGTGAGATGCAGGCGGTCGACGGTCGTCTCCTCGTAGCCCTCCTCGCCGCGGTAGCGGGTCTCGACCTCCAGTTCGATCCGGTCGACGGTCTGCTCGGCCTCGCCGCCCTCGACCCGCACGACGGCGTCGACCGGCTCGCCCGGCCGGACGGTCTCGTTCTCCAGTACCGTGTCGACTGTCGCGTTGCCGATGCCGACTGACGCGAGGATCTTCTTCATCCTGCCCGACACTTCCGGCGGCTCGATACAAAAACGTACGGACGCGGGGAGGGCTCAGTCGTCGCCGCGACGGCGGAGCAGGGCGCCACCGCCCAGGAGGCCGGCGAGCGAGGCCAGGAAACCGAATCCGGGGCCGTCGCCGGTGGTCGTGGTCCCCAGCTCCCTGGGTCGCTCGTCCTCCTCCACGTCGGCGACGGGGCGATTGGTCGCCTGCTGGCCGGGGCCGGCGCTCACGTCGGAGCGGCCGATCTGTTCGAGGACGACGCCGACGAAGTCGCCGTCGCAGCGGTTGAACCGGTTGATGAGGTACAGCTGGCCGGGCAGCACCTCGACGGAGCCGCCGATGTACAGCGTCGTCGACGCCTCGGGGGTGTCCCCCTGCTTGCGGTTGATGACTGCCGCGTCGTAGGCGAGCATCTCGTCGGGCGGCCAGGTGTCGCTGCCGGGAGGGACGCAGCCCTCGGCGACCCGGCTCTGGGTCGGCGAGGTCGACCCGCCGACGTGGATCATGAACCCGGCGAGGTTGTCGTTCTCCCACCGCGTGACCTCCGGGATGACCGCGGCCTGGGAGATCTGGGCGGAACCGACGCCGCTCGTGCTCGCGAGCGCGCCTGCGCCGACGGTGCCCACGCCGGCGATCGCGGCACTGCGCAGAACGCGCCGGCGGGAGAGGACCGGTCGGGAGTCGTCGTCGCTCGGCGGAGCTCCGTCGGTCGACTCTGGGCGGTCATCCGCGCGTGGGAGTGGCGCCATACGGTTCCGGTAGCGCAGTGAACCGGCTAAGACCGGTGGGTGCATTCGCAGGCAGCCGCGGCGGACGGTCCCGACCCGCCGAGACCGCACCACGCGGCCACGCGCGGGCTCGCGGGCAAAGAAGGGACTTTTTAACGGATGGGGGCGTAGCCGCGGGCAAGATGTTCAACGCCATCGTGAGCGCGGACACGCTCCGGACGACACTGGACTCCGTGAGCGTGCTGGTGGACGAGTGCAAGATCCACCTCGAGGAGGACGGGCTGGAGATCCGGGCGGTCGACCCCGCCAACGTCGGCATGGTCGACCTGGAGCTGTCGGCCTCGGCCTTCGAGTCCTACGAGACCGACGGCGGCGTCATCGGCGTCAACCTCTCCCGGCTGGAGGACATCGCCGGCATGGCCGACGCCGACCAGCTGGTCCACCTCGAACTCGACGAGGAGACCCGGAAACTGCACATCGCCATCGACGGCCTCGAGTACACGCTGGCGCTCATCGACCCCGACTCCATCCGCCAGGAGCCGGACCTGCCCGACCTGGACCTCGCGGCGGAGATCGTCATCGAGGGCCGGGACATCGACCGCGCGGTCACCGCCGCGGACATGGTCTCCGACCACATCGCGCTGGGCGTCGACGACGCCGACGAGTACTTCTACGTCGACGCGGAGGGCGACACCGACGACGTCCACCTCGAGCTCACCCGCGAGGACCTCATCGACCTGACCGCCGGCCCCGCTCACTCGCTGTTCTCGCTGGACTACCTCAAGGACATGAACAAGGCCATCCCGAAGGACGCCGAGGTGCGGATGGAGCTCGGCGAGGAGTTCCCCGTCAAGATGCACTTCGACATCGCCGAGGGCGAGGGCCAGGTCACGTTCATGCTCGCGCCGCGCATCCAGAGCGAGTAACCCGTCCGCGCTCCGCCGTTCTGCCGTCTCTTTCAGCCGGCCAGCGACCGCTGACACGCATCCCGCGGGAAGTCGCCACGCCGGGCGTCCCGCCGCACGTGGCCCGCAACCCACTCTGATGCAGCCCGCACCCCACCCGCACGTAGCCCGGATCAAGGCCCTTCCGGCCGGGACCCGACGATCACGACGTGCGCGTACGGAGAAGCGTCGCCCCGCGAGCAGCGAGGCGTGGTCGACCGACCGCCGGCGAGCGGGGAGCCTGATGGTCGACACGGAGCGGCTGCAGGTCGGCTTCTTCGCGCTCGTCCTGCTGGTGTTCGGGTACCTGGTCGTGCTGATCGTCCGGCCGTTCCTGACGGCGCTGCTGGTCGCCGTCCTGCTGGCCGTGCTGCTCACGCCGGTCCAGCGGCGGCTGGCCCCACGGGTGGGCGAGCGGGTATCGGCCGCCGGGCTGGTCGGGTTCGCGGTCGCGGCGACCGCCGCCGTCGGCGCGGCCCTGGTCGCCGCGGCGCCGACCGGGCTGGGCGACCTCTCGGCGACGCTGGAGAGGCTGTCCGTGCCGACCGCGGCCGAGCGGCGGGTCGAGCGGCTGCTCGGCGTGGAGATCCCGCTGGCGTCGATCGTCGAGTCGATCCCGCGGCGGGTCGCGGAGCTGCTCGTCGGCGACCTCACCGGGCTGGTGAGCGCGACGACGGACTTCTTCCTCGGGGCCGTGCTCTTCCTGTTCGTCCTCTACTACCTGCTGGTCGACGGCGACCGGCTGGTCGACTGGGCGGGCGAGCGGCTCCCGTTCGACGACGCGACCACGGCGACGCTCCGCGAGGATGCCCACCGGACGACCTGGGCGGTGCTGAAGGGTCACGTCTTCGTCGCGGTCGTCCAGGGCGGGGTCGCGGGCGTCGGCCTGCTGCTGGTCGGAGTCCCGAACGTCCTGTTCTGGAGCGGCGTGATGATGGTGCTGGAGCTGTTCCCAGTGGTCGGCGTCGCGGGCGTCCTCGGGCCGGCGGCGCTGTGGCTGGGGCTCCAGAACAGGCTGCTCGGGGCCGCCTTTCTGGTCGTCTACGGGGCGACGGCGGTCGCCGTCGTCGACGACTACCTGCGGGCCCACGTCGTCGATCGGGGGTCCTCGCTGCACTCGGCGACGGTCCTCGTCGGCGTGTTCGGCGGCGTCTACGCCTTCGGCGCCGTCGGCCTGTTCTACGGCCCGATCGTCGTCGGCCTGTTCGGCACGCTCGTCCGGCTGTTCGACGAGCAGTACGTCGACGGGTGAGGTGGCCGACGGACGGGCCGTCCGGCCTGTCCATCGGTCGCCGCGTCGACGCCTCAGTCGTCGTCGGTCGCGCTCGCGGGGCCGCCGGCGCCGTCGGTGGTGTCGAGCGCGGGGCCGGAATCGAGCGCGTCGTCGAGGACGCGCGAGCCGCCCGCGTCGGGGTCCGTCCCGGGGGACGCGCCGCCCGTCCCGGCGGCCGCGTCGGCGCCGGACACCTCGAACTCGTCGACCAGCGCCTCCAGGTTCGCGGCGAGGTCGGCCATCTCCCGGACGTTCTGGGAGACGCTGTTGATCGAGGCGGCCTGCTCCTCCGACGCGGAGGAGACGTTGGTCGCCTCGGCGGCGGTCTCCTCGCTGACGGTGCTGACCTCGTCGACCATCGCGACGACCTCCTCGGTGGAGGCGGCCTGGTCGTCGGTGGCGTCGCTTATCTCCCGGACGCCGGCCTCGGCGTCCTCGACGGCGTCGGCGATGTCGTCGAACTGCTCGACCGCCGCGTCGATGGTCTCGACGCCCGACTCGACGCGCTCGCGCATCCGCTCGATGTCCTCGACGGTGTCGCCGGTCGTCGCCTGGACGTCGGCGATGCGCTGCTCGACGGTCTCGGTCGCCTCGGCCGCCTCGTCGGCCAGCCCCTTGATCTCGTCGGCGACGACGCCGAAGCCCTCGCCGGCCTCGCCGGCGCGGGCCGCCTCGATGGAGGCGTTCAGCGCCAGCATGTTCGTCTGCTCGGCGATGTCGGTGATCATCCCGACGATGTCGTTGATCTCGTCCATCTCCGACTCCAGGGCCTCGACCTGGGCGGCCGCGCGCTCGCTCTCGTCTTCGATCTCGCGGATCTCCGCGGAGGCCTCGGCGGCCTGGTCGCGGCCGGCGTCGGCCCGCTCGGCCGCCCGCCGCGCCGTCTCGGCCACGTCCGCCGACGAGGAGGCGATCTCCTCGACGGTCGCCGACAGCTCGTTCATCTCGCCGGCCGCCTCCTCCAGGTTCTCGGCCTGGCGGTCGGCGCCGTGGGAGATCTCCTGGACGGAGTCGGCCACGTCCTCGCTCGCGGCCTCGATCTCCTCGGTGGAGGCGGCGACCTCGTCGCTGGCGGTGCGGACCGACTCGGCGATGCCCTGGACGCGGGCGACGCTCTCGTCGACGGCGTCGAGCCCCTCGTCGATGTTCGCCAGCACCTCGCCGTAGTCGCCGGGCTTGTCCGCGTCGAGATCCTGGGCGAGCCGGCCGTCCCGGAGGTCGGCGCTGACCCGCTCTAGCTGGTCGAAGCTCTCGGAGAGCTGGTCGAGCCCCGCGGCCAGTTCCGTCATCACCTCGCCGTAGTCGCCCGGCAGGTCCGTGTCCAGGTCCTGGTCCAGGTCGCCGGCGCGGACGTTGGCGCTCGCGCGGTTGATCTCGTCGAAGCTCGCCCGGAGCTCGGTCATGCCGGCCTCCAGTGCGGTCATGATCTCGCCGAACTTCCCGGGGAGGTCGGTCTCCAGATCGTCGCGCACGTCGCCGGTCCGCAGGCACGCGGCGACCGCCTCGATCTGGTCGACCTGGCGGTTCATGTTCGCCTGCATCTCGTCGAAGGCGTCGACCATCTCGCCGATCTCGTCGTCGCGGTCGACGGCCGCGTCGCCGTCCTCGTCGAACCGCCCCCGGGACATCGCGGTGGCCCGCTCCTTGACCTGCTCGATGGGCCGGGAGATGTACCGGGCGGCGCCGTAGCCGGCGCCGGCGACGACGACCGCCGCGAGCCCGAACAGGCCGAACATGAGCAGCCGCGCGTCGCTGGCCTTCCCCTGGAGACTCGCGCCCAGCGCCGCGATCGGCTCGTTCACGTCCGAGGCGGGCACCGTCGCGACCAGCGTGAACTGCCGGTCGCCGAACTCGACCGGCGCGAACTGGACGTACCGGGTGACGTTCTCGCCGTCGACGGTCCTGTTGTGGGTCGCCATCCCCGACTCGCCGGCGAGCATCCGCTCGGAGACCACATCGCCGAGTTCGGCCCCGTACTCGCCGGCGGCCGCGTCGGTCCCGACGACCGACCGGTCGGGGTGGCTGACGATCTGGCCGTCCCCGTCGAGGACGTAGAGGTAGCCGCTGTCGCCGACGGTGACCGAGTCGGTCATCTCGGTGACCAGCGAGTAGTTGAACTCCGCGGCGACGACCCCCTCGAAGGAGCCGTTGTAGTAGACCGGCGCCGCGATGGGCAGGCGGTCGCCGCCGTCGGTCGTCCGGACCTCGCCGAAGTACGTCTCGCCGGCCGGCAGCGACTTCGCCTCCCGGAACCAGGTGGCGTCGGCCCGCGAGCCGATCGCACCCATGTCGGTGACGACCTCGCCGTCGATCCGGCTCGTCTCGATCTGGGCCTCGCCGTCGGCGTCGACGTAGGTGATCGACTCGAAGACCGGCGACTCGGTCCCGCCGACGGTCATCGTCTGGGCCGTCATCCGCCGCTCGAAGGAGTCGGCGGTCCGGTGTTTGGCGTCCTGCATCGCCGTCTCCTGAAGCTCGTAGTAGTAGACGCTCGGGGCCAGGATCCAGTCGAACGGCTCGTAGTAGGTGTAGGAGATGAACTTCGTCTCGACGGGGTTGCCCTCCTGGGTGGTGTCCTCCCAGTCGTACTGGGCGACGCCCCACTGGTCGCCGCTCTGAATCTGCGGCGAGGTCTGGATCCGCTGTTTGATGTCGTCGAACACCCGCAGCGTCCCGCCCGAGTCGCGCTTCAGGTTGTGCCCCTCGTCGAGGCTGTGGTGGACGACCACGTTCGACTCCAGGTCGGTGATGTAGGCGTAGCCCGTGTCGCCGATGTAGCCCGGCCGGAACGTCGCGGCCATCGTCCCCTCGTCGGTGACGCCCGCCCCGTCGGTGCCGGCGATCCGCGCCTCGACGCGGCGCTCGACCTCGCGGCGCTCCTCGTCGGAGAGCTGGTCCCACGACCGGCCGTCGTACTCGGTCTCCAGGACCGTCTGCTGGGCGCTCTCGATGGCGGCGTGCATCTGCAGGGCGACGTAGCCGACCTGGTCCTCGCTCATGCCCTGGATCAGGTCCATCTCGCCCGCGCTGGCCGCCCGGTAGTCCTGCATCGTCGCCGAGGCGGCCATCGACCGCACGTCGACGCCGCGCTTGTCGACCTCGTTCTGGATGCCGTCCTGTCTCGCCGCGACGGTGCTGTCCAGCTGACTCGTGATCTCCGCGCGGAGGTACTCCGCGCTCTGGTCCTGGGCGTGGCGGTTCAGCTCCCCCATGTTGTTCGTTGCGACCGCCCCCACGGCCGTCAACGGAACCAGCGATATGGCGAGGAAGAGCGCCACCAGCTTGATCTTCAGGTTCATACCCGGGTGAGGACGAATCCGGTATATAAGCCTTCGCGGCAAATTTCACGAGGTGATAGCGTTCTCCACGACCGTCAAAACATTACCGTTCGCCTACCAGATCGAGCGATCTGTTCGGCGATCGGAGGCGTCTCGGCGGCTCCCGCGGGAGCGGCGACGCCCGGGTAGCGCGGCGAACCGCTCGGCGGCGTCCCGACAACGGTAAACCGGACGCCCGTGTAGCGGGGGTGAATGACCGAGCCCGCCGGCGACGACCCCGGAGTCGACGGGGAACTGTCGCGCCCGCCCTCCCGCGCCCGCGGCGAGGGGGAGGTCCACGTCCTCGGTACCGCACACGTCTCCGAGCAGAGCGTCGAGGAGGTCGAGTCGACCATCGCCGAGCGCAAGCCCGACGTGGTCGCCGTCGAACTCGACGAGGGCCGGTTCCGCCAGCTGCGGGGCGAGACGCCCGACGACATCGACCCCGGCGACATGCTCCGGGGCAACACCGTCTTCCAGTTTCTCGCCTACTGGATGCTCTCCTACGTCCAGACCCGCCTGGGCAAGAAACTCGGCGTCGACCCGGGCGCCGACATGCTGGCCGCCGTCGAGTCCGCCGAGGAGCACGGCCTCGGCGTCGCGCTGGTCGACCGGGACATCCAGCTGACCGTCCAGCGCTTCTGGGCGCGGCTCAGCCCCGTCCGGAAGCTCATGCTGCTCGGCAACCTCACGCTCGCCGTCGGCTCGCCCGTCGCCGTCGGCGCCGGCCTGGGCCTCTCCTTTGGCCTGTTCGCCGGCTTCGCCGTCGCGACGCTGGCCGCGGGGACCCTCGGGTTCGCGAGCGCCGACTTCGTCGCCGCGCTCGGCCCGGGCACGGTCGCGCTGGCCGGCGGCCTCGTCGGCGGCGCCGTCGCCGGCGTCGTCGTCTGGAGCCTGGTCGAGCCGTGGCTCGCCGAGTGGCTCGAACCCCTGCCGGTCGCCAACACCACCTACACCAGGGTCGCGGCCGGCGTCGTCGCCGGCTCGGCGGCCGGCGTCGCGGTCGCCGCGGCCGGCGGTCTGTCCGTCGGCCCGCTCGCCGTCTCGGGCGAGCAGTTGACCGGGATCGGCGGGTTCGTCCTCCAGACGGGGACCGGCGTCCTCGGCGGGGCGGCCGCCGGCGCGACGCTCGGCGCGGCGGCCGGCGCGGTCCTCGCGGCGTTCCTGCCCGAGGAGGACGAGCTGGAGGAGATCGACGTCGACGAGCTGACCGACGCGGACGTGGTGACGGCGATGATGGAGGAGTTCCGCCGGTTCGCTCCCGGGGCGGCCGAGGCGCTCATCGACGAGCGCGACGCGTTCATCGCCCACCGGCTCGTCGCGCTGCGGGAGGCGGGCTACACCGTCGTCGCGGTCGTCGGCGCCGGCCACCGCGAGGGCATCGAGGGCTACCTCGCCGACCCGGAGAGCCTGCCGCCGATGGAGTCGCTGGTCGGCGAGACCTCCGGGTCGAGCCTCACCGGCTACCTCTACAAGGCGGTCGGCTACGCGATGACCGTCGGCTTCCTCGTCTTCTTCGCCCTGCTCGCGCTGGGCGGGGCGAGCAACGACTTCCTGCTGGAGCTGTTCGTCGCGTGGTTCCTCGTCAACGGGGTCCTGGCGGGCGGGCTGGCGAAACTCGCCGGCGCGACCTGGCCGAGCGCCCTCGTCGGCGGCGGCGTCGCCTGGCTGACCAGCGTCAACCCGCTGCTGGCGCCCGGCTGGTTCGCCGGCTACGTCGAGCTGCGCTACGTCGACGTGAACGTCTCGGACATCTCCCGGCTCAACGAGATCATGGACGACGAGACGGCGCCGGTGAGCGAGATCTTCGCCCGGATGCGCCGGGTGCCGCTGTTCCGGCTGATCCTCGTCGCCGGGCTGACCAACGTCGGGAGCATGGTCGCCAGCCTCGTCGTCTTCCCGCTGGTCCTGCCGTACCTCTCGGCCGACATCGGCGGCGTCAGCGCCATCGGCGGCCTGCTGCTGGAGGGGGCCCGCGACGGCTGGCGGATCGTCTGGGGGGCGGTCGCGTGAGCCGGCGCGGCGGCGCGGCCGGCCGGCCCGGTCGCGGCGGTCCCCGTTCCCCGGGCGGCCGCGGCTGGCGCGGCATCTCCTTCAGCCGGCGCGAGCTCCGTGACCTGGGGATCGCGTGGCTCGCACTCGGCGTCGCGTTCATGCTGTTCATCGACCGGTCGCTCGTCGACGCGGTCGCCCGGGGCTCCGTCGCGCCGTCGACGGTCGGGATCGCGCTGGTCGTCTCGCTTGCGACCGTCGGCGTCGCCTTCCTGCTGCACGAACTCGCCCACAAGGTCGTCGCCGTCCGCTTCGGCCAGATGGCGGCGTTCAAGGCCGACTACGGGATGCTGTTCCTGGCCGTGATGTCGGCGCTGGCGGGCTTCCTGTTCGCCGCGCCCGGCGCGGTCGTCCACCGCGGCCGCATCACCGCCCGCGAGAACGGCCTCATCGCGCTGGCCGGGCCGGTCACGAACGTCGGCCTCGCCGCCGTCTTCCTGCCGCTGTTCCTGTTCGGTCCCGGTCTCCTCGGGCTGATCGGCCAGCGCGGCCTCAGCATCAACCTCCTGCTCGCCGGGTTCAACATGATCCCCTTCGGCCCGCTCGACGGCCGGAAGGTCCTCGGCTGGAGCAAGCCGGTGTACGTCGCCGTCGCGGTCCCGACGGTCCTGCTCGCGCTGTACGCGCTCGTCGGCCTCGGGCTCTGAGCGGGCAGACCTGCTGTTCCGGCCGCCCCGGCGGGCGACAGCCGTCTCCGCGACCGATGGTCGCCGGCGGCCAACCCACTTCCGCCCGGCGCCCGTAGCGTCGTCATGGCCCAGTCAGTCCCCGAGGCGGTCGAGGACCTGCTGACCGGCGACCCGGTCGCGGCCCACCTCGCGACCTGCAGCGACGGGCGCCCTCACGCGGCGCCGGTGTGGTTCCGCTACGAGCCGGCCGACGGCGACGACCGTCCCGTGATCGAAGTGATGACCACCGGGCGAAAGCTCGCCAACGTCCGCGAGAACCCGCGGGTGGCCCTCTCGATCCAGGAGAGCGAGGCGGGCCACCCCGAGTGGACGGTCACCGTCCGCGGCACCGCGTCGGTCGTCGAGGACGACGAGCAGAACCGCGAGGCAAACCGCCGGATCAACCGCCGCTACGGCGCCGACCCCGACGACTGGTCGGACAACACCCTCGTCCGGATCGCCGTCGGGTCGGCCTCCCACACGACGTACTGACACCGCGCTCACCCCTCCACCGCGAACGCGGACGATTCCGCCACCGCGAGCGGCTGGCCGGAACCCGTCGCTCTGCGGAGGTGGCGTGGGTCGCGGTGGCGATGCGGTCGGGAAGGCGGAGTGGATGCGGTCGGCGCGCGCTGGAGCGCGCTCTCGTGCGCGCGACCGTAGCCGCGCGAGGGATGAGCACCGCAGCCTGCGAGGAGCGCAAGAGGCTGGGGAGGTATGAGGCCCCCTGTGGTGCTGTGCGGATGCAGTGCTGTCCTGGTGGACTGAAAGGGCGAGGCGCGCTCGCGTTCATGTAGTCGTCTGAGCGGGCCACTATCCGCGCGGTGCGAGGCGCTGCGCGCCTCGAAGCGAACGGCTCTGCCGTGAGCGGGCGGTGCGGAGAGCGCGGATATCCCGCCTCAGCGACCGCGAGCGCGTCGAGGGCTTTCAGCGCCTGCCGTCGAGTGCGGTCGCTCCAATTCCTAGCGAGCGGACCCTGTAGTTTTAACCGGCCGCGGCGTCCCCATCCGGTGATGCTGGACCGGGTGCTCGGCCGCGCGGAACTCAAAGAGCGCATCGCGGAACTCGAAGACGAGCTCGACAGCCGCGAGCAGCAGCTGGAGGCCGAGCAGCGGCGGCGGGCCGACGCCGTCAGCGACCGCCAGGCGGCAGAGGAGCGGGTCAACCGCCTCGAAGACCGCATCGCGGAACTCGAAGGGGAGGTCGAGCGGCTGCGCGACGGCCAGGCCGGTGCCGACCGGGCGTTCGCCGCCGAGGAGACGCTGCGCGACGGCCGGCTCCGGGCGGTCCTCGACCGGCTGGAGTCCGTCGAGACCGACCCCGAGGGCGCGTTCACCGCCTACGTCCCCGACGGCCACGACCTCCCGGAGCCCGTCCGCGAGGCGTTCGGCGACCGCGCGGCGCTGGTGGGCCGCGCTGCTCCCTGTCTCGCCGTCACCGACGACGCCGCCCTCGTCGGCGCCTGCCTCTCCGTGCCGGACCCGCCCGAGCCGTTCACCGAGTGGGGCGACGCCTTCGCCGTTGACCGGTCGTGGTTCGAGCCGACGGGCTCGTTCACGTTCGCCCTCGTGCGCTCCGATCTGTTCGCCATGGGCGAGTACGACGGCGACGAGCGGGTCGCCTTCCAGGGGTTCGACTCCGAGCTGAAGAGCAAACACTCCAAGGGCGGCTACTCGCAGGCGCGCTTCGAGCGGCTGCGCGACGAGCAGATCGAGAACCACCTCGACCGCTGTCGGGTGGCGCTGGAGGAAGCCGACACCGACCGGCTGTACGTCGTCGGCGAGCGGACGGTGCTCGACGAGTTCGAGGAGATGGCCGACGGCGTTTCGTCGGTGAGCGCCTCCGGCGACCCCGAGCCCGCCCTGGAGTCGGCGTTTCGCGAGTTCTGGCAGGTACAGTTGCGAGCGTTGTAGAATGTGACGGAGCGGGAATCGGAACTACTGCGAGTATCACGACCGCGAGCAGCGTGACCCTCCGTAGCGACCGTAACCGACCGCACCGCCGGCCCGATCGTAGTGCAAGACAGCGTGAAAGCCCCCGTCCGCTCCGGTCGAGGGCCTCGCTGCGCTCCTCGACTCGCTCCGCTCGTCTGCGGTGCTTACTTCGGCCGTCTTCCCGGAGCGGCCGGCCCCTTTCATTCCCGCCCGCATCGGCTGACCGGTCAGCCGATGCGGGCGGGAATGAAAGGGGCGACGCGTTCGGCGAACCCGGGCGACGCTAGCACGCGACCGAAGGGAGCGCGCGCAGCGAGCCCCGGGAGCCGAACGCGTCGGGGCTTTCACGCTGTTCGCGGTCACGATCGAGCCTGCGGTGCGGTCGGTTGCTGGGGCTGTGATCGCGGTTCCGACACTTCGATCCACCGTGCGATTAAATCACGCGAACACGAACACTCGTCCATGCGCGTCGCGATCCTGGCCCACGAGCAGTTCCCCGAGCGGGCGAAGACGGCCGTCGGGATCCTGCGGTACGGCGACGACGAGGTGGTCGCGGTGCTCGACCGGACCCGCGCCGGCGAGCGCGTCCGCGACCACGTCCCGGACGTGCAGGACGCCCCCATCGTCGAGGGTATCGACGCGGTCGGCGAGCCCATCGACGCGCTCGTGGTCGGGATCGCGCCCATCGGCGGCGGCTTCGACGCGACCTGGCGGCCGGACGTGCGCGGGGCGCTCGAACAGGGCGCCGACGTGGTCGCCGGCCTCCACTACTTCCTCGCCGACGACGAGGAGTTCGCCCGCCTCGCCGACGAACACGGCGCCGAGATCCGCGACCTGCGCCGGCCGCCCGACGACCTGACCGTCAGCGACGGGACTGCGAGCGAGGTCGACGCCGACGTGATACTGACGGTGGGCACCGACTGCTCGTCGGGGAAGATGACGACCACCTTCGAGCTGGCCGAGGCAGCCCGCGAGCGCGGCGTCGACGCCGGCGTCGTCCCCACGGGGCAGACGGGGATCGCCATCGAGAACTACGGGATCGCCGTGGACCGGGTCGTCTCCGACTTCGCCGCCGGCGCGGTCGAGCGGATGGTCGAGGAACGGGCCGCCGAGTTCGACGTACTCTTTGTCGAAGGACAGGGCGCAATCGCCCACCCGGCCTACTCCGGGGTGACCACGAGCATTCTCCACGGTGCGATGCCCGACCGGCTCGTCCTGTGTCACGTCGCCGGCCGCGACGCCGTCCACGGGTACGAGCACGTCCCGATCCCACCACCGGGGGAGTACGCCGCGCTCTACGAGTCGCTGGCCGACCCCGTCGCGCCCGCGGAGGTAGTCGCCGGCGCGCTCAACACCCAGGACCTCGACGACGACGCGGCCGGCGCAGCCGTCGAGGACTACGCCGCCGCCATCGACGCGCCCGCGACCGACCCCGTCCGCTTCGACGCGGGCGAAATTCTGCCGGCGGTCCTCGGGGAGGACTGAAGATGTCGCCGAACGGCGCCGACGACGATACCGGCGACGCCGACCTCACGACCGAATTCGAACGGCGCTCTCTCCCGCTCGCCGACCCGTTCACCATCGCCCGCGGCACGACCGAGACGGCCGAGAACGTCCTCGTCCGGATTTCCGACGGCACACACGAGGGGGTCGGCGCCGCCGCGCCCTCGACCTACTACGGCGAGACGCCCGCGACCGTCGAGGCGGTCCTGCCGGCCCTCCTCGAAGTCGTCGAAGACGTGGGCGACCCCCACGCGAGCCAGCGGGTCGACCGCGAGCTGCGCGAGCGCGTCGGGCGCAACCCCGCCGCCCGCGCCGCGGTCGACACCGCCATCGCCGACCTGGCCGCCAAACGCCTTGGCGTCCCCCTGTATCGGCAGTGGGGCCTCGACCCCGCGGCGGCACCGACCTCCTCGTTCTCCATCGGCCTCGCGGACCCCGACGAGACCCGCCGACGAGCCGAACGCGCGGTCGCCGAGGGGTACTCGATCCTCAAGGTGAAACTAGGGGCGGGCCGCACGGCCGAGCGCCTGGCGGCCGTCCGCGAGGACGCGCCCGACGCGACGATCCGCGTGGACGCCAACGCGGCCTGGACGCCCGCCGAGGCCGTCGCCAGGTCCGAGATCCTCGCCGACCACGGCGTCGAGTTCGTCGAACAGCCGGTCCCCGCCGACGACGTTGCTGGACTCCGCCGCGTCCGCGACCGGGGCGCCGTCCCCGTCGCGGCCGACGAGTCCGTCGAGACCGCGGCGGACGCCGCCCGGGTGGCCGACGCCGTCGACATCGTCGTCGCGAAGCTCCAGAAGTGCGGCAGTCTGCGCGAGACGCGCCGGGTGGCGGAAGTCGCACACGCCCACGGCTGCGAGGCGATGGTCGGGTGCATGGTCGCCTCGAACGCCACCATCGCGGCCAGCGCCCACCTCGCGCCGCTGTTCGACTACGCGGACCTGGACGGGTCGCTGCTGCTCGACTCGGACCCCTTCGACGGCGTGCCGATGCCCGGCGGCGAGATCGACCTCGCGGCTGTCGAGCGTGCGGGAACCGGCGCGGCCGAAACGAGCGAGTGACCGGTCGAAGCACCGCCTACAGCCGGTCGACGGTCGCGGCGTAGACGCCGCCGAGCACCAGCCCGTAGACGGCGTGCCACAAAAGCGACGGGACGGCGAAGTTCGGGAACGGCGGCGACGCCGGCGACCCCACCGCGTCGAGCCACAGGGGCATCACGAGCGCGGCCAGCACGGCCCACGTCAGGACGCCCCAGGCGACTCCGGCGCCGACCTGCTCGCCGGGCGAATCGAGGTCGAGCGCGCCGACGATGGCCGCGAAGACCACGCCCAGCACGGCGCCGTGGGAGGCGTGGACGAACCGCCCCGCGGCGCCGCTGGGCGGCGGCGCCAGCGCGTACAGCGACGGGATCGCCACCGCGATCGTGGGCTCGTTCATCGCCACTATCAGCGCGCCCATCGCCAGCGCGCCGAGTATCCCGCCGACGACGCCGGCCTGCCAGGAGTCGTTCGCGTGCGGTTCCTCCGTCGCAGCCTCGGTCGCTGTCGACATGGTCGAGCGGACTCGCGGAGGACGAATGAAGTCGACTCGGCAGTGTGTCCGTGGCGTCACGACGCACGCCGGCGGTACGGTTATGTGGGGCAACGATCCCGCGGGGGACTCGCAGCGGACCCGCAACGACGTGTGACCGACCGCCGACTCCTCAGATCCACTCCGCGAAGTGCTCGCGCTCGCGGCTCAGCTCGACGTACTCGCCCTGCATCCGCGCGAGCGCTTCCTCCAGGTCCGCCCCGTCGTCCAGGTGCTCGCGGACGCGGGCTTTCTTCCAGGCGCTGGGCGTGACGCCGGCCTCCCGGCGGGCTTCGATGGGGTCGAGATACCGGTCCCGCGTTTCCTCGCCGACCCCTTGCTCGGCCAGCCCGCGCCGGGCGAACTCGAAGACCTCGGCGAAGATCTCGTCGGAGTCGTCGGTCCGCTCGCCGTCGGCGGTCACCCACGCCAGGTCGCCGTCGAGACCGTCCTCGACCGCGGCGTAGAAACTCCGCTCGGCGTCGTCCCAGGGGAGGTCGGCCAGCGGGTGGTCGGCGGCGACGAGCCCGCGGAGCAGGCCCGCGGTCAGGACCTGCAGGCCGACGATGTCGCGGACGGTCGGCTGGGTGGGCAGCGGGCGGTACTCGATGCGCAGCGAGCGCCGGTCGCAGGCGCCGTCGACGGCGTCGCCGCCCGCCACGCCGCGGACCCACCGCCAGAAGGTGCCCCGCTTGTAGTCGAACTCCCAGGCCGCGCTCGCCGGGTCGCCGCCCTTCTGTCCCTCCTCTTCCACGTCGCCCTCGTCCTCGATCCACTCCCGGAGGAAGGGCGCGAACGTGTCGTCCGCGACGACCTGTTCCAGCGCGTCCGCGGGGTCGTCGAGGTCCTCGGGGACCCGGACCTTCCGACAGCCCTGGTTCATCGACTGCTCGAAGGCGGCGATCCGGAGTTCGTGGTGGGTCTCCGCGACCAGCCGCTCGGGGTCGTCGGCGTCGTAGCAGTCGCCGGGCAGGAACGGGGAGTTCGCCGACAGCGCGACCAGCGGGCCGAGCGTCCGCGTCGCGAGGTTGTGATAGCGGGGGAACTCGGCCGGGTCCGGCACCTGCACGTGGGGCTGGATCGAGGTCGCCAGCGACTCGAAGAGGATGGTGCGAAAGCCCAATTCGGCGCCCGGAACGGAGAAGTCGATCTCGCCGCCGGCCCGCCGGACGGCGACGTTGTCGAGCGCGCCGTAACGGGGGTCTTTCCGCATGTTCCGCGCGACGAGGACGGGGTCGTCGGCGCCGCCGCCGGGGACGACGACCGGCCGTTCCCCGGTACTGGTCGGACCGCCCTCGACCACTACGTCGTCGAGGTAGGCGTGGGTCCCGCCGGCGGGCGCGACGGCCGGCATCGCGTCGAGGACGATCTCGAGGCCGTGTTCGCGGGCTCGCTCGCGGGTCGCGGCCAGGTCGCCCTCGATCTCGGCGGCCTGGGCGGCGACGCCGTCGTCGTCGAAGCGGCTCGGCGCGGCGTTCAGTTCGGCGTTGTGCAGCCCCAGTTCCTTGTCGGCCGGTCCCTCGTACACGCCGTCCGGGATGGGTGCGAGCGTCCGGCGCTCGTCCTCCCCGTCGCCGGCGAGGGCGTAGACTTCCAGTTCCAGTCCCAGCGTGGCGGCCGCGTTGTCGAAGGCGCCGTCGGCGAGGGCGTCGGTCAGCCGGTCGGCCTGGGCGCGGACCCGCTCGTCGAACGCGTCGGTCCCGGCGAGCGAGCGCCTGACGAGCGACTCGTGGTCGGTCATTGCCCGAGGGTGGGCCACCGCGGTCAAAAAAGGCTCGGGCGCCGCGCCGTCGGTGGCGCTTCCCCGTCGCTCCGCCGTCCCAGTCGCCGGGCCGGGCCCCGCCCGCGCTCACTCCTCGTCGACGAGTTCGATGGCGTCGTCGCCGGTCGGGACCGCACAGAGGAAGGCGCCCTCCAGGTCGCGCTCGTTTCGGTACCAGTGGACCGCGCCCGCGGGGACGTGCAGCGCGTCGCCGCCCTGGACCGTGTGCTCCTCGCCGTCGATCCCGACGACGTACTCGCCGGCGAGCACGTACTGCTCGTGTTCGATCTCGTTTTTGTGTTTCGGCACCTCGGCGCCGGGCGCGAGTGTGAACCGGCGGATCGCGAGGTTCTCGGCGCCGTGGGCCTCGCCGATCAGGACCGCCTTCGACAGTCCCTCGGCGGCGTCGACTTCCTCGTACTCGATGTCCTCGGCGCGCCGCACCACCGGTGTCGCCGGATCAGCGGTCGTCTCCAGGTCGTCGGTCCCGTCGGTCTCGCTCATGGCGGCGGCTACGCGCCCGGGGACAATGACTGTGGTCCCCGACAGTCGAGCGGGGCCCCGTTCGCGGCTGCCGGGGGCGAAGCGCTTACCCGGCTGTTGGCCGTACTACCGGCGAGATGAGCGACCCAGCCATCACGCTCTACCGGCTGCAGGCCTGCCCGTTCTGCGAGCGGGTCGTCCGCAAACTGGACGAGTACGACCTCGACTACCGCTCGCGGTTCGTCGAGCCGATGCACAGCGACCGCGACGCGGTCCAGCGACTCACCGGCAAGCGCTCCGTGCCGGCCATCGTCGACGAGTCGACGGGCGTCACGATGTCCGAGAGCGGCAACATCGTCGAGTACCTGGACGCCACGTACGGCGAGCGCGCGAAGGGGGGTGCCTGAATGGACCTGCCCTTCGAGGTCGTCGACCTCCCCGAGACCGACCACCCCGAGGCGGGCGACCGCGTCCCCGACTTCGAGCGCCCGCTGGTCGGCCCCGAGTACTGGGAGGACGTCTCGCTCTCGACGCTGACCGACGAGGGCCCCGTCGTCCTCGTCTTCCACCCGATGGACGGCGCCTTCCCCGCGACCTACGTCTGGAACGAAATTCGAGAGCGGGGGTGGCTCGACCGCGACGACGCCCAGGTCGTCGGGCTGTCGATCTCCTCGCCGTACGAGCACGCCGACCTGCTGGACGACCGCGGCGTCGACGCCCGACTCTACTCCGACCCGAACAACGGGGTCGCCGAACAGTTCGACATCGTCAACGACCTCGACGGCATGGCCGGGGTCGAGGAACCGCGGCCGGCCGTCTTCGTCCTCGACGAGGAGCGGGTCGTCCAGTACGCCTGGGTGGCCTCCGAGTGGCCGGAGTTCCCCGACTACGACGAGGTCGAGGCCGCCATCGACGAGCTGTAGGGCGGTATCGCCGGGACCGCCCCCAGGGCTTTTCGAGGTGTCAGCCGACCGTCCGGTATGTCGCGCTCGCTGGACCGCATCGGCGTCGCGCTGGTCGCGGGCGGGCTGGCGCTGTACGCGGCCGGACCGCCCGGGATGGTCGCGCTCGGCGGGGTACTCCTCGCGGTCAGTCTCGCCGACGGCGGCGCCGCCGGGACCGGCCCCGACCGGGTCAACTGCGACGAGTGCGGAGCGCCGAACGACCCCGACGACGTTCGCTGTCAGTACTGCGAGACGGCCCTCGACCGCGGCTGACACCCGGGCGACCCGGTGACATCGATGTCAGCGCCTATTGAAGTACCGGGAGCACGTATCGGGGAGCAATGGCAGATCCGAACCCGACACCGGGCATCCACCACGTCACCTGTATCGCCGGCGACCCCCAGCGGAACATGGACTTCTGGGTCGAGACGCTGGGCCTGCGGCTCGTCAAGCGCTCGATCAACCAGGACGACCCCAGCACCTACCACTTCTTCTTCGCCGACGCGGAGGGCACGCCCGGGACGAGCATGACCTTCTTCCCCTGGGAGGGGATGACCCGGGGGAAGGTCGGCTCCGGCCAGGTCTCCCGGACCGCCTTCCGCGTGCCCGAGGGGAGCCTCGACTACTGGGAGGACCGCTTCGACGACTACGGCGTCGACTACGACGACCGCGTCGAGCGGTTCGGCGAGACGGTCCTCCCCTTCGAGGACCCCGACGGCCTCCCCGTCGAACTCGTCGAGGTCGAGATCCCCGACGACGATCCCACCGTCCCGTGGACGGAGTTCGTCCCCGAGGAGGCGGCGATCCGCGGGTTCCACTCGGTGACGCTGTGGCTCGCCGACCCCCAGCCCACCGAGGAGTTGCTGGAGGCGATGGGCATGGAGCGGGTTGGCACCGAGGAAGCGGAGGGTGGCACGCCCGGCGACGAGCGCACCCGCTTCGAGGCGACCGGCGCGGTCGGGCAGTACGTCGACGTGCTCCCGACGATCCAGGGCGGCCGGCAGGGCCACGGCACGGTCCACCACGTCGCCTTCCAGACGCCCACCGACGAGGACCAGGAGGGGATGCGCAAGGCCGTCCGCTCGCGCGGGCTCAGCCCCACCCAGCAGATCGACCGCCACTGGTTCCGCTCGGTGTACTTCCGCGAGCACGGCGGCGTCCTCTTCGAACTCGCGACCAGGGATCCGGGCTACACCAGCGACGAACCGCTCGACGACCTCGGCGGCCGGCTCGTCCTCCCCGGGACGTTCGAGGACCGCCGCGAGGAGATCGAGGCCAACCTCGCCGACGTGACCGTCCCGCGCGCCGAGGCTGCCGAAGCCGACGACTGAGACCGCTCGGCCGACGCGCGTATCGGACCGTGAAACAGCCACCGTGGCGCGCGCTGGAGCGCGCTTTCATGCGCGCGACAACACCGCGCGAGGGATGAGCATCGCAGGCCGCAGGCCGAGACGCGCAAGAGGCTGGGGAGGTGTGAGGCCCCCTGCGGTGCTGTGCGGGGCGGTGCCGTTCCTGGCGGACTGAACGGGCGAGGCGCGCTCGCGCTTGTTCAGTCGTCTGAGCGGGCCATTATCCGAAGCGGCCCTTGGGCCGCGAGGATATCCCGCTCAGCGACCGCGAGCGCGCCTCGCCCTTTCAGCGCTCACTGTCGAGTACAGTCGATTCAACTCCTGGCGAGCGAATCGCGTCACGCTTTTCCCGACGACCCACCGAACTCCGACGATGACCGACGTGGAGCGCGCAGCCCGAGCCATCGCGGACGGCGACCTGGTGGTCTACCCGACCGAGACCGTCTACGGGATGGGTGCGAACGCCGTCGACGCCGAGGCGGTCGAGCGGGTCTTCGAGGTCAAGGGCCGCGACCGGGACAAGCCCGTCTCGCTGGGCGTGCCGAGCGTCGAGCGGGCCACCGAGTACGTCGACCCGACCGAGCGGGAACTCGACTTCATGCGCGAGTTCCTGCCCGGGCCGGTCACCGTCGTAGTCAGGCGACGCGACGCCGTGCCCGACGTGCTGACCGCCGGGCGCGAGAAGGTCGGCGTCCGCGTCCCCGACCACGACCTCGCGCTGGAACTGTTCGAGGCGGCCGAAGTACCGGTCACCGCCACGAGCGCCAACCTCTCGGGGACCGGGAGCGTCCGGGAGCCCTCGGAGCTGAGCGACGAGGTCCGCGAGCGGGTGGCCGCGGTGCTCGACGGCGGGCGCACCGACGGGATGGAGAGCACCGTCGTCGACGCCGAGACCGGCGAGATCCACCGCCGCGGCGCGATGGCCGACGACATCGAGGCGTGGCTCGCCGACCACGCCGACACCGGGTAGTTCGACACGAAACAGGGGGCGAAGTCGCAACTAATCGCCGGGGACACCGTCAGGTACCGGGGTTCGACACGAAACAGGGGGCGAAGTCGCAACTAATCGCCGGGGACACCGTCAGGTACCGGGGTTCGACACGAAACAGGGGGCGAAGTCGCAACTAATCGACGCGGATGCCGGAGACGGCGTCGTGGAGCCGGTCGGCCAGCTCCTCGGCGCGGTCGGCCGAGCGGGCCTCGGCGTAGACGCGGACGACGGGCTCGGTGCCCGACGGGCGGGCGAGCACCCAGCCGTCGCCGTAGTCGAGGCGGTAACCGTCCGTCGTGTCGAGGTCGGCGACCGACTCCTCCGCGGCGCGCTCGATGGCGTCGAGCATGGCCTCGCGCTGTCGCTCGCTGTCGTAGGCCACGTCCCGGCGGACGTTCACGTAGTCGTCGTAGTCGGCGACCACGTCGCTCGCGGGTTCGCCGCGGCGGGCGAGCAACTCGCAGAACCGGGCTGCCGTGTAGGCGCCGTCGCGGGCGATGCGGTAGTCGGGGAAGAGGACGCCGCCGTTGCCCTCGCCGGCGACGGGGACGGACTCGCCGGTCGCCAGCAGGTCGCGGATGCGCGAGACGATGTACGTCGACCCGATGGGCGTCAGGGTCAGGTCCGCGCCGGCGGCGTCGACCACGTCAACGAGCCGCTGGGAGGCGTTGACCGCGGAGACGGCGGTGTCGCCCTCGTCGAGGGCGTCGGCGGCCAGCGCCGCGAGGGCGGCGCCGCCCTCGACGTGGTCGCCCCGCTCGTCGACGAAGATGGCGCGGTCGGCGTCGCCGTCGTGGGCGACCCCCAGGTCGGCGTCCGTGGCGCGGACGAACCGCCGGAGGTCGCCGAGGTTCGCCGCGACGGGCTCGGGGTCGCGCCCGGGGAAGTGGCCGTCGGGCTGGGCGTGGATCGTCTTGACGCGGCAGCCGAGCCGGCGGAAGAACTCGGGGCTGGTGACCGCGCCGGCGCCGTGGCCGGGGTCGACCGCGACGGTGAGGTCGGCGTCGGCGACGGCCTCGCGGTCGACGGCGGCGAGCAGTTCGTCGACGTAGGCGCGGGCGGCGCCGTCGACGTGGCGGCGCTCGCCGGTCTCCGCCCAGCCGACGCGCCGTGGCGCCTCGTCGAGCAGCCGCGTCTCGATGGCTTCGAGCCGTTCGCGCGGGAGTTCGACGCCGTCGGCGCCGACGAGCTTGATGCCGTTGTACTCGGGGGGGTTGTGCGAGGCGGTGACCATCAGGCCCGGGACGCCCTCCCGCTCGGCGTAGGCCTGGAGGCCGGGCGTGGGGACGACGCCGAGGCGGTCGACGGAGACGCCGACGCTGGCGAGGCCGCCGGCGACGGAATCGACGAGCATCGGGCCGGTCCGGCGGGTGTCCCGGGCGACCGCGACGCGGTCGGCGCCCCCGGCGCGCCAGACGGTGCCGGCCGCCTGCGCCACGTCGGTTGCATCGCTCGGCGTGAGGTCGTCGTTGACCACGCCGCGCACGCCGCTGGACCCGAAGACCCTCATCACGCGCTAGTCAGCGGTCCGCCCGCATAGTGGTTCCGGAGCGCGACGGACCGGCCGGGCGGCCGCCGCCCGGCGCCGCTTGCCCTCGCAAGCCCTAGCGATTCGCCGGCCGGTCGCTTCCCGGCCGATAGCTCCCCGGCATCGCGCTCCACTCGCGGCGCTCGCGGCGCGACCGCGTATCGAACCGGCTAAACCGCGGGCGGCCGACAGCCGGGGTATGGACACCCAGGGACTCATCGACGCGCTCCGCGCGGCCGACGCCGTCAAGTTCGGGGAGTTCGAGCTCTCCCACGGCGGCACCTCGAACTACTACGTCGACAAGTACCTCTTCGAGACCGACCCCGACTGCCTCGAAGCTATCGCCGAGGCGTTCGCCGACCACCTCGCGCGGACGACCGACGGCGAGACCAAACTCGCCGGCGTCGCGCTGGGCGCCGTCCCGCTGGTCGCGGTCACCAGCGTCGAGTCGGGCAACCCCTACGTCATCGTCCGCAAGCAGCAGAAGGAGTACGGCACCGCCAACCTCGTCGAGGGCGAACTCGCCGACGGCGAGGAGGTCGTGGTGCTGGAGGACATCGCGACGACCGGTCAGAGCGCCGTCGACGCCGCCGAGGCGCTGCGGGAGGCCGGCGCGGTCGTGAACCGGGTGCTCGTCGTCGTCGACCGCGAGGAGGGCGCCGCCGAGAACCTCGCCGAGCACGACCTCGAACTCGAATCGCTGGTCACCGCCTCTGACCTGCTCGACGACGCGCCCGAGGGCGTGGACGCGACCTGACGCCAGCACCGTCTGACTCCCACGCCGCCCGACGCCTACGTCACCTGACGCCGGGGAGCCCCGATTTCGGATCCCGCGAAATTCACCGACCGGTCGACGGCGGTATCCGGCCGCTCCGCGCCTGTGAATCACACGCACGGAAGGGGCAGTCGGCCCACGTCACAACGCTTTTATTCGATAGCGCGTTAGCGAAGGGCAGGATGGCAGGTGACTGCTTTACAGGCGGGCCTCGCGCCCCATAACCAGTCACCGCCACGTTCTCGCGCTCGTCGCTCGCTGCCGGACAGCGGCGCCTGGCGCGGTGGAGGTCGATGACATGTCACAGCAGGAATCCTCAGTCACGGTGGAACTGCCCGATGGAAGCACGCTCGACGTTCCGTCGGGCGCCACAGTCGAAGACGTGGCCTACGAGATCGGTCCGGGGCTGGGCTCCGACACCGTCGCCGGCAAGCTCGACGGCGAACTCGTCGCCAAGGAGGAGCCCGTCTACGACGGCGCACGCGTCGAGATCGTCACCCCCTCGGCCGACGAGTACCTGCAGGTGATGCGCCACTCGGCCGCCCACGTCCTCGCCCAGGCGGTCCTGCGGGAGTACCCCGACGCCGACCTCGCCACCGGCCCGCCCACCGAGGAGGGATTCTACTACGACTTCGACGGCGTCGACGTCGACGAGGACGACTTCGACGAGCTGGTCGCCGAGATGGAGTCCATCGTCGAAGACGACCTGGCGATCGAGCGCGAGGAGGTCCCCATCGACGAGGCCCGCGAGCGGGTGGCCGGCTCCCCCTACAAGGAGGAGATCCTCGAGGACCTCGCGGCGGGCGACCGCGGCGCCGACGACGACATCGAGACGGTCTCGTTCTACAGCCAGGGCGAGTTCTCGGACCTCTGTGCCGGCCCGCACGTCGCCTCGACCGGCGAGATCGGGGCCGTCGACCTCCGGGAGATCGCCGCGACCAACTGGCGCGGCGACGAGGACCAGCCGCGGCTCACCCGCGTCTACGGCACCGCCTTCGAGTCGGAGTCGGACCTGGAGGACTACTGGGAGCGCAAGGAGGAGGCCGAGCGCCGCGACCACCGCCGCATCGGCCGGGAGATGAACCTCTTCTCCATCCCCGAGCACTCCCCCGGCTGCGTGCACTTCCACCCCGACGGGATGGCCATCCGCCGCGAGCTGGAGGAGTACATCCGCGAGAAGAACGACGAGCTCGGCTACGAGGAGGTCTGGACCCCCGAGCTCAACAAGGTCGACCTGTGGAAGACCTCGGGCCACTACGAGCACTTCTGCGAGGAGGACGAGATGTTCCACTGGGACCAGGCCAGCGCCCGCACCGAGGGCGACGAGGCCGACGAGTACGGCCTCAAGCCGATGAACTGCGCCAACCACGTCCACCTCTACCAGCGCGAACGCCGCTCCTATCGCGAGCTCCCGAAGCGGTACTGCGAGTTCGGCACCTGCTACCGCAACGAGCGCTCCGGCGAACTCTCCGGGATGCTCCGCGTCCGCGGGTTCACCCAGGACGACGGCCACGCGTTCGTCACCCGCGACCAGATCCAGGGCGAGGTCACCCGCACGCTCGAAGTGATCGACGACGTGCTCGCCGACTTCGGGCTGGACGTGACCTTCAAGCTGGAGACCCAGCCCGACGACTCCTTCGGCGACGACGAACTGTGGGAGCGCGCCGAGGACGACCTCCGCAGCTCGCTCGACGCGCTCGGCGAGGGCTACGAACTCGAGGCCGGGGAGGGGGCCTTCTACGGGCCGAAGATCGCCGCCGACGCCGAGGACGCCATCGGCCGCGAGTGGACCGTCGGCACCGTCCAGCTCGACTTCGTCCAGCCCGAGCGGTTCGACCTCGTCTACGTCGGCGAGGACAACGAGGAACACACCCCGGTCATGATCCACCGCGCGCTGCTCGGGACCTTCGAGCGGTTCATGGCCGTCATGATCGAGCACTTTGCGGGCCGCTTCCCGCTGTGGCTCGCGCCCGAACAGGTCCGCGTCCTCCCGCTCAACGAGGACGTGCTCGGCTACGCCCACCGCCTGCGCAACGACTTCGAGGCGGAGGGCTTCCGCGCGACGGTCGCCGACGGCGACGACACGCTCCAGCGGAAGATCCGCGCCGCCCACGACGAGAACGTCCCGTACATGCTCATCGTCGGCCCCGACGAGGAAGAGGCGGGCACCGTCTCCGTCCGCGACCGCGCCGAGCGCGAGGCCCGCGACGTCGACCCCGAGGAGTTCCGCGAGCACCTCCGCGACGAACGGGCGGAGAAGCGGCTCGAACCGGACTTCCTCGACGAGTAGTCGGGGACGCGTCCGGGCCGACCCGGACCGTTTTTGTCGCTGGCTGCCACACACCGCGAGCATGGCGACCGACGCGCTCCGACGGACGGTGCGGCGCGGCGTCGCGGTCCTCGCGATCCCCCTGTGCCTGATCGCCCTCCAGCTCCGAGAGGTGATCGACGCGCTGCCGCGGGGCGACTACGTGCCCGGCGCGGTGACCGTGATAGTCCCGTCCGGTCTTCTGGTCGGCGCAGTCGGGTATCTAGTCCTCTCGGTGCTGGCGGCGGGCGTCTCGTGGGCGGGCGACGACCCCCGGCCGGCCGACCGTCCCGACGCCGAGTGACCGCCGATAGCGACGACGAGACGCCCGAACACCGGTATCGTTTTGCTCGTCGCGATTCGACCACCCGCTAGTCCCCCTCCATGCCCGCCCGCATCCGCGCGCTGGGGGTCGTCGCGGTCGCCCTCCTGTGTCTGCTGGCCGCGATCGGCGCCCTCGCGCTGTCGGTCCCCGGCGCCCCCGCCGACGCCGACCAGAGCGACCCGACCGACGGCGGCCTCCAGCGCCTCCACGCCGCCGGCGTCACCGGCGGGAACGTCACCGTCGGCGTCGTCGGCGTCACCGGCTTCGATACCGACCACCCGGCGATCGCCGGCCAGGTAGTCGAGAGCCGCGCGTTCGGCGACGGCGCGACGGTAGAGAACGGCGGCCGCAACCGCCACGGCACCGCCACCGCCGCCGTCGTCGCGCGCACCGCTCCCGACGCCGACCTCCGGCTCGCCACCTTCGACGACACGACCGGCTTCCGGCGGGCTGTGACGTGGCTCGTCACCGCCGACGTGGACGTGGTCGTCGCCCCGGTCTCGTTCTACGGCCGCCCCGGCGACGGCACCTCGACGGTCGCGCGACTCGGCGAGTGGGCCCGCCGGCAGGGCGTCGTCTTCGTCGCGCCGACGGGCAACCTCGCCCGGGGCCACTGGGCGGGGCGCTACGGTGACCCCGATGACGGCCGCCTGCGGTTCGGCGAGTCGACGCGCAACTACCTCGCCGGCCGCGGGAGCGAGGCGCGGATCTGGCTCGCCTGGGACCGCGCGCACGCCAACCGGACCTTCGTCGCCGAACTCTACCGGACCGACGACGGCGAGCGCACGCTGGTCGCCCGCTCGGAGCCGTTCCCCGGCGACGGCGTCCCCAACGCCCGGATCAACGCCCGACTGCAGGGCGGCACGTACTACGTCGTCGTCCGCGGCCCGCCGAACGCCACCGGCGCGCGGGTCCGCCTCTCGTCGCCGACCCACCGCTTCCAGCGGACCCGCCCCGCGGAGAGCGTCGCCGCCCCGGCCACCGGCCGCGGCGTGATCGGCGTCGGCGCCTACGACCCCGCCGCCGGCCGTGTCGAACCCTACAGTTCCAGGGGCCCCACCGCCGACGGCCGCCTCGGCGTCGACGTGGTCGCGCCCGCTCGACACGAAATCGGGGGGTATGACGAGCCGCTGGTCGGCTCCTCCGCCGCGACGCCGTACGTCGGCGGCCTCGCCGCGCTCGTCCTCGACGCCGACCCCGACCGCTCGCCCCGTGCCGTCGAACTCCGCCTCGAACGGACGGCCGAGGACGTGGGCCCGGCGGGCACCGACCCCGTCGCCGGCAACGGCCTGGTCGTCCCCGGCCGCGCCGTCGACGTCCCCGCCAACGCCACCGGCTGAGGGAGACTCCCACGGCAGGCGTCGCGTCACGACCGGGCGACCGAAGGAGTGTTCCAAGCAGTCGATCCGACGAGCGGTGGATCCAACGAGCGGTGCTGTCGGCGCGCGCTGTCGTCTCGGAATCGCTTGCGATTCCGAGGGCCGTCAGAGCTTGCTCTGACGTTGGCGCGCTCTCGTGCGCGCGACCGTAGCCGCGCGAGGTCTTCTCGAACTCGTGAGAGAAGGCTCGTCAGAGGTTGTCTCTGACGGTGGATGAGCACCGCAGCTTGCGAGGAGCGCAATCGGCTGGGGAGGTGTGTGGCCGTCTGCGGTGCTGTGCGGGGCGGTGCCGTCCTGGCGGACTGAACGGGCGAGGCGCGCTCGCGTGCAGTTCAGTCGCCTGAGCGACCCCTACCCGAGCGTAGCGAGGGTATGTCGCTCAGCGACCGCGAGCGCACCGAGGGCTTTCACCGCTTGCTGTCCCCTGCGGTAGCGACCCCAGTTAGCGAGCGCGCCGAGGGATTTCATCGTTTGCTGTCAAGTACGGTCGATCCAATCCAGAGCGAGCGCGCCGAGGGCTTTCAGCGCCTGTCGTTTCTTGCGGTCGCGGTCACTGCTAACGAGCGCGGCGAGGGCTCTCAGCGGACACTATCGAGTGCGAGCCGACCGACTGCTACGAACCGAATACGAACCACGACACAGCCGACAGAGATGGGCCCCACACCCTCACACCGACCACCACCGAATCGCAAGACACCGACCGTTCAAAGCGGGATTTAACCTTCGGGTAGGGCTATATGAACAGGGACGAAAGGATCGAACAGGAGATGTCGGGGCTCATCGACCGCATCCAGGACCGGACGGCGACCAGCGACGAGCGACTGCGGGTCCTCGACGTCGAGGGCGAGGAGACCGACGACGTGCTGGACGCGCTCGCGACGGACACCCGGCGGGCGGTCTACCGGGCGCTGTTCGAGCGCCCGCGCACCGCCTCGGAGATCGCCGACGCCGTCGACACGTCGGTCCAGAACGTCCACTACCACGTCTCGAACCTCGAAGCGGCCGGGCTGGTCGAGCCCGTCGACACGCGCTACTCCGAGAAGGGCAACGAGATGACCGTCTACGGGCCGGCGAGCGACCCGCTGGTGATCGTCGGCAACGAGGAGGTCCGCCCGCGCGTCCAGCGGACGCTGACCGACGTGGTCGGCGGGATCGGCCTGCTCGGCGTCGGCGCGCTGCTCGTCCAGTGGGGCGCCGAGCGGGTCGCCCGGCCCTCCATCGGGGGCGCCGGTGCGGGTCCCGCGAGCCCCAACGCGACCGTCGGCGAGCCCGGCTCGCTCGCCTGGCTCGTCTTCGACGTGGTCGAGCCCGGCGTCCTCTTCTTCTTCGCCTGTCTCGCGGTGGCCGCCCTCGCGGCCCTGGCGCTCGACCGGTAGACCCTCGCCTCGATCGGCAGACAACACGCCCCGACCGTCGACGTTTCTCACACCGACAGCGACGGATACGGTCGGCATCCCCGCGCGCGACGACCGTCGACAGCGATGAGCGTCGACAGCGGCGAAGTGACGACGGCGGCGACAGTAGTGAGGAACGGTGAGAACGCGGAGAACAGCAGCGGTTCCCGGAAACGGTGGCGGGAACGGTAACGGAAAACAGGTCAGAAGCGGCCGAACGTGCGAGCCGGACGGGGTCAGCCCCGGACGAAGCCGAGGAAGAGGGCGACGCCGCCGAAGGCGATCAGGCCGCCCACCGCCAGCGCGCCGAGGCCGGTGAGCAGGGAACCGGAACCGCCGGCGGCGGCGACCGTCGCGCCGTCCGGTCCGGCGGGCGGGTCGTCGGCGGTGGCCGTCGAGGCGTCGCCGTCCGCGCCGCTCGCGCCGTCGTCGGCCATGACGACGAGCGTGCCGATGGCGTCGGGCTCGCCGTCGGCCCCGGCGCCGGCCGACACGGCCACGTCGTAGTCGAAGGGGTCGAGCGGGCTGTCGAGCGTCGTCTCGCTCGTGACGTTCGCCGGGCGGACCTCGCCGGCCTCGGCGACGGCCAGCGCGGGGCGGTCGGCGTCGTCGGTCGCGCCCGTCCGGACGACCACGACCGCGCGGTCGTCGCCGTTCGTGTCGCGGATCACGGCGGTCGTCTCGTAGGCGACCTCCTCTCTGTCGCCCAGGGTGACGGTCAGCGCGTCGGCGTCGCCGAACGCGACGGGGATCCGCGCCACGTCGCCCTCGGTGACCTGGGTGACGCCCTGGACGCCGACGCCGTCGGCCGCGAGCGGCGTGGCGGTCGATCCCTCACCGCCCGCGGGCGTCGCGGTCGGGCAGTCGCCCTCGCAGTCGGCGACGCGCCCGTAAGCCTCGGCGAGCGCCTCGCCGTCGCCGCGGACGGTCACCTCGAAGGGCGTGCCCGCCGACACGTCGGTGAAGTCGAACGACCCGGCGAAGGTCCCGTCGTCGTCCACGGTGGTCTCGACCTGCATGAGGAACGGCGACGACGACGAGCGGGAGGTCACCCGGACCGACAGCGTCGTCCCGGGATCGAGCGTCGTCTCGCCGGAGATCTGCTGCTGTGCGGCCGCGTCGACGACGACCTCGCCGTCGTCGTTCGTGTCGACGGTCGTCCCGTCGTGCAGCGGCCGCGGGGTCGCCGTCTCGTCGGTCCCGTCGGCCCCGTCGCTGCCGTCGTCCCCCGTGGACTCGCCGTCGGCGCTCAGCAGCGCCAGCGACCCGATGGCGGCCGGGTCGGCGGGGTCGCCCAGCGAGAGGTCGTAGGCCGTCGGCGCGAGCGGGTCGTCGGTGCCCGCGAGCTCCGTCCGGTTGTCGACCGCGTCGCCGTCGGCGACGGTGAGGTACGACCCGGGGCCGCCCTCGTCGACGGCCGCCGTGTCGAAGCGGACGACGACGGTCCCGTCGCCGTCGGCGTCGGTGACCGTCGCGCGGGCCTCGAAGTTCTGGTCCTCGGCGTCCGCGTCGCCGATCGCGAACCGGATGCCTTCGCCGTCCGAGCCGGTCGTGTTGATCGCGATCTCGGCCGTCTCGCCCTGTCGGACCGTGGTGATCGTCTCCTCGAAGGACGGGCTCGCCGGGGCGCCGGCGGCGACGACCCCCGCCAGCGGGCCGGTGACCAGCGTCGTGACGAGGACGGCGACCAGGGCGAGCCGGGCGCCGCGGCGCGCTCGCGCGGGGAGCGCGCGGGCGCCGGCAGTGACGGAGGGGATGCCGGTCATCCGACCACCTCCGTCGGACGCGGTCGAGCGGCGGCGTTCCGCGGACGGGCGTCGCGTGGCTGTCCGCGTGCGGTGCGTCGGTCGGAGGTGCCGGTCGCGGGCGACCGGTCAGGGTGGCAGTCCTCGGTCATCGCACTCGGAGCGTCGTTCGGCGTACAAATACCACTCCCGTAAGCTTCAAACTGGCTTTGAGCGGCGGTCCGCCGCGGGTCCCCGACGGAACCGCGACGGTCACGAGGTCCGCCGCGCGGGGCTAGGGCTTTTATCCGGGCGCGCGAAGACGTATCCACAGTGGCGAGCGCGTCCGACCCGGACTACCTGCGATTCTTCCCGTACGAGGAGCCGTACGACCACCAGACGGAGGCGATGGGCACCATCTCCGACGCGCTGGCCGACGCCCGGAACGTCCTCTTCGAGGGGGCGACGGGCACGGGCAAGACGCTCGCCTCGCTGGCGCCCGCGCTTGAGTACGCCCGCGAGACGTCGAAGACCGTGGTCATCACGACCAACGTCCACCAGCAGATGCGCCAGTTCGTCCGCGAGGCCGCCGCGATCACCGACCAGGAGCCCATCCGCGCCGTCGTCTTCCAGGGGAAGGCCTCGATGTGCCACATCGACGTGGGCTACGAGGAGTGCCAGGCGCTGCGGGACACGACCCGCGAACTCGTCGACGCCGAGGAGAACCGCGCGGAGCTGGAGGAACAGCAGCGCGCGCTCCTGGAGGAGAGCCAGGACGGCAGCGCCGAGGCCGCCGACGCCCGCGGCGCGGTGATGGACGAACTCGAATCGGTCGAGGAGGAGATCGAACAGATCCGCGAGGAGCGGAACGTCTGCGAGCACTACTACGAGAACCTGACCGCAGACACCGACGCCTTCTACGGCTGGCTCTACGACGACGTGCGCACCCCCGAGGACGTGTACGGCTACGCCGAACGGGAGGGGATGTGCGGCTACGAACTGCTCAAGGAGGGCATGGACGGCGTGGATCTCGTGGTCTGCAACTACCACCACCTGCTCGACCCGACCATCCGCGAGCAGTTCTTCCGGTGGCTGGGCCGCGACCCGGAGGACGTGATCGCCGTCTTCGACGAGGCCCACAACGTCGAGGACGCGGCCCGCGACCACGCCCGCCGCACGCTCACCGAGACGACGCTCGACCAGGCCGTCGAGGAACTGGAGGGCAGCGACGACCCCCGCACGGAGGCGGGGCTGAACGTCCTCGACACCTTCAGGCAGGCGCTGGTCGACGCCTACCAGGAGGCGTTCTCCTTCGGCGAGCGCGAACAGGTCGAGGACAGCTGGTACGACCTGTCGATCGACAACGACGACGCCCGCGACGACCTGACGCTTTCGTTCCTGCAAAACTACTCCGGGCCGGGCTTCCGCGAGGAGCTCGACCGGACGCTCGACCTCGCGCGGGAACTCGACCAGTCCTACGAGGAGGCCTACAAGAACGGCGAGACGACGACGCGCCAGGAGTGCCAGACGCTGCAGGCGGCCACGTTCGTCGAGGACTGGCTCGACGAGTCCGCCGCCGAGGGGCAGTACCCCGTGGTGAGCGTCCGCCGCGCGGAGGAGGGCGGCCCGCGGGAGGCCGGCGAGATCTACGGCCGCGCGGAGCTGTACACCTGCATCCCGAGCCAGGTGACCGCGGATCTCTTCGGCGACCTGCACGCCAGCGTGCTGATGAGCGCGACGCTGCGGCCGTTCGACGTGACGGAGGACGTGCTCGGCCTCGACGACCCGGAGACGCTGGCCTACGGGCCGCAGTTCCCCGAGGAGCGGCGGCGCACCTACGCCGTCGACGGGCCCGCCCTGTTCGCCAGCAAGCGCGACGACATGGAGGTGCAGTCGACGGTCGCCGGCGCGCTGGAGGACGCCGCGCGGTTCACGCCCGGCAACACCCTGGCCTTCTTCCCGAGCTACGCCGAGGCCGAGCGCTACCACCAGCGGGTCGACACGGCCGGCGCGACCTACCTCGACCGCCCCGGCACCTCGGCCAAGGAACTGCGCGAGCGGTTCACCGACGACGACGACGCCGTCCTGTTCACCTCGCTGTGGGGCACCCTCGCCGAGGGGGTGAGCTTCGACGGCGACGACGCCCGGACCGTCGTCGTCGTCGGCGTCCCGTACCCGCACCTCGACGACCGCATGGACGCCGTCCAGGAGGCCTACGACGCCGCGTTCGGCGACGAGGACGAGCCCGGGGGTCGCGGCGGCTCGGGGGCCAGCGGTCGGGACGACGACGAGGGCGCGGGCTGGCGCTACGCCGTCGAGATCCCCACCGTCCGCAAGACCCGCCAGGCGCTCGGTCGGGTCGTCCGCTCGCCCGAGGACTTCGGCGCCCGAATCCTGCTCGACAGGCGCTACACCGAGCGCTCGGAGGTCGAGATGTCCGACTACTCGGTGCGGGGCACCTTCCCGCCCGAGGAGCGCCGGGAGATGGTCGACGTGGACCCCGAGAAGCTCAAGTTCGGGCTCCTGAACTTCTACCAGGACGTGGACGGCTACGACGGCGAACCGCCCCGGCCGTAAGATCGCCCTACCGAGGTCGAGGAGCGGCGGTGCCGGGCGACCGGTGTCGTTCGGACGGCTGAACTCGCAAGCGCAGGTTGCGGGTCGCCCCGGTCTGGACGCCGGCTGATCGCCGGGTTGTCCCCCGATTCCGGGCACGTAAGCCGGGTCCGCCCCAACGATGGGACGCTATGGTTCTCGACACAGACGAGCCCGAGACGGAACGACACGGTGACTTCACGGTCGCGGGCGTCGCCCACCGGGGGACCGACGTCGACGAGGCCGCGCTGTGGGACTCGATCGACGACTACGCCGACGACCTGAACGACGCCGCGGTCGGCACCGACCGCTACGCGGTCATGTTCGACGTGGACGCGGACAGCGGGGAGTTCACCTACGTCGCCGGCCGCGAGGTGGAGGACACCGACGACCTCTCGGCGGAGCTGACCGCCGTCGAGATCCCCCAGGCGACCTACGCCGTCCTCCGACCCGACCACGAGTCCGTCGAGGAGATGGTCCGCGAGATCCACGCGGAGGAACTCCGGGACGACGACCGCGACGACGACGAGGTCCACGCGCCCGTCTTCGAGCGCTACGAGTCCGACCGCGACCCGACGACCGTCGCCGACCGGGAGATCTACGTCCCCGTCCGCGACGACGAGTACTGACGCCGCTCGCCCGACGCCCGCCGGGGCCGACGGGGCTCGTCCACCCGAAATCGGGGGCTTTGAATCCCCCCGTAGCGAACCGGTGAGCCATGACCGTAGTCGCGTTCGACTTCGACGGGACGCTCTCTGACTCGGAGATGACCGTCCTGCTGGGCGAGCGGAACGGGACGGCCGACGACATGGCCGAGATCACGGAGCGGGCGATGAACGACGAGATCGAGTACGCCGAGAGCCTCCGCCAGCGCTGCGCGCTGCTGGAGGACCTCCCCGACGGGGAGGCGCGGGCGGCCTTCGACCAGGTAGAGCTCCGACCGGGCGCCGCCGACGTGATCGCGGCGCTGCGGGAGGCCGGCGTCTACGTCGCCATCCTCACCGGCGGGTTCGAGCGCGGGGTCGCCCGCGCGCTCGAAAAAGAGGGCGTCGAGGTCGACGCCATCGTCGCCAACCGGCTGCCCGTCGCCGAGGGGAAACTGACCGGGACCGTCGAGGGGCCGCTCATCGAGGGGACGAAAGACGACGCGCTGGAGGTGCTGACCGCCGTGGTCGGCGCCGACCGCGAGGACACCATCGCCGTCGGCGACGGCGCCAACGACCTCCCGATGCTGCAGGTCGCGGGGCTGGCGGTCGGCTTCGACCCGAAACCGGCCGTCGCGCCCGCCTGCGACACCATCGTCGAGACGATGGCCGAACTGCAGGAAGTCCTCGAAGGCGAGGACGTGCTGGACTGAGCGCGCGAAAACGAAACCGCGACTCCCCCTCTCAGTTCGTCGCGGCGTCGATGGCCTGGTCGAGGTCGGCGACGATGTCGTCGACGGATTCGAGGCCCACCGACAGGCGGACCATGTCGTCGGTGACGCCGGCGGCCTGTTTCTCCTCGTCGCTCAGTTGCTGGTGGGTGGTCGAGGCGGGGTGGATGATCAGCGTCTTCGCGTCGCCGACGTTCGCCAGCAGCGAGGCGATCTCCGTCGACTCGACGGTGGTCCGGGCGGCGTCGTAGCCCTCCGCCAGCCCGAAGGTGATCATGCCGCCGTAGCCGCCGTCGAGGTACTCGCCGGCCTCCTCGTGGGTCTCGTGGTCGTCGAGGCCCGGGTAGGTGACCCAGGAGACCTCGGGATGATCGGCCAGATGCTCGGCGACGGCCATCGCGTTCTCGCAGTGGCGGTCCATCCGCATCGGCAGCGACTCCAGCCCCTGCATCGTGGTCCAGGAGTCGAACGGCGACTGCTGGCTCCCGAGGTCGCGCAGCCCGCGAGCGACCGCCGCGTAGGTGAACGCGGCGTCGCCGAACCGCTCGCGGAAGTTGACGCCGTGGTAGGCGGGGTTCGGCTCGGCGATCTCCGGGAACTTCTCGGCGTGCTCGTCCCAGGGGAAGGTTCCGCCGTCGACGAGGACGCCGCCGACGGTCGTGCCGTGGCCGTGGATCCACTTCGTGGTGGAGTTCCACACCAGGTCGGCGCCGTGGTCGATGGGCTGGCAGAGGTGGGGCGTCGCGAACGTGTTGTCGACGAACAGCGGCACGCCGTGGTCGTGGGCGATGTCGGCGATGCGCTCGATGTCTGGCGTCACCAGCGCGGGGTTGCCGATGGTCTCGAAGTGGACGTAGGCGGTGTCGTCGTCGATGGCTTCTTCGTACGCTTCGTAGTCGAGCGTGTCGACGAACCGCGCCTCGACGCCCATCCGCGGCGCCGTGTGCGTGTAGTAGGTGTAGGTCCCGCCGTACAGCGACGACGCGGTGACGATGTTGTCGCCCACGTCCGCGAGCATGAAGGTCGCGAGGTTCAAGGCGGCCATCCCGGAGGACGTGGCGACCGCGGCGGCGCCGTTCTCCAGGGAGGCGAGCCGCTCCTCGAGCATCGCGTTGGTCGGGTTCATCAGCCGCGAGTAGATGTGCCCGGGCTTCTCCAGGGCGAACTGCTGGGCGGCGTCGTCGGCGTCCTCGAAGACGTAACTCGTGGTCTGGTAGATCGGCGGCGCGCGCGCGCCGGTCGCCGCGTCGGGTTCCTCCTGGCCAACGTGCAGTGCCTTCGTCGCCGGGTCCCAGTCGTCGGACATGGGATCGACTGACGACCGCCGGCCACATAAGTCCCAACCAGCCCGGCGAGTCCCGCCCGCTGTCGGCGGTCCCGGCAGGATTTCGGCCCGACCGAACCGGTTCGCTCCGGACCGGCGGCTCCGCCGACTCGAACCGGAGCTGCCGACCCGGACCGTGGCCCGCCGTCGCATCTAACGCGCAGTTAAGTCCCTGGAAGCCGTACGTTTCCGGCAATGAGTTCCTCGGATCGCTTGTCGCGGCTGGTGTCGGCGGTCAGCGCGCACGTGTTGCGGGTCGTCGGATCGCTCATGATCGTCCTGTCGGTCGGGATCGCCGCGGTCAGCGTCTCCACGGGAAGCGGTCCCGGCGCCGGGGAGACGAGCGGCGGAACCACCGCCATCGCCGCCGACGCGGGAGCGGTCGCCGCCCTCGTCGAGTTCGCCGCCGCCCACCCCGCCTACCCCGCCGCGGTGCTGGTCGGGCTCGTCCTCGTGGCCGCCGGCGAGGAGACGCCGCTGATCGGGAGCTGACCCGGTTGCGACGCGGAGTGACGGCGGTGGCGGACCCGGGCGTCGCTCCACGGCTGCGAGAGCCGGCCATCCGCCCGGGCGGTGTCTGACGTAGATTTATGCAGTCGTGATGGCTGCACACACTCGATGACGCGACTCGGTGGTGACCCCGGCACGGGAACGGTCCTCGACGGGCAGACCCTGCGGATCGCCGGGCTGGCGACGCTCGTCTGTGCGACGGTCGTCACCGCCGCGAGCCTCGCCACGCCCCACGGGCTCTCGGTCCCCGGTCGGTCGGCCTCGAACGCCGCACCCGTCCTCGCCGACAGCGGCGTCGCGGCGGCGCTCGTCGAGTTCGCCGCCGCTCACCCCGCGTATCCGGTGCTCGCGCTCGTCGGACTGATCCTGGTCGTCGCCGGCGAGGAGACGCCGCTGCTCGGGTGAGCGGGGAGTTCCACCCGAAGTGAGGGGGTTCCGCGCGCCGGCCTACTCGAAGTCGTGGATCCGCAGGTCGAGCGTGTCCAGCGAGACGATGGGGGCGAAGGCCACGTCGGGGTCGATGTTGACGCTCTTCTGGAAGTCCGTCTGGGCCTGCCAGCAGCCCGAGTTGATGGTGAGGACGTTGTGGTACTTGCCGTAGCCCAGTTTGTGGACGTGGCCGGAGTGGAAGATATCGGGCACCGACTCCATGACGAGGTGGTCCTCCTCCTCGGGGGCCAGGCGGGTCTGGCCGCCGAACTGCGGGGCGACGTGCCGTTTCTTCAAAAGCTGGTACATCGGCTTGTGCGGTTCCTCGTAGCTGGCCTTCTCGTCGGGCAGCTCGGCGATCACCTCGTCCAACGAGACGCCGTGGTACATCAGCACGTCGACGCCCTCGACGGTCACGGTGGAGGGGTTGCCCGAGATGCGGGCGTCGTGGGCGCTCATGATCGACCGGAGCTCCTCGTCGAACGCCGGTTGCGGCTCGGCGAGGCGGACCGCGTCGTGGTTGCCCGGGATCATGACGATCTCCATGTCCCCGGGCACCTCCTTGAGGTACTCGCTGAACCGCTCGTACTGCTCGTAGATGTCGACGATGTCGAGTTCCTCGTCCTGGTCGGGGTAGACGCCGACGCCCTCGACCATGTCGCCGGCGATGAGGAGGTACTCGACCCTGTCGGCGTCGGCGGTGTGCAGCCAGTCGGTGAAGCGGTGCCAGGCGTCGGCCTCGAACTCCTGGCTGCCGACGTGCACGTCGCTGATGAGCGCCGCCTCGACCTCCCGATCCGCCGTCGAGGGCTCGTAGGTACGGGGGATCTCCGGGAAGTACAGCGAGTCGACGAAGAGGATGCCCCCGTCGTCGGCGAGCGTCCCGTCGACGGCGATCACCTCGTCGAGCAGGAGTTCGTTCACCAGGTCGGCGATGTCCCGGTCTTTCATCACCAGACAGGGGAACGTGCCGTTGGTGTCCTCCAGCTCGACCAGCCAGTGGCCGCTGGCGGTCGAGCGGATGTCCGAGACCATGCCGACCAGCGCCGCCTCGCTGCCGCCCGGCATCGACTCGATGGCGTCGGTCGGCCGGTGGTTGACCCGCCCGCGCAGCTGCTTCGAGAGCTTCTCGTAGCGGTCGCGGAACACAGCCACGAAATCGGAGTACTCGCCGGTCCCCGTGCTCCGGATGTCGCCCTCGATGGCCACCGACTGCTGGTCGGGGTCGGCCGGCGTCCGGCCGCCTGCGCCCGTCGCGTCCGTCCGACCCGGATCGGCTGTCCCATCCGTCCCGTTCGGATCGGCCCCCGCGTCGGGACCGGGGGCCGACGGAGTGCCGGACGCCGCCGGCGACGCCCCGTCCGGATCTTCTGGCGACGCCCCGTCCGGATCCGCCGACAGCTGCCCCGCCTCGTCGGTCGCGAGGCCGTCCTCCTCCGCGGCAGACCCCTTCGTTTCGACTGCACCAGCCCCGCCCCCGTCCGCCGGTTCGGGGGCGTCGCCTCCAGTTGAAACAGAGGGGTCTTCCGTCGGCGGCTGGGCGGCACTTTCAGCGGTCGGGTCCGGGTCGGTTCGGGCGGCCGGATCGCCGGACCGCGAGCGGGTATCGACGACCTCCTTGACGTGGTCGGCGGTGAGCTTGACGGCGTCGTCGGGGACGGTTTCGAGTGTACGGTCGAGGGCGCCGGCTGGGTCGGGGGTGGCGGCGAGGAGGGTGACCGCCTCGGGTTCGGCGTTGTAGCCGCGCCTGGCGAGTTCGTTGGCGACGTGAACCGGCGTCTCGAGCGGCACAGTCGGTGATCGGCGGCGGTCCGCAAAAGCGTAGCGGACCGCGGGGCCGCGGCCGGCCGAGGGCGGGTCAGAACATTCAAACCGCCACTGACCCAACGGGCCGGCAATGAGCCCGCCCCGCGACGACGAACCGCCGTCCGAGGATCCCGACCGGCCCGTCGACGGCGGTGACCGACCGGGCGGGGACGACGGGACCGACCCCGGCGAGACCGACGACGGAGCCGACCTCCGCGGAACCGACGACGGAAGCGGACCGGGGGAGGCCGACCCGGGTCCCGAGGGTGTCGACGGCGAACCGTTCGATCGGGACCCGACCACCGTAGGGGATCCGGACGCCGAAATCGACGACGGTCCGGACGCCGAAACCGACGACGGCCGGGACCCGACGGGGCCGGGCGGGGTCTCCGAACCAGGGGAGAACCGGACCTCCGAAAGCGGGGAAAACGGGGCCCCGGAAACGGGGGAGAACCGGGACGACCCTCCGGGAACCCGGGGCAGTGACGGACCCTCGGGCGTCGCCGTCAACGGCGGTGAAGCGGCCGCCGACGCCCCCGCCGCACGCCGGTCGACTGCCGACGACGAGACCGCCGAGGGGAGCGGGCTGCGGACCTTCGTGGTCGACGTGGTGTCGAGCGCGCTGGCCGTGTTGCTGGTCGGCGCCCTGCTGTTCGCGGTCAGCGGCGTCTGGCCGCCGATGGTCGCGATCGAGAGCGGGAGCATGGAACCGCACATGAGCACCGGCGACCTGGTGTTCGTGATGGAAGAACAGCGATTCCCGGGCGACGGCGCGGTCGCCGGGACCGGCGTCGTCACGCTACACTCCGGCCAGGACAGCGACTACCGGAAGTTCCAGCGCCCCGGGGACGTGATCGTCTACAAGCCCGACGGCAGCGCGAGCGCGACGCCGATCATCCACCGGGCGATGTTCTACGTCGAGGAGGGCGAGAACTGGTACGACGAGGCCGACCGGCAGTCGATCGGCCGCTACAGCGAGTGCGGCGAGACGACCGACGAGGCGCTGCCGACCTGCCCGGCGCCCCACGCCGGGTTCATCACGAAGGGCGACGCGAACGGCGCCTACGACCAGGCCCAGGCCGACCCGCTCAGCGGACCGGTCAAGCCCGGGTGGATCGTCGGGACCGCGGAGGTCCGCGTCCCGAAGCTCGGCTGCATCCGGCTGCGCAACGAGCGGTGCGCAGACGGGTTCCGCGCGGCACCGACCGGCGCGGCCGGCCCGGTACCGGATGGGGCGGCCGACCCGGTATCGGACGGAGGGACCGACGCGGCGCTGGCGGCCGGGTCGGGGAACCGCAGCGCCGTCGCTCCGTAGGCACAGGTCGAGTTCCCGGCGAGAAGCGTCGGCGTCCGCTCAGTTGTCGCTGTCGAAGCGGGTCTGGACGAACGGCTGGGTGTCCTCGATGTCAGAGAGCCGCGAGTCCGAGAGGAGGACGGCCTCGGTCTCGTCGATGGGGACCGACAGGGAGATCTCCTTGGTGCGGCCGTAGCGGCCCTTGCTGACGACGACGGCGTTGACGATGCCGAGCATGTCGAGTTCCGAGATGAGGTCGGTGACCCGACGCTGGGTGAGCGTGTCCACGTCGATCTCCTCGCACAGGCGCTGGTAGACGTTGTACACCTCGCCGGTGTTGATGTTGTGGACGCCGTTCTTCTCCAGCATGATGATCGCGAACAGGACGAGCTTCGACTGGGTGGGGAGGGTGCGGACCACCTCGACGACGCGGTCGAGCTCGATCTTCTCCTGGGCCTTGCGGACGTGGTCCTCGTTGACGTCGTCGGTCTGGTCGCGCTCGGCGAGTTCGCCCGCGGTCCGCAGCAGGTCGAGCGCCCGTCGGGCGTCGCCGTGCTCCTGGGCCGCGAAGGCGGCACAGAGCGGGATCACGTCGTCGGTGAGCGCGTCGCCCTCGAAGGCGACCTCCGCGCGGTGTTCGAGGATGTCCCGCAGCTGGTTGGCGTCGTAGGGCGGGAAGACGATCTCCTCCTCGCCGAGGCTGGACTTGACCCGGGGGTCGAGGAAGTCGGTGAACTTCAGGTCGTTGGAGATGCCCATGATCGAGACCCGCGAGCGCTCCAGCTCGGAGTTCATCCGCGAGAGGTTGTAGAGGGTGTCGTCGCCCGATTTCTCGACGAGCTTGTCGATCTCGTCGAGCATGATGACGACGACCCGCTCGTGGTAGTCGACGGCGTCGAAGAAGGTGCTGTAGACCCTGTCCGTGGGCCACCCGGTCATCGGGACCTGCTCGAAGGAGTCGCGGTCGTCCTCCAGCTGCTCGATGCGGTCCTCGACGGCGGCGACCGAGTCGTACTCCGTGTCGGCCAGGGCCGCCGGATCGTCCCGTGCGCGCTCGCGAAGGTCTTCGAGGGCGTCGAGCTCCTCGTCGATGACCGCCTCGTTCTTCTCGATGAACTTGTTGGCGAGCTGGGCGAGCACGCGGTACTGCGTGTCGGTGACCTCGCAGTTGATGTACTCGACCTCGCAGGGCACCTCGTACTTCTGGGACGTGGACTCGAGTTCCGTGCTGACGAACTTCGCGCTGGCGGTCTTGCCCGTCCCCGTCTTCCCGTAGATGAGGATGTTCGAGGGCGAGTCCCCGCGCAGCGCGGTCACGAGGATCGTCGCCATGTTGTTGATCTGCTCCTCGCGGTGGGGGAGCTTGCGCGGCGTGTAGGACGGTCGGAGGACCTCCTTGTTCTCGAAGATCGGGTCGCCGGCCAGCAGGTCGTCGAACAGCCCCTGGGAGGCCTCCTCGGTGTCCTCCGAGCCCACGTCGTCGAGCATCACGTCGTCGAGCACCGACGAGTCGACCCCGTCGCCCCCGGCGTCGAGGTCGACGTCCGCTGACCCGACGCTCCCCCGGACGCTGCTCGACGGGTCGCCCCCCTCCGGGGCCGCCGAGCCGGCGTCCGGCGAGTCGTCTCCGGGCGAATCGTCCCCCGGCGAGTCGTCTCCCTGGGAGTCACCCCTCCCCGAGTCGCCGTCCGTCGAACTGCCCCCCTCGTCCGTCTGTCGGTCGCCGTCGCGCCCGGTCGGTTCCTCCCCGTCCGCCGTCGGGGGTGCCTGTTCGCCGTCCTCGCCCGCTCCATCCACGAACCGCTGTGAATCGAGCGTCGTGTCCTGGTCTGTGTCGTCCCCGTTCATCGTAGTCGTTGGAGTACCGCGTATCCGAACCCCTCCGTTTCGCCTGGAAGTGTCGTCGCGCACCCGCAGAGCGCGACTCCCGTCGATGATATCGCCGCGTTCAGCCGATCTCGAAGATCACGGCGAGTCCAGTTGAACCACAAGAACCCGTGGTTGATACGATATTAAATATTTCGGTGACCGTCGCGGGAGCGATCCAGAGCGAACCCCGATCGTCCGAAGAACGGGCGGTAGAGCTCCATATTCGGACGATTCTGTCGACCGAAACGACGACCCGAGTGACCGGGAGGTCCGACGGCGGTCCGGCCCGTCGCGATTCGCGATCGATATCGAACACGAATCGGCGGAACACCCCCACCCCTTCATTTCGGGTGGAACGCGACAAGAGGGGGTGGGGGGTCCCAGCGGGATTACCTGAGCTTGCTAGAGAGAAAGATTTACTATCTAGACCGTAAAACCAAATCCGCACCAGAGAGAAAACAATATTTCGTCTACGTTCGTGTCTAGTTGTAGAGGATCTATGCCCTCTAGTTATCCTGAAATCACTGAAGGTTATTCTAGACCACTCTAGAATGATCGGAAGACATCCAATCCCGACCCCGAAGTAGCAACGGGTTCGACCGTCCTTCGAACCACCCCCACGGGTGGCCGCCGTTCCAGTTGAAACGAAGGGGTGGGGGTCGGGTTTCCGCTCGCCGGATCGTCCGGCGCCCGCCCCGCTCGTCTATCTGGGGTGGTCCCGGTGGAGGTCCGAACCGCTCCCGGCCGGCTGCCCGGACCGCTCCTCGGCGGGCGCCCCTCGGGGGGCCGTCGACCCGGTTCCGATTTTCGAGCGCGTCGGGTTCCGGCTGCAGTCGCGGTCGATCCGAAAGGGACCGCTGTCGCGGCCGACCCGTAAATCCGTGGAAGACGACGTGAGGAGTCCGAATTCCCCCGTACTATCCGGATATTTATATATGTCTGACGTAGGCTTAAGTGAGTCGGAGCGGCTTATTCGCTCAGATGCGCCGCGGCGGCGCAGGAGGATAGGATGGGACTGTTCACAGAGCTCAAAGACAGCATTTCGAGGGCGGCGTCGACGCTGTTCTCGGAGGAGGACCCGAAACGTATCGGCATCTACGGCCCGCCGAACGCGGGGAAGACGACGCTGGCCAACCGCATCGCCCGGGACTGGACCGGCGACGCGGTCGGCCCGGAGAGTCACGTTCCCCACGAGACGCGCCGGGCTCGCAGGAAGGAGGACGTCGAGATCGAGCGCGACGGCAAGACGGTCAACATCGACATCGTCGACACGCCCGGCGTGACGACGAAGGTCGACTACACCGAGTTTCTCGAACACGACATGGAGAAAGACGACGCCGTCCGGCGCTCGCGGGAGGCGACGGAGGGCGTCGCGGAGGCGATGCACTGGCTCCGGGAGGACGTCGACGGGGTCATCTACGTGCTCGACTCGACGGAAGACCCGTTCACCCAGGTCAACACGATGCTCATCGGGATCATCGAGAGCCAGGACCTCCCGGTGCTGATCCTCGCGAACAAGATCGACCTGGAGGAGTCGTCGGTCCAGCGGATCCGCAACGCGTTCCCGCAACACGAGACGACGGAGCTGTCGGCCCTCGAAGGTGACAACATGGACGAAGTGTACGACAAGATCGCGGAGTACTTCGGGTGATATCATGGCCGAAGCCAAACACCCCGAAGACGAAGACGGAGTGCAGATCGACCTGATCAGCGCCGAGCGCATGGACGGCAAGACGACGATGGAGAAGATCCGGATGATCTTAGACGGCGTCCGGGACAACAACATCGTCATCCTCGAGGCCGGCCTCACGCCCGACGAGGAGTCGCGGCTCATCGAGGTCACGATGACCGAGATCAGCCCCGACGAGTTCAACGGCATCGAGATCGAGACCTATCCCAAGTCCCAGGCCGACGACTCGAGCCTGCTCGGCCGCCTCATGGGCAAAGAGGAGACCAAGAAGCTCACGGTGATCGGTCCGGCGAACCAGATCGAGACGCTCCACAAGGACGAAACTCTCATCAGCGCGCTCGTCTCGCGGAAATAGCCAAGGTATGCCCCACCAGTGTACGAACTGCGACCGGACGTTCGCCGACGGCTCCAAGGAGATGCTGTCGGGCTGTCCGGAGTGTGGCGGCACGAAGTTCCAGTTCCGGCCCGACGGTTTCGACGACTCGCCCGCCGGCGACGACGCGAGCGGCTCGACCGGTCGAGGCCCGGACGACGGCGGGGTTCCGGGTTCGGCGCCGGACTCGCCGCCGGAGCCGACCGACCGGCCCGGCGACTCGGTGAGCCGGACGGTCGGCAACGCCGCCGCGACGGTCCGTGACCTGGTCGGCGGCTCGGCCGGCAGCGACGCCACCGATGCGCGCCCCCCGGCGGAGTCCACGGCGGCCGAGACGGGCTCGGCGGGGACCGCCGACACGTCCGGCCCCGCGAACGCTCTCGATCCCGCGAATGCGCCCGACTCCGCGGACGGGCTGGCGGGCGGGGACGACGACATCATCGTCGCGGAGTCCGACCCCGGAACCGAGGATACCGCCCAGGCCGACGCGCGCAGCCAGCTGGTCGACCCCGACGAGATGCCCGACAGCGAGGGGTTCGACCCGGCCGACGAGGATGGCCCGGCCGAGGCCGATGGCCCGACGGACGCGGACGCTCCGTCCGACGCTGGTGCCCCGCCCGAGCGTGTTGACGCGGTCGACGGGGCCGAACCCGGGGCGGACGCCGAGGCCGACGCGGCCGGTTCGCCCTCCGAAGAGCGATCCGTCGCCGAACAGCCGGACGCCGAGCGCGCCGACCGGCCGGACCTGGCCGAACTCCGCGAGGAGCTGAACGACCAGTTCGAGAGCATCCGGGTGGTCGAACCCGGGCAGTACGAACTCAACCTGATGGAGCTGTACGACCGCGAGGAGTACATCATCGCGCTCCAGGAAGACGGCCGCTACAGCATCCAGGTGCCCGAGACCTGGCGTCAGGCCGACGCCTGACCTCCTCCTCCTGCGTCCCGACCTTCGACACTCGGTTCGAAAGCCGTCGCTGTCCGGCGGTCACGCGTGCAGGCACAATCGTTATACTCTCGGCCGTCGATACTCGTCCCAACGGAGGGGTACCCGTGACTCGCCAGCGAACGCACCTCGAGGAGTGGGCCTCACTGCTCGACGAGCGAGTGTCCGAGGACGCCCTCGACGAGGGGCGCCGCGAGCGCCGAACCGACCGGCCGGATCCCCAGCGGGGCGGTTGACCCGGTGCCGGGCCGAATCCCGGCCGGGCAGACACCGGTATTCGGCCGTCAGGTTCGCCCCGATCCGACCCGCCTCGCTCGCCGGCGTCCGCCGGTCACTCCTCGCTCGTCATCCGCCCGTACTGGTCGGAGAGCTTCTCGGCCGCGTCGTCCATCAGGTCGCGCTCGTACTCGGAGAGTTCCCACTCGACGACCTCCTCGACGCCGTCGGACCCGAGCTTGACCGGGACGCCGAAGGCGGTGTCGTCGTAGCCGAACTCGCCGTCGAGGGCGACCGAGCAGGGCAGCACTTCGCCGGTGTCCCGGAGGATCGCCTCGACGGTGTGGGCGACGCCCGTCGCGGGGCCCCACTGGGTCGCGCCCTTCCGCTCGATGACGTCCATCGCCGACTCCTGGAGGTCTTCGAGGATCTCCTCGCGCTCGTCGGCGGAGAACTCGGGGTCGCGGCCGTCGACGCGGACCTTCGAGAACACGGGGACCTGCGCGTCGCCGTGCTCGCCGAGGATCGTCGCCTCGACGTTGCCGACCTGCGTGTCGAACCGCTCGGAGAGGACGTAGCGAAAGCGCGCGGAGTCGAGCCGGCCGCCGAAGCCGACCACCTTCTCGCGGGCCCGCTCGCCCGTCTCGTAGAGGTGGCGGTTGAGGAGGTCGACGGGGTTCGAGGTCGTCACCGTCACGAAGTCGTCGTTGTGCTCGGCCAGCGAGGAGCCGATGTCCTCCATGATCGGCGCGTTGTCGCCCGCCAGATCGATGCGGGTCTGGCCGGGCGACCGCGGGATGCCGGCCGTGATGACCACCACGTCCGAGCCGGCGGTGTCCTCGTAGGTGCCCTGCCGGACGGTCGTGTTCGAGTCGTAGGCGACGCCGTGGTTGGTGTCGGCCGCCTGGCCCACCGTCTCGTCTTCCTTGTCCGGGATGTCCACGAACACCAGCTCGTCGACGATGTCCCGAAGCGCAAGGTTGTACCCCGCTGCCGCCCCGACGGTGCCTGCCGCACCGACGATGCTGACTTTCGTCATATCACGTGATCTGTTCCCACGTTCCGGGGGTAAAAGTATCGAAACCCGTCCGCTGGGGCCGTCGTTCGTCCATTCTCGGTTCGACACTCGTCGATAACAGTGGCGAACGGTCGGGCCGTCACTCGGGCGGCCGTGGCGACGGCCTTTTTGGGAGTCGCCGGTATCCTTCGGGTATGAGCGACTTCGACAAGGAGGCCGAACGGGAGCGGCTCCGCGAGAAGTACGAACAGGACAAGCAAAAGCGGGAGGCCAGCGAGCGGATGAGCGACCTGTTGCTGAAGGGCGCGACGATGACCAACGCCCACTGCAACGACTGCGGCGACCCGATCTTCCGCTACGACGGCGACGAGTTCTGCCCCACCTGCCAGCGCGTGGTCACGAACGACGAGGCCGTCGAGGAGGCCGCCGAGGGCGACGGGCAGGTCGACGAGCCCGTCCAGACGCCCGACGACGGCGGCGCGGCCGACGCGGGGGGCCCCGACCAGGGTAGCGCCGACGCGGGCGACGCGAGCGCCGATCGGCCCGCGGAGGCCGAGAACGGCGACACGCCCGGCCACATCGAGATCAAACAGCCCGACGGCCCCGCCGTCCGGACCGGCGCCGACGCATCGAGCGGCGAGCAGGCGACCGCGGAGGGGTCGACCCCGAGCCGGGATCCCGAGGATAACCAGTCACAGGCGACGCGCCGACAGCCGAGCCAGTCACAGGCGACGCGCCGACAGTCGAGCCAGTCACAGTCGGGGGCCGCCGAGCCGAACCGCTCGCGGGACCAGCCGTCCCGGACCCCGTCGACGCCCGAGCGGGCGGAGGCCCCGGTCGCCGAGGCCGACGACGAGTTCGGTGCGGCCCGCGCGTCGCTGGTGCGGACGCTCCGCAAACAGGCCGAGCGCGCGGAGAACTGCGAGGACCCGCGCCGCGCCCGCGACCACCTCGCGGCGGCCCGCGAGGCGGCCGAGGCCCTCGGCGCGCTCTCGGGGTCGTACTGAACGTCCCACCCGAAGCACTTCTCTGCTGTACCGGACTCCCCCACCGCGAAGAACGTCGCCGCTGCGTCGGACTTCCCCACCGCGGTCCCCACTCCCGCGGATATCCGTCCTTACGTCCCGAGCGCGTCCTGCGCCGCGTCGAGCGCCGCCTCGGGGGATGGGCACTCCTGGAGGGTCTCGCCGCCCTCGGTGTGGACGAGCCGCGGGAACTGCTGGCGGGTGTCGAGGACGCCGATCCCCGGCAGCGTGTCGACGCCGACCTCGATGTCCGCGAAGGCGTCGAACCGCGGCGTCCCGTCGGTCATCGCCGTCGCCGCCCCGGCGTCGGCGCCGGCGTCGGCGGTCGGCCCCTCCGAGGAGTCGGCGAGGACGGGATAGGTCAGGTCGTAGCGTCGCCGCCAGTAGCCGGCCCGCTCGGCGGTGTCCGGGAGCGCGCCGACGACGGCCACGTCCTCGGCGGCGAACTCGTCGAACGCCTCGCTGTAGGCCGTGGCGCGCTCGCGCGATACCTGACAGTAGTGGTCTCGCAACAGGAGCACGACCACGGCGTCGAACTCGGCCGCGAGGTCCTCGCTCGCGACCGTATCCGGCCCTGGCCCCCCGTTCGGCAACTCGAACCTGACGATCCATTGCATGCCGTCGCTCATCTGTAGCCCCCTGCTGGTATCGGCTTCGAACCCGGGGATAATCGTTGTTCGGATCGTTCAAAATCTCGACTCGAAACGAAGGGGTGTTCGAGTCGAGTCGCCGCCACCGCGTCCGGCGGTCGAACCCCGGGATCAGCCGTCGTAGTCGCTTCCAACCACTTCGCGGATCCGTTCGGCGGTGACCTCGCCGACGCCGTCGGCGGCCGTGAGTTCGTCGGCGTCGGCGGTCATCACCGCCTCGACGCTGCCGAACTCGGATAGGAGGGACTCGGCGGTGACCGGCCCGACCTCCGCCACGCTGGCGACCACGTACTCCTGCTGTTCGGCCAGCGTCTTCGAGCTCTTCTCGCCGTGGACGCTGACGGTCCTGTCTTCCTCCTCCTGCTCGCGAGCCGCGATATTCGCCAGCAGGTCCCGGGTCTCATCGGCGTCGGTCGTCCGGAGGACGCTCGCGCCGAAGTCCACCGCGATGGAGGCCAGCGCGCCGTGGATGGCGTTGGGGTGGACGTTGCGCTCGCCGTAGAGGTCCTCGCCCTCGATGACGACGACGGGCCGGGCGTAGTAGCGGGCCGCGTCGGTGAGCTGTTCGAACAGCGAGCGCTCGTCGCCGCCGGTCAGCGTGTCCAGGAAGTCCGCGACCGTCTTGCGCTCGACGACCACCCGGTCGGAGAGGACGTAGTCGCCGACCGCCAGCGTCTCCAGGCGCGTCTCGACGCCGTCCTGCCGCGAGAGGTCCTTCGCGATCGACGCGTCGAGCTCCCGCTGGTCGACGACGACCTCGACGCTCTCGTCGTCGGCGCTCGCGGTCGCCACTTCCCCGTCCGGCTCGTCGCGGTCGGCGGACTCGTCGCCCCGCTCGTCCGAGTCCGATCCCCCGGCGAACGCGTCGAGCCCCGCCTGGCCGTCGCCGCCGGTGTCGTCGTCGCCCCCGGACTCGTCACTCGCGTCGGCGTCGTCACCGCCGTCCCCGGACGCTTGCGAGGCGGTTGCGGACTCCTCGGGTTCGGCTTCCCGTCCCCCCGTTTCGGCTGCGGAGTCGTCCGGCTCGGCTGCGACCTCCCCGTCGTCGGTTGCCGCTTCGCCCCCCGTTTCGTGTGGAGCCGAGTCGTCGCTGGGTGCCTGCTTCGCCCCGGCCGCGGCGAACTCGTCCATCCCGGTCTGGGTGAGCTCGCTCTCGATCTCGCCGGCCATCGACTTCAGCGAGCGCAGCTCCTCCTCCATGCGCTTCTGGTCGTTGCGCGCCTTCCAGAAGTACGCCTCGTCGCGGGTGTCCTCCGCGAGCAGCACGGACACCGCCCCCTCGGTCTGGCGGCCCGTCCGTCCCTTCCGCTGGATGGCGCGGATCGCCGTCGGCACGGGCTCGTAGAACAGCACCAGATCCACTTCGGGCACGTCCAGCCCCTCCTCGGCGACGGACGTGGAGACGAGCACCTCGAACTCGCCGGCGCGGAACTCGTCTAAGGTCTCCTGCTGTTCGGTCTGGGTCATCCCGTCGCTGCCCTCGGTGTCGGACTGGCCGACGAACTTCCGGGTCTGGAAGTGCTCGCCGAGGAAGTCCGTCAGCGTCTCCGCGGTGTCGCGCGATTCGGTGAAGACGATGACCCGCTCGCCGTCCTCGATACCGAGCGTCTGGGCGATCAGCATCCGCGTCCGCCTGAACTTCGGGTGGAGGTCGTCGTAGTCCTCCGCCCGCCGGATCGCCTCCCGCACCTTGGGCTCGGAGACCATCCGCTGGTCGGCCTTCGACGCGCCCGACGAGCGGGCGGCCTGCTTCTGGCGCTCGAAGTACCGCCGGAGGCTCTCGACGCTCTGGGTCTCGGCGTAGGTGACGGCGGTCCTGAGCTTGCGCACCTCCGCGAGCAGGCTCATCCCCTCGTAGCCCTCCGACTGGTCGTTGTCCATCAGCTCCCGGAGCTTGCCCTGGATCTTCTGTATCTCGCGCTCCGACACGTCGGGCTTGCTGGTGTTCGTGACCCCCAGGTCCCGGAGCTTCGAGAGGCGATCGGCGATCACGTCGTTGATCGCGTCGCGGATCTCGATCACCGTCTCCGGGAGCTCGACGCGCTCCCAGTCGACGGTGGTCTCGTGGGTGTAGGCGGCCACGTCGGCGTCGTCCTCGGTCATCACCTCGACCTGGGCGAGCCCGAGGTTGCCGCAGACCTCGAGGATGGCCTCCTCGTCGTCGCCGGGGGAGGCGCTCATGCCCGTCGCGAGGGGGTCGCGGGCCTCGTCGTGGTAGCGCTCGGCGATGTAGTTGTAGGCGTAGTCGCCGGTCGCGCGGTGGCACTCGTCGAAGGTGCAGTGGACCACGTCGGTCAGGTCGACCCGGTTGCCGACGAGGTCGTTCTCGACGACCTCGGGGGTCGCGACGACGACCCGGGCGCCCGACCACAGGTCCGCGCGGTCGTCGGGCCGTGTGTCGCCGGTGTAGACGACGATCTCGCCGTCGGGCACCTCCAGGGCCTCCCGGTAGAACTCGGCGTGCTGGGTGACCAGCGGCTTGGTCGGCGCGAGCAGCAGGGACTTGTTGACGGCGTCGCCGGCCAGCCGCTCGGCGGTGACCAGCAGGCTCACCGTCGTCTTCCCGAGGCCGGTGGGGAGACAGACCAGGGTGTGGGTCTCCAGCGCCGCGTCGGCCAGTCGCCGCTGGTAGGTCCGGTCCTCGAGGAACCCGTCGGTGAGGAGCGGCCCCGACACCCCCTCGGCCTCGTCGGTCGTCGCCATTTGTCCGTGGTTGGCCCCGCCGCCCGATAAGGCTTCAGGTACCGCGCCGGAAGTGAAACAGGGGTGTTCGCCGTCCAGAACCTCGGTTCACGTCGCGTCGACCAGTCGCAGTTCCGCACCGTCCTCGCTCTCTTCGAGGCGGGCGTTCGGCAGCGTACAGGGCCACTCGTCGTAGCCGACGGGCAGATCGCTCTCCCCCGCCCGCCAGCGGTCGTAGTCCACGTCCTCCCAGTTGCGGTCGTAGTCCGCGTGGTCGCCCCAGCCCAGCCCGTCCCAGGTGTTCCGGTCGATCTCCGGGGAGGGTTCGAGGTAGAACTCCCCGCGGTCGGCGTCGAAGTCGACGACGGTCCCGACCGGTTTCCCGCGGTCGGTCACGCGCGTCCCGAGGTACGCCTGCCAGTCCGGGTCGTCGAGCATACCCGGGCTTGCCGGGCGCGACCGATGAACGGCGGGCCTGCCGTGGCAAGCCGCCGGCCGCCGCCAGTCGCCGGCCGTCCCTCGGCCGTGTCACGGCCACCCACGCCACCCGAACGGCTTTGTGTCATCCATCCGTTCACTCGGGTATGCGCCGCTCCGACCACGCCCGCGCCGCGTCCGCGCCGGTCGCGAGCGGCACGCTCGTTCTCTGAAGACGGTGATGGCCGGCCCTCGCGGGCCACGGGTACCGCTCGCCGACCGACACCCGCCATCACCACAGATGACAGACGACACGCGACACGACAGCACGGACAGCGAACCGAACAGCGGTCCCTCGAACGACAGCGGACCGCCCGGCGGCGACGAGTACGGCCTGCTCGTCGTCGAACGAGGGAACGCCGCCCTCGGCCGCGTCGTGGACGGCGGGGTCGAACCCGTCGCCACGGTCGACGGCGGGATCACGGGATCGGCCCGTGCGGGAACGGACGACCCCGACCGCTTCGAGCGCGAGCGCCGGCGCCGGAGCCGCGCGTTCTTCCGCGAGGTCGCCGCGGCGGCCGACGAGGCGTTCCTCGGCGACGACCCCGTGGCCCGCCTCGCCGTCGGCGGCCCGATGGACGCCGCGACGGCGTTCGTCGACGGCGGGCACCTCGACGACCGCCTGACCGACCGTCTCGTCGGCACCTTCACCGTCGAACACGCGTCCGAACCGGGCCTGCGGGAACTGCTCGACGCCGCGGCCGCCGACCTCCTCGACCCGGCGACGCGGCGGCTCCGCGAGACGCTCGCGGAATTCTTCGAGCGCCTGCGCGACGGCGAGGGAGTCGTCTACGGCGACGACGACCTCGACCGGGCGGTCGACGACGGCACCGTCGAGACGGCGCTGGTCGCCGCGACGGTCGACCGGGAGCGCCGCGAGGGGATCGAGGCGGCCGTGGCCGCTCGGGGCGGCGAGACGCTCGTCGTCCCCGGGAACTCCGCCCGCGGCGCGCGGTTCGCGGAGACGTTCGCGGTCGGCGCTCTCCTGAGTGACTCGGAGTGAGTGGACGGGGGCGACGGTCGCGGCTCAGACCGGCGTCGACGGCAGGAACTCGACGGCGAGGAACATCGCGGCGGCGCCGGCGACGGGGATGGTGAGGTTGTCGTCGATGACGTAGCCCCGAACCACGGGCTTGATCCCGTCGGCGACGGTCGCCGCGACGCCCCCGGCGACTGCGGCGGTCGCCGGGACGAAGGGGACCGCCAGCAGCGTCGCCACGGCGAAGGTCGTCAGCAGGACGGTCACGTCCTTGGCGGTCCGCAGCTCGCCCGAGCCAAGCAGGCCGGAGACGGGGTCGGCGATGGTCAGCATCAGGATGGCCGGGACGGCGATGGTCGGCTCGAACACGAGCGCGACGACGGCCATGCTGAACACGGCGAGGAAGTAACCCGCGAGGTTGTCCTGCTCGTACTCCCGGGTGAGCTTCTCGTAGACCCACCAGTCCAGCCCGACGACCAGCCGGACGACCTCCAGGACCGAGGCGACGGCCAGGCCGGCGACCAGCAGGGCCTGGACGTGGAGCCACTCGACGGCCGGCACGAACAGGTACGCGAGCGGCACCGCTGTCCCGCTCGCGTGGACCAGCCGCCGGAGTATCTCGTCGCGCATGGGTGTCGGTCCGCGGCGTCCGCCGCGGCGTGAGCTACAGCTCCGCGAACTCGATGTCGCCGTCCCGCAGCGCCTCCAGCGTCTCGGGGAGGTCGTCGATGTCGACGCGCCGCTGGGCGGTGGTGTCGCGCTCGCGGACGGTCACCGTCCCTGGCTCGCCCTCGTCGTCGTCGCGGGCCTCGCCGACCGTCGCGTAGTCGACGGTGACGCAGAAGGGGGTCCCGACCTCGTCCTGGCGGCGGTAGCGCCGGCCGATGGCGCCCGAGTCGTCGTACGCCACGGAGAGACCGCGCTCGCGCAGGTCGGCGGCGACCTCCCGTGCCTTCTCGCCCAGGCCGTCCCGATCCATCAGCGGGAAGACGCCGACGGTCGTCGGCGCCACCTCGGCCGGCAGTTCGAGGTAGGTCCGCTCCTCGCCGTCGACCTCGTCCTCGCGGTAGCAGTGGTCGAGTACCGTGTACAGCGCGCGGTCGATACCCAGCGACGGCTCGACGACGTGGGGCAGGAAGTGCTCGCCCGACTCGGTGACCTCCTCGACGGCGAAGCCGGTCTGGCCGACGGGCACCTCGTGGCGCTCGCCGTCGACCGTGACGGTGACCGTGCCCTCGCCGTCGGGGTCCTCCTCGGCCTCGCGGAAGGCGTCGGGGTCCTCCTCGGCCAGCCGCTCCAGCGCGTCGGCCACGTCGCCGGCCGCGCCGCCGAACTCCGGCCCCAGGTAGCTCATATCGGGGTCGACGGCGGGTCGCTTGACGGTGACGGGCTCGTCGTACTGCCGGAAGACCGTGAAGTCGTCGTCGGAGTACTCGTCGTGTTTCGAGAGGTCGTAGTCCGAGCGGTAGGCGAACCCGGCGATCTCGACCCAGTCGCCGGTGATGTAGCTCTCGGCGTCCCAGCAGTCGGCGGCGTAGTGGGCGAGTTCGCCGCCGAGGTGCTGGCGGAAGCGGAACCGGTCCATGTCGACGCCGATGGACTCGTACCACTCCGCGGCGACGCCGAGGTAGTAGGCGATCCACGGGTCGGCGACGAGCCCCTCGTCGACGGCTTCCCGGATCGTCAGCTCCCGGGCCTCGCCGTCCTCGTCCTCCTGTGCGGCCGCGCTGTAGAAGGGCGCGACGACGTCCTCGACCGCCGAGAGGTCCGGCTCGTCCTCCTCCGGATCGATGAACAGTTCGAGTTCGGCCTGGGTGAACTCCCGGACGCGCACGAGCGACTTCCGGGGGCTGATCTCGTTGCGGTAGGCGCGGCCGATCTGCGTGACGCCGAAGGGCAACTGGTTGCGGGCGTACTCCTTCAGCTGGGGGAACTCGACGAAGATGCCCTGGGCGGTCTCCGGGCGGAGGTAGCCGGGCGAGGAGGACCCCGGACCAATCGTCGTCTCGAACATGAGGTTGAACTCCTCGATGGCCTGGCCGGCCAGGCCCGCGCCACAGACCGGACAGACGAGTTCGTACTCGGCGATGATCTCGCCGACGCGCTCCGCGCCGAGCGCCTCGGCCTCCTCGTAGTCCGTGTTGTCCTCGACGACGTGGTCCGCCCGGTGGCTCTCGCCGCAGTCCGGGCACTCGACTATCATGTCGTCGAAGCCGTCGAGGTGGCCCGACGCCTCGAAGACGGCTTCGGGCATGACGGTGGGGGCGTCGATCTCCATGTTGCCCTCCCGGACCGTGAACCGGTCGCGCCAGGTGTCCTCGACGTTGTCCTTGAGGGCGGCGCCGTTGGGACCGAACGTGTAGAAGCCGGAGACGCCGCCGTAGGCGCCGGCGCTCTGGAGGAAGAAGCCCCGCCGCTTGGCGAGCTCGGTCAGATCGCCGCTCCGGTCGTCGCCCGCGCCGTCCGCGCCGCTCCGCTGCTCGCCCTCGCTCATCGAAGCGCCTCCAGGAGATCCATGTCCCGGACGACGCCGGTCAGGTCGTCGCCGGAGACCAGCGGGATCTGCTCGATGTCGTGCTCGATCATCAGCTGGGCGGCGTCCTGTGCGGTGCGGCGGCCGCTGATGGTGACCAGGTCGTCGGTCATGAACTCCGAGACGGGGCCGGCGGGGATCTCGACGTTGCGGGTGGGCATGTACCGGGAGCCGACGGCCTTGACGCTCTCCCACTTCCAGTCGTCGTCGTCGGCGGCGAGGCTGTCGCCGGTCTCCTCCTCGCCCTCGACGACGCGGGCCACGTCGATGATGTCGACCTCGGTGATCATCCCGCTGGTCTCGCCGGCGTCGTCCAGCGCGACGCCGTAGGGGGCGTCGGCGTGGGACAGCTCCCGCTCGGCGACGGGCAGCGGCGCGCCCTCGTAGACGCAGTTGACCTCGCGCTGGGCGAGGTCGCCGACGGTCACGTCGCCGTCCACGTCGCCCGTGGCGATAGCGCGGACCACGTCGGTAATGGTGACGATCCCCTCCAGGCGGCCGTCGACGACGGGGACCCGCCGGGCGCCTTCGGCGAGCATGAGCTCGGCCAGCTCCGTCAGGCTCGCGTCGGCGCTGGTGGTGGGGACCTCCTCGACGAGCATGGCGAGCTGGTCCTCGTCGGGCTGGTCGATCAGGGCGTCGCGGGAGACGAGACCGCGGAACTGTTCGCCGTCGTCGCCCTCCTTGACCACGGGGACCGACGAGAACGCCCGCTCCTGGAGATATTCGAGGACGTCGTCGCGGGTGCCGGGTAACTCGACCGTGACGAGGTCCTCGCGGGGCGTCATTACGTCTGCGACGTTCATAGTACAGCGTACTCCCAGCCCCAAATACTAAGACCTTACACTTCACCGCTCGCGCGAGCGTCGCCGCCGGCGAGGCGGTCGGGCGCTCCGATCGCGCGTCGACCGAAGCGGTCGGGGCCGCTCACTCCCCGGCGAGCGGGAGCGGGTCGTTCTCGGCGACGACCTCCAGCACGACGTTCGTGGTGACCGATTCGACCTCGTCGCGGACGAGCAGCTCCTTGATCCGGGCGTTCAGCGACGCCGTGTCGGTGAACTTGCCGACGGCGACCACGTCCTGGCTCCCGGTGACCTCGTAGACGCCGACCATGTTGCGCGCGCCGGACAGGTCGGCGACGACCGCCTCGATCCCGGAGCCGACCACGTCGAGGTTGAACACGGCCGTCACCTCGAAGCCGAAGGCGCCGTAGTCGACCTCGGGACGGTACCCCTCGATGACGCCGGCGTCTTCGAGCGCCTGGACGCGCTTGGTGGCGGTCGCGGTCGCGATCCCGACCCGGTCGGCGAGCTCGTTCGCGCTCGCGCGGCCGTCGGCCAGCAGCGCGTCGACCAGCCGCCTGTCCGTCTCGTCGATGTCGACCATGGCTTCCGGGCCTCTAGACCGCGTCCCGACCGGTCTTGCCCGTGCGGATCTGGGTCGCGCTCTCGACGGGGAGGACGAACACCTTGCCGTCGCCCTTCTCGCCGGTGTTGGCGCCCTCGACGATGGCGTCGACCACGTCGTCGGCGGGGATGTCCGCGACGACGCACTCGATTTTCACCTTCTGGTGGAGGTCGACGACGTACTCCTCGCCGCGCCACTGGCCCTTCTTCGCCGGCTGGGAGCCCCGGCCGGAGACGTTCGTCACCGTCAGCGAGGGGGCGCCGATCTCCGCCAGCGCCTGCTTCACGTCGCCCAGCTTGTCGGGCCGCACCATCGCGACCACCATCTTGATCTCTCCGTCGTTCGGTTCCGCCTCGCCGCCGTCCGTGCGAATCTCGTTGTCAGTCATCTTCGAGTCCGTGTTCGCGTGGTCGTCCGCGTCGATGCTGTCAGTTTGGGTGTCGTCGGTCATGGGTCAGTCACTCCGTTCGTCCGTGGTGCGCTCGGCGGGGACGGGGTTCTCTTCGCTCACGAACCCGCCGTCGGCGACCGCGGCGCCCTCGTCGCCGAACTCGGGGTAGGTCTCGACGCCGTGCTCGCTCACGTCGAGACCCTCCTGCTCGTGTTCGCGACTGACGCGGGCCTGACCGAGCGCCTTGAACGCGCCCCAGACGAGGCCGGTGGTGCCGACCGTCCAGACCGTGATGATCGCGACGCCCGCGAACTGGGCGATGAAGCCCTCGATCATGAACCCGACGTTCGGCGTGAAGCCGCTCCAGGCCTCGACCGCGACGAACGAGTACATGAGCGTCCCGATGACGCCCGCGCTCCCGTGGACGGGGAAGACCGCACACACGTCGTCGATGTTCAGGCGCTTCTCGACGAAGCTGAAGACGATGGGCAGCTGCACGCCGGCGACGCCGCCGACGAGGAACGCGCCCCACCACGTCGTCGTATGGGGGATCGCCGTGATGCCGACGAGGCCGGCCAGCAGCCCGTTGGCGACGTAGAGGGTGTCGACCTTGCCGGTCTTCAGCCCGGCGGCCGCGCCGGCCCCCATCGCCCCGCAGGCCATCGCGATCGTCGTGGTCAGCGCGACGCGGCCGAGCTGGTCGGCCACGAAGACGTTGTCGCTGTTGAAGATCGCCGAGGTGCCGACGTTGAAGCCGTACCAGCCGAACGCGAGCATCAGCGTGCCCAGCACGGCGAAGGTCATCGAGTGACCGGGGATGACGTTCGCCGAGCCGTCGTCGTTGAACCGACCGATGCGCGGGCCGAGCACCCACGCGGCCGTGAGGCCGGCGATGCCGCCCATCGCGTGGACGACCGTCCCGCCGGCGAAGTCGGTAAAGGCCGCGCCGACGGCCGAGCCGACGGCGCCGTCGGCGCCGAGCAGGCCCGTCGCGTACCAGGCCATGCCGGAGACGACCGGGTAGATGACCGCCGCCAGCAGGAGCGTGTAGCCGACGTAGGCGCGCAGCTTCGCGCGGCCGGCCACGGCCCCGGAGACGATGGTCGCCGCCGTCATCGCGAAGACGGCGCCGTAGAGCCAGCCGATCCAGTCGGCGGCGGTGTCGGCGCCGAACGCCGGCGAGAAGCTCCCCGTCCCGACGAGGCTGTCGACGCCCGCCCCGACCAGGAAGAAGACGGTGACGCCGACGCTCCAGGTCAGCAGGTTCTTCGTCAGCTGGTTCGAGACGTTCTTCGAGCGGACCTGCCCCGCCTCCAGCATGGCGAAGCCGGCGTGCATGAAGAAGATGAGGAACGTGACGACCAGTATCCACACGTTGTTTATCGCGTCGATCAGCGTCTGGGTCTCCGTCTGCAGTGGCGTGAGTTCGAGCATGTGTCGTTGTGGTGCCCGACTGGTTCCGGATCGTTCAGCCGGGAGCGTTTTTGGTCTCCGATTGTTTCGGAGAGTACGGGAGAACTGTGCGGAATCCCACTGTATAAGGGTTGGCTTTACAATGACGAAACTTTCAGGGGTTCCGTAGACGCTCGTCAAAATTATGGTAGAATATTATCCCTTTAAGGTTGTATTCCGTCCAGAAACGCTAGGTTGACGCGCGTCGAATCTGGACGCTCGTCAACCGGTGATGGCGGCAAAAACGGCCGATCCGGGGGGTAGACGCTCTCGCGCGCTCGACGTGACGATCGGATCCGGGGAGGGCGAGAAAGTGATCGAGCGTCGGAGCGGGTCGACGGGGCGACCGTTACCCGTCGACGTCGACGGGGAGGCGGTCGTACTCGCAGACGGTGTCGAGGACGATGCTCGTTCGGGCCGAGCGCACCTCGGGGTGAGTGAGCACCGACTTGATCCGGGCGTTCAGGGCCTCCGTGTTCTCGAACTTGCCGACGGCGACCACGTCGTCGCTCCCGGTGACCTCGTAGACGCCGACCATGTCGCCGGCGCCGCGCAGGTCGGCGACGACCGTCTCCAGGCCGGCGCCGTCCACGTCCAGCCGGAACACCGCCGTCACGTCGTAGCCGAAGGCGCCGTAGTCGACCTCGGGCTGGAACCCCTCGATGACGCCGTCCTCCTCGAGGCGCTGGAGCCGTTTGGTCGCGGTGGCGGTGGCGACCTCCGCCCGCTCGGCGAGCTCGCTCGCGCTGGCGCGCCCGCTGTCCAGCAGCGCGTCGACGATCCGCCGGTCGGTGTCGTCGATGTCCGCCGACATCGAATCTCAGACGGCCTCCGGGCCCGAGTCGCCGGTCCGGACCTGGACGGCGTCCTCGACGGGGAGGACGAAGATCTTGCCGTCGCCGGGCTCGCCCGTCTGGGCGGCGTCGGCGATGGCGTCGACCACGTCCCGGGCGGGGATCTCGGAGACGACGCACTCGATCTTGACTTTCTGGTGGAGGTCGACGACGTACTCCTCGCCGCGCCACTGGCCGGTCTTGGCCGGCTGCGAGCCGCGACCGGAGACGTTCGTGACGGTGAGCGAGGGGGCGCCCGCCTCCGCGAGCGCCTGTTTCACGTCGCCGAGCCTGTCCGGGCGGACCACGGCGACGACCATCTTGATCCCGTCGTCAGTCATCGGAGACACCTCCCTGGGCGCCGCCGTCCGTGCGGAGTTCGGAGCCACCGTCCGCGCTCACGGCGGGGCTGTCGCGGCTGCCGCCGGCGGTGAACTCGGGGTAGACCGAGACGCCGTGTTCGCTCTCGTCGAGGCCGGCCTCCTCCTCCTCGTCGGAGACGCGGAGGCCGAAGAGGGCGTCGGCGACCTTGAACGCGACGGCGCTGGCGAGGACGGTCCAGACCGCGATGACGAGGCAGCCGGCGACCTGCATGGTCAGCTGGTTCACGCCGAGGAACGTGTAGCCGCCGGTGGCGGTGACGCCGAAGACCGGGATGAGGACGGTCCCGATGGCGCCTGCGCTCCCGTGGACCGCGAAGACGCCGCAGACGTCGTCGATCTTCAGCGAATCGACGACCCAGCGGTAGGTCGGCAGGACGAGTGCGCCCGCGAGACCGCCGAGGACGACGCCGCCCCACCAGGTGACGTGGGGGACGGCGCCGGTGACGGCGACCAGCCCGGCCAGCAGGCCGTTGGCGGCCCACAGCGGGTCGGGCTTGCCCTGCCACGCCGAGGAGACGACCATGGCCGCGACGCCGCCCGCGCCCATGCCAAGCGTCGTGTTCACGACGACCTGGCCGAGCGCGGCGCCCATGAACGTGACACCGCCGTCGCTCGCCGAGAGCACGGTCGCCTGGGTGCCGACGTTGAAGCCGTACCAGCCGAACGCGAGGAACAGCGTGCCCAGCACCGCCAGCAGCATCGAGTGGCCGGGAATGGGCTGGCTGTTCCCGCTCGAATCGTAGCGGCCGGCGCGGGGACCGACCATCTTCGCGCCCACGAGCCCGGCGAGGCCGCCGACCATGTGGACGACCGTCGCGCCGGCGAAGTCGAGGTACCCGACGCCGATGGCCTGCCCGAGGAAGCCGTCCGCCGAGAGCAGGCCGCCGGCCCACGTCAGTCCGGTCACGACCGGGTAGATGACGGCGGTCATCGCCGCGGCGATGAAGACGTACGCCGAGAAGTTCATCCGCTCGGCGACCGCGCCGGAGACGATGGTCGCGGCGGTCATCGCGAAGACCGCGCCGAAGAACCACCCGATGTACTGGGTCGGGTCGTTGACGTGGCCCCACGCGCCCCCGAGGTCGAACGCCGTCCCGGGGGCCGTCAGCTGCCCGACGAGGGCGCTGACGGCCGCACCGACGGCGAAGAACACGAGCACGCCGAGCATCCAGTCGGTCATGTTCTTCATCAGGACGTTCCCGACGTTCTTCGCGCGGACCTGCCCGCTCTCCAGCAGCGCGAAGCCCGGCTGCATGAAGAAGATCAGGAAACAGACCACGAGGATCCAGACGTTGTTCACCCCGTCGGCGACCGCGCCCGGGTCCAGCTGGAGCACCGCGTCGGCCGCCGGCGCCAGCGGCGCCGCCGCCATCAGCGGCTCACCTCCGCCCCGCCGGGGCGACCCGATATATCTTGATGATCGCGTACCGTTCCACCCGTTCTCACTACGTTCGTAGTCTCCATCTCGGTTGAGGGTCATGGAACCCTACTACATAAGGGTATTCTTGAAAAGATAGAAATATATCGGGTGTAACGGGACGACCGTGGAAAGTACCCCATGGTATCATGGATATAAGGTACTTGTACGTCCAGTTTTATCGACGATCGTCCGATCGAATCGAACGTTCGTCGACCGGAATACGGGGGATCGGCGGCGGATCGGGGTCGTTCCGCTCGCGCGCGGCCCGGTCCGATCGGGAACCGCGGGCGGCGAGCGACCGGGTCGGGACTCCGGGCGGTGGGGGCTGGATCGGCGGGACGAGGCCGTCGCTACAGCCGCTCGGCCACGTCCTCGGCGAAGTAGGTGAGGATCAGGTCGGCGCCGGCCCGCTTGATCGACAGCAGCGACTCGCGGGCCACCGCCTCCAGGTCGAGCCACCCCTTCTCGGCGGCGGCGTGCAGCATCGCGTACTCCCCGGAGACATTATAAGCGGCGACCGGGTGGTCGAAGTTCTCGCGCACGTCCGCGACCACGTCGAGGTAGGGCAGCGCGGGCTTGACCATCAGCACGTCGGCGCCCTCCTCGACGTCCAGCGCGACCTCGCGGGCCGCCTCGCGGCGGTTGGCGGGGTCCATCTGGTAGTGGCGGCGGTCGCCGAAGGCGGGCGCGCCGTCGGCGGCGTCGCGGAAGGGCCCGTAGAAGGCCGACTCGTACTTCGCCGCGTAGCTCATGACCGGCAGCGACTCGAAGCCGCGGGCGTCCAGCTCCGCCCGGATGGCCCCGACCATCCCGTCGGTCATGCTGGAGGGCGCGACCATGTCCGCCCCGGCCTCGGCGTGGGAGGCGGCGGTCTCGGCCAGCAGTTCGAGCGTGCGGTCGTTGTCGACGGTCAGCTGTGGGTCCTCGCGGGCCCCCTCCTCCAGCACGCCGCAGTGGCCGTGTTCCGTGTACTCGCAGAGGCACACGTCGGTGATCACGTAGGCGTCGGTCCCGTCGGCGATCGCCCGGACGGCGCGCTGGACGACGCCGTCGTCGGCCCAGGCGCGCGAGCCCTCCGCGTCTTTCGACTCGGGGATCCCGAAGACCATGACGGCCTCGACGCCCGTCTCGCGCACCTCGCGGACGCGCTCGGCCGCCTGGTCGACGGGCACGCGCGCGTGCCCCGGCATCGACCCGATCGGGCGGCGTTCGTCGGTCGTCGCGTCGACGAACACGGGCGCGATCAGGTCCGACGCCGAGAGGTCGGTCTCCCGCACGAGCGGGCGGACGCCGTCGCTCCGGAGTCGCCGCGGTCGGCGTGGCAGGTCCATACCCGCATTCGTCGTCTCGGGGTAATCAGCGTAGCGGCCGGACGCCGTCGCGCCCGGGGTCGGCGGCCGCCCGGCTGACGGCGGGCGCGGTTCCGCGGGCGGTCGGCGCCCCCGAGCGGAAGACATTTGCCCGACACGCCCGGACCGTTCCGGTGAATGGCATCACTGGACTCGACCCGTCGGGCCCGGCTGCGCGGGTTCGCCGAGGACTACGGGTTGATCGTCGTCGCCGGCGTCTTCTTCCTGCTCGCGGCCGCGGGCGCCGTCCTGTTCGTCTTCGGCGACGAGCAGTTCGCCCAGCGGATCATCGACACCTACGGCCTCCCCGCCCTGCTCCCCATCTTCGTCCTCGAGGGCGCGATGCTCCTCTATTTCGCCCCCAGCGAGGCGCTCGTCCCCGGGGCCATCGAGTTCCTCGCGACCGGTCCCTCGGGCTACGAGTGGGTGACGGTCGCGCTCATCTTCGTCGTCGCAACCGTCGGCGCGACGCTGGGGCAGGTCGCGCTGTTCCAGCTCGCCAAGCGGGGCGGCCGCGAGTGGCTGCTCCAGAAGCCGTGGTTCCGGGTCGACGAGTCGAAACTCGACCGCTTCGACCGCTGGTTCGACCGCTGGGGCAAGTGGGCCGTCCCCGTCAGCAACGCCCTCCTCTTTACCCGCGGCATGCTGACCGTCCCCGCGGGCGTCGCCGAGATCGACACCCGCGAGTTCGCCGTCCTCTCGGCGGCCGGCACCCTCGTCTTCGAGGCGTGGCTCGCGCTGGCCTACCACTACGCCGTCTCGCTGGGCCTGCTGGACTTCTTCTGAACGGGGACCGCGGGAGCGGATCCCACACCACCCCAACGCTTTCGCCGCGACCGCGCGAGTCGGAGGTATGCCAGGCCCCGTCTTCCTGCGCGGCGACCGCGTCGCGCTGTGTCCGGTCGAGGAGCGCGACCGCGAGTTCCTCAAGCGAAACCTGAACCGTCCCGAGATCAGGGCCGGCTTCGGGTCGGCGACGGCCCTCGGCGACGACGGCGTCGCCGGCTACGTCGAGGAGTTCACCGACGCGGACGACAGGGAGATATTCCTCGTCCGTGCCGACGGCGACCGCGTCGGCGAGGCGTTCCTGTTCGACCTCGAACCGCAGCGCGGGAGCGTCGAGATCGGCTACTGGATCGCGCCGGCCCACCAGGGCAACGGCTACGCCACCGCCGCGGCCGAACTGCTGGTCGACTACTGTTTCGCCGAGCGCCGGCTCCACAAGGTCGACGCGCGCGTGCTGGCGTTCAACGACGGGTCCCGTGCGGTTCTGGAGAAGGTCGGGTTCGAACGCGAGGGCCGCCGCCGGGACACCTTCTACGTCGACGGGGAGTACGTCGACGCCGACCTCTACGGGATCGTCGAGAGCGAGTGGGAGCGGCCGGCGTATCTCGTCGACCGGAGCGAGGACGGGGACTGATGCCCGGACCGGTCTTCCTCCGGGGCGAGCGCGTCACGCTCAGACCGCCCGAGGACGAGGATGTCGAGTTCCTCCAGCGCACCCACAACGACCCCGCAGTCCGGCGGTCCATGCCGCGCGTCCACCCGCAGAACCGCGCGGCGATCCGCGAGGAGTACGTCGAGAGCGACGGGACGGTCGGGCTCCTGATCTGCGAGAGCGACGGACGAGGAGAGGGCGAGCGCGGAGGCGACGGAGCGAGCGACGAGAACGACCCCGACCGCCTCGGGTTCTGCGCCCTGTTCGACATCGACGCGGACTCCGGCCGCGCGGAGGTCGGCGCGTGGCTCGCGCCCGACGCCGAGGGGCAGGGGTACGCGACCGAGGCGCTGTCGCTGCTGGTCGAGTACGCCTTCGCCGAGCGGCGGCTCGACCGGCTGAACGCCGGGCGGCTGGCGACCAACGACCGGTCGGCGGCGCTGCTCGACCGGCTCGGCTTCGTCGAGGAGGGGCGCCGCCGCGGGTACTACTTCGTCGGCGGCGAGCGCGTCGACCGCGTCGAGTACGGCCTGCTCGCCGAGGAGTGGGACGGGACCTGACTCATTCGCCGTCCTCGGGGTCGGCCACCTGCTCGTCGACCCACTCGACGGCCCGTTCGACCTCGTCGGGGTCGGTGCCGGTCACCTTCACCCGGCCGGGCTCCCCGCGGCGAGCGGGGTAGCTGCCGACGGCCACGTCGAACCGGTCGCGGACGCCGTCGAGGACGTGCCGCAGCGCGCCCTCCGGCGTCGACGTGGCGACCGACGCGGAGACCGCGTCGCCGCCGAACTCGTCGGCGACGGCGTCGAACATCACCTTCAGTTCCCCCGGGAACCCGGGGAAGACGTAGACGTTCTCGACGACACAGCCCGGGTTGAAGCTCTCCGCGGTCTGGATGGGACGGGCGCCCGCCGGCAGCGCCGCCGTCTCGTCGAGGTCGAGGTCGAAGTCGTGCTGTTCGTAGTACTCGGGGTTCTCCTCGCGGTAGCGGCGGGCCTTCTCGGCGACGCGGTCGCGGACCTCGGGCTGGACCTCCAGGTCGCGCCCGAAGGCGTCGGCGACGGCCTCGACCGTCACGTCGTCGGGGGTGTCGCCCAGCCCGCCGGTGACGACCACGGCGTCGAACTCGTCGGCGAAGTCGCCGACCCAGCGGGCGATCACCGCGCGGTCGTCCGGGATCGTGAGCATCCGCGCGACAGTCGCGCCCCGCTCGGTGAGCTGGCGGGCCAGCCACGTCGCGTTCGTGTTCTCCGTGTCCCCCGCGAGCAGTTCGTCCCCGACCGTGACGAGCGCGACTTCCATGGGCGTCTGCTGGGTACAGAGCCGGTAAACGGTGTCGGGTCGTGACCGTCCTCGGTGCGAACGCGCGCTCCGGTGTGCGCCGACCGCACCGCTCCCGGCCGCCGTTCAGATCCCGGTGGGACCGCCGAACTCGCCGTCGAAGGGGTGGTCCGGGACGGCCTCCTCGACGGCTTCCTCGCTCGTCGGGGTACCGGCGGCGACCGCGAGGAGCTGTCTGGCCCGCTCGGCCTTGGCGAGGAACACCTCCCGCAGCGAGGGGGGGTTGCGGACGTTCGTCTCCTCGACGAGCGATTCGGGGAGAGCGATGGTGTCCGCCGGGACGCGCTCGTCCCCGTAGACGGTGAAGTGTGTGTTCTCCAGTTTCATTACCAGAGGGAGGTCCGTCCGCGAGATCCCCTCGTCCGCGTACAGCTGCTCGTTGACCTGCTCGTGGGCGGCGGCGGCGATGGCCGCCGCGTCGCCCTCTCTGGGCTCGACGTAGAGCCGACCCAGGTAGTAGCCGCTGGAGAACTGTTCGAACATTGCCGTGCGAGTGGATCACAACCACGGTAACGGATAAGTCTTCCCCGGTAGCCTTATGCCGGCGCGCTTTCAGACCGCACGACGCGACCGCAGTCGGGCGGTTCCGGTGGGGACCGACTCCCGCACGCCCACGGCTTCGGTACCGCTTTGTGGCCGCGGGACTCCGGGTCGACCATGGACGAGTCGCCGGCGGGCGACGGGCGAGCGGACGACGAGCGGGCGGACGGAGGGGCGACCGACCGCAGCGCCGTGATCCCGCGGCGGTGGGCCCGCTACTACCTGGAGAACGCCCCCAGCCTCCTGTGGCTGATATTCGCCAACGTCGCGGGCGTGTTCGTCGGCTTCTTCTTCTACCTCAGCGTCGAGGAGCCCGCGCTGGCGAGCGTCGACACGCTGGCGTGGCCGGTGTACATGGACTCGCCGGTCGCGACGCTTTTGATGGCGCTGGCGCTGGCGACGCTCCTCCCGAACCTCGGGCGTCGGCTGGACGCCGCGCCCGCCAATCTCGTGCTCGCCTACCTCTACACGGTGACGTTCGTCTGGCTGGTCGAGACGGGGCTGTGGACGGCGCTGGCCCTCAATCTCCACTTCGGGCTCTACTTCCCCGACCTCTGGCGGTACTTCGGCGTGCTGGTCACGCACCTCCTGTTCGTCCCGGAGGCGTACCTCCTGCCGCACTTCGGGCGGACCACGCCCGGCGCGCTCGGCCTCGCGCTCGCGCTCGCGCTGGGCAACGACCTCGTCGACTACGGCTTCGGGCTCCACCCGCCGCTGCGCTACGAGCCGGGCCTCGTTCTGGTCGCCGGGAGCGTCGCCACGTCCGTCCTCGCCGTGGGCCTCGCCGCCCGCGCGTTCCCGCGACTGGGCGCCGACGGCGCGGCCGGGCGGTGACCGGACGGGACTTCACACACCCCGGTTCCGACGGCCGCACGACGGCGCCGGGACAGCGGGGACACGCTTTTAGGGCTCGACCGCGAACCTCAGGTGAATGGACTCCGCCGAACTGCTCGACCTGCTGGGCAACGCCAACCGTCGGCGGATCCTCCGGTTGCTCGCGCACAAGCCCTGTTACGTCACGGAGATCAGCGAGTACATCGGCGTGAGCCCGAAGGCGGTCATCGACCACCTCGAACGGCTCGACGAGGCCGGCCTCGTCGAGAGCAGCGTCGACGACCAGCGCCGCAAGTACTTCCGCATCGCCCGGAACCTCCGACTTGAGGTGACCGTCTCGCCCTACACGTTCGGCACCAAGAGCGGCTACCCCGGCAGCTCCATCGACGTGACCACCTGCCGGCACGTCTCCATCGACGCCGAGGTCGAGGAAGGGTCCGACGCCGGCGATCTGGCGGCGGAACTCGACCGCCTGCAGGACCTCGACCGCGAACTGTCGCTGGCCCAGCGGTGGGTCCACGGCCGCCTCTCGGAGGTGATGGAGCAGTTGACCGACCAGTTCGAGGGCGAGGACGCCCGCCTGCTCGGCGACGTGGTCTCGGCGCTGGCGACCCGCTCGGGCACCGTCGAGGAGGTGAGCCGCCGCGTCGAGGCGCCCCCAGAGGTCGTCGAGGAAGCGCTCGAACGGCTCGCCGAGGAGGGCGTCGCCGAGCGCGACGGCGACGAGTGGACGCTCCCGGACTAAATCTCGCGGGTGAGCCCGTCGCGCAGGTCCCGGCCGAAGTAGTGCCCGAGGACGGCGACGACGATCCCGGTGGTCGCGCCGAGCGCGGCGGTCGGCCCGAGCCCGAGGCTCTCGACGAACGTCAGCGTCAGCACCCCCTGCATCATCGTCGCGAAGACGGCGGCGGCCGCGCCGGCCACCGCCACGGGGACGTACCGGCGGGTGCCGCTGACCGCGCCCAGCAGGAAGGCGCCGAGGAACAGGCCGATCAGGCCCGTGACCGACCCGATCAGCGGGACGGCGCTGCCGGCGAACATCCCGCCGATCACGACCACCGCGGCGAGCAGGAACGAGCGCAACGAGGGGACGCTGACCCCGAGGCTCGGGCGGCCGATCGAGGGCGTCAGCCGCGAGCGCAGGCTCCGGCCCGAGTCGGCCCCGGAGGCGGACCCGGCGCTCGCTTCGCTCCCGGCGTCGGCGGTCGAGCCGCCCCCGCCGTCGAGGTCGCCGGTCAGCGCGTCCACGTCGACCCCGAGTTCGTCGTCGCTGAACCCCACGTCGCCGTCGTCGGGGTCGCCGAGGTCGCCGTCGAGGTCCTCGACCCGCTCGTCCGTCCGCTCTGACATACCCGACACTCCGGACCGAGGGCCCATGTGCCTTTTCCTCGCGTCGCCCCCGCGGCGACAGAACGAGCGAGGGGACCCCTACCAGTCTCCGGTTCCGGTGCCCGCACGCTTTTGCGGCCGATGCGCGTACGTGGCGTCATGCCAATCGAGACGCGCCCGCCGGCCGACTGGACGGCGGGCCACGTGGAGGTCGCCGAGGGAGTCAGACTGCACTACGACCGCAGCGGCGGCGACGGGCCGCCGCTGGTGGTCGCCCACGGCGTCTTCGACGACGGGCGCTGTCGGCTCCCGCTCGCCCGCGACCTGGCCGACGACTACGACGTGATCGTCTACGACGCCCGCGGCCACGGCCAGTCGTCGGCGCCCGAGTCGGGTTACGACGCCGACACCCGGGCGGCCGACCTGATCGGCCTGCTCGAAGGACTCGGCGTCGCCGACCCGATCCTCTTCGGCCACTCGATGGGCGGGGATACCGTGCTCGCGGCCGCCGCGCTCGATCCGGGCCGGCCGCGGGCCGTCGTCGCGGTCGACCCCGCCTGTCTGCTGGGCCACAACGCCGACAACCGCGGCGACGAACGCATGGACGAGGCGGAGGTCGAGGGGATCCGCCAGCGGATCCTGTGGTGGCAGGACCACACCAAGGCCGAACTGCTGGAGGCCGACGACGAACTCGCCGGCCACGTCGCCGACGGCGACGAGGAGCTCGCGAGTCTACTGGCCGACGCCCGCCTGCGAGTCAGCCCGAACATCACCGGGGTATTCACCAGCGGCTGGGTCGACCCCGAGGACGCCTTCCCCGATATCGAGGCGCCGACGCTGGTCGTCCGCGCCGACGTGGACGAGGCGGCGCGCGAGCGCGACCGCGATGCCGTCGACCTGCTCCCCGACGGCCGCCTGCTGCACGTCGACGACGCCGGCCACTGCGTCTTCCGCGACCGCCGCGCGTTCGCGACCGAACGGCTCCGGAGCTTCCTCGACGACATCTGACCGGGGGAGTGCGGCACTGCCGGGGACCGCCGACGGGACCGCCGCTGCCACCGCTGGCGACCGACTGTGTGCGGTCAGGAAGCGTGTCGCGCCGCGGACGCGGCGCGACCGGGGAGGAGTGGTGGCGCCCTCGCGAGCGCGCTCCGTCGCGCTCGCTACCGGCGGTCCGCGGTTGCGTTGCCGGGCGGAGCGGTCGCGGTGCTATGCGGGTGCAGCGCGGTCCTGGCGGACTGAAAGGGCAAGGCGCGAGCGCGCCGAGGGCTTTCACCGCCTGTCGTCGAGTGCGGTAGATACGACAGATAGCGGGCGTGACGAGCACATCCACCACTGCCGACAGCTCCTCTCACCACTAGAACGAACCGACGACAATCGCCGGCGCCCACGGCCTTTAGAGGCGGGGCGTCCTTTGGTCGGGCGATGGAAGTCACCCTCCTCGGGACCGGCGACACGACGGGGACGCCGACGCCCGGCTGCGACTGCGAGACCTGCCGGCGGGCGGTCGACCGCGGCGTCGAGCGCTCGCGGTTCTCAGTGCACGTCCGCAACGAGCGCACCGGCGAGTCGCTGCTGGTCGACACCAGCCCGGACTTCCGCCACCAGTTCCTCGGCCACGACGTACCGCTGCCCGACGCCGCCGTGATCACGCACATCCACTTCGACCACCTCGACGGCCTCGGGCACGCCTACCGGCTGTTCGACAGCCTGCCCGTCCACGCCGCCGACGAGCGCGACCCCGAGACGGGCGAGAGCGTCGCCGAGACGGTCCGGCGACGCTACGACTACCTCGACCAGGTCGCAGTCGTCCCCCAGACGCCCTTCGAACCCTTCGAGACCTGCGGGTTCGAGGTGACGCTGGTCCCGGTCGACCACCCGCCGCTGGTCTGCTACGGCCTCGCCGTCGAGGACCCCGAGACCGGCGCGAAGCTCTCGGTCTCCGGCGATACGACCTACGGGATCGGCGCGGACTCCAGGGCGGTCCTCGACGACCCGGACCTGCTGCTCGCCGACGGGATCGTGACCGCCGACCTGTGCGAGCACCACCCGGCGGGCGGCAACCACTTCGACGACGAGGGGCGCGCCCGCACGTTCGGCACGAAGCACATGACCGTCGAGGGCGCCGTCGCGCTGGGCGAGGACCTCGACGCGGACGAGACGCGGGTGGTCCACGTCTCCCACTTCCTCGACGCCGACCGGGCGTTCGAGGAGCCGCTGGCCGTCGACGGCGAGACGTATAGCCTCTGATCCGGGTTGACCTGCCAGCGACGCACGCGCCCGGAAACTCCATACCGCTCGCGCCCGAACCGGGGTACATGAGCAGCCAGGCCCCCGACGAGGCGACTGAACCGCTCGCGACGCGGGTGGTGCTGTCGTTCCCGGCCGACATCGGGAAGCACGGCCGTACCCGGATCCGTTCGGACTACTACAGGAACTACCTCACCAAGGTCCACGACGCGGCCGCCGAGGGCGACGAGTGGGACGAGTTCACCGACGTTGGCTGTTGCGGCAGCCAGATGGACGTGCCGCTCGTGGTCGAGGCAGTCGAGGGCGGCTCGCGGGTCGACACGGACACCGAGATCGAGTACACCGAGCGCGAGGCCTGCGGGATCAACCAGGGCTGGTCGGTCCAGCACGACGAACCCGAGGCGCTGGACGAGGGGTAACGCGGCGGTGCTCCGAGCGGGCCGCTGACACGGAAGGTCGCCGCCACCGCCGGCAGCGACGCAGGGTCACCCCTCTTCGAGGATGTGGAGCCGCCCGTCGGTGTCCGCGACGAGCAACCGGTCGCCGACAACGGTCGGGCTGTGGTTACTACCCGCTGCATCGTCCCACATGTCCAGCAGGTCACCGTCGGGAGTGTATCCAAAGACACTGCCGTTCTCGCCTGCGACGTAGAGACGACCCTCAGATGTCAACGCCGGCGCCGAGTTGATATTGCAGTTGAGGTTCCTCGACCAGAGGGCGTCGAGAGTCGCGGAGAAACAGTATATTTTTCCACTTTCCTTACATATTGCCGCTTTGTCTGAAGAGACGACAGGGGGAGCCGCGTACCGTCCGTTTACTTCCCAGGGCCCATCTCGGACCTTTTCCCGGCTCGGGTCACTGCGGACGACGTGGAACTTGTCACGATTAGTGACAACGTAGATCAGGTCGTTGGTGACTACCGGGTCCCAGTCGAGTGCGTAGTTTACCCCCCAGTCGCGATCTATCTTCGACCCGTTGGCAGCCCCGAAAGCAATGAGAACTCGGTCCGAGAGATAGACGACGTCGTCGTCGACGACTGGACGCCCCGGCACCATGTCCGAGACGGTAATCTTGAACCGGTCGCGATCCAGTCCGTCTCCGACGGCGTACAACCGCTCGTCACTGGTGAAGTAGACGACATTCTCACTGTGGACCGGTGTCGAATTGACTATGTCGGGAAGTCGATACTCGCCCCGTCGTTCCTTCGTCTGAAGGTCGAACGCGGCCACCCTCGGGTCCCGTTCTCCCGATCTACCAACCGGGACGTAGACCCTTCCATCGTGGAGGGACGGAGGGGCAGTGATCGAACCGAGATCCATCGACCAGTGTTCCTCGTGGTTCCGTAGGTCGTATACGTAGAGGGTCCCGGATTTCGCGGCGATGCAGACGTATTCGCCGTTGGTGGTCGGGGAACCGATGAACCCCGAACTGCAGAGGTCCGCACGGCGGCGTCGTTTGAAATTCTTCGGCCCGCGGTCGGGCGTCGATCCCGTGTTCTGCGCGTCGTACCGGACCATCGGTGCGGATCCGGACGATCCCGAGGGTGCAGGCGTGGTCGACTTGTCGGTCACTCCACCCGATGCCGTCGCGGCGACCGACCCGTCGGATGTCGACTCCGTCCGCTGGTTCGACTGTGACTGCGAGGACCGCTCCTCGGTTACGGGGTCCAGTTCCGGTGCCGGCTCCGGGGCGTTCCCCGAAGCGTTCGAACCGGCCGGTTTCCCGCCGGAATCTCCCCGGGACTCGGTCCGTGACCGCTTGTCGTTCGGAGACCGGTTCGATTCGGAGGTATTCGAGTCGGCACGAGTGCTCCGCTGGCCCCGCTGCTGGTTCCTGTTCCGGAGGATCTGCTTGTACTTCTGGCGCTGGGGTTTGTCGAACACGTCCCCGGAGGACTCGTCGTCGAGTTTCTTCGCGGCTTCCGCGGCGATCTCCCGAATTTCCGCGTCCTCGTCGTCGATGTACTTCCAGATCTGTTCCCGGGAGGGCGTCTCTCGCGTCTGGTGGGTGGTGTTCGCGGACAGCCGCTTGACCTCCTCGAGGCGAACATCGCGGTCGGCCTGCTGGCCATTCGAGCCGCCGGTCGACGACGGGGGCGTAAAGAGGCGAAGCGGAAGCCGCAGGACCGAGCCCGAAGGCCAGAGTCGGCCGGCGAGAGTCCCGACCGCGTAGGCGGCGTGGCCGAGGACCCACAGCGCGGTGACCACCACTAGCCCGTCGACGACCGGATTCCAGTTGTCGACGACTAGCTCCGTGATCGCCGACGCGGTGACGAACAGGACGGCCGCGACGGCGGTACCGCCGACGACTCCCAGAAGCGTCGCCGAGTGCTTCGAGACCCAGGACCGGTCCGTCGTCGACACTTCGACCGGCTGGTCGGCGAACCCGTCCGAGAGCTGCCCGACGAGTTCGTCGGTCGACCGGGCCAGCGACTCCAGGGACTCGGCGTCGGCGACCACCTGTTCGGCCCGGCGGTCCAGTTCCGTCGGGAACGGCGACCGGCTGAGCAGCGACCGGAGCCGCGAGAACGCGCGCCGAATGGGGACTCTCACCCGCCGTCTGAGCACGACGGTAACCAGCAGGAACGCCAGCAGCGGGCCGACGAGTTGCCAGTTCGCCGCCGTGAACTCGACGGTGGGGACGACCGGCGGGAGGTGGGGCGGGAACGTGTACGTGATCGAGTCTGTCGCGAGCGACGCCAGCTCGGTGAACGAACCGCGCCACGCGGCGTAGCCGAGACCGGCGACGAGCGCGACGGCGAACGCGAGCAGCCCCGTCTTGGCGACGCCCTCCCAGTTCATGCCCGGATCGACCTTCTGGCGGACGGTCACCGGGAACGCCTCGTCGAACCCCTGACGCTCGAGGGCCGCCACGACCCCGGCAGCCGATCGGTGCCCGGACAGTTTCTCGCCGGCCGCCGAGGCGAGCGCGTCGACCGACTCCGACAGCTCGTCCGTCGCATCCGCCACCTTCCAGTCCCGCCTGGCGTCCGCCGCCTGTCCGGTCAGCCGGATGCCGTCGAACTGGTCGTTGGGCTCGATGTAGATGTCCGCGTCGGTGTCGAACTGCGACGGCGGCTGCCGACAGATCGCGTAGCTCCGGTCGTCCCCGTAGCGGTCGTAGAAGTATCGGAACAGACGGACCGCCGTCAGCTCGTCGGGGGCGGCGAAGCTGAGGGTCCCGCAGTGGTCGAGCAGGTCGTCGGCCAGGTCGTCGGATATCGGTGGGCCGGTCGGATCCGCTGACGTGAGATTCTCGAAGACGACGTGACCGCCGCTAGCGCCGTCCCTGACGACCCAGTCCCGGCTCTCGACCGCCTCGCGTACTCGCCGCTGAAACTCGTCGAGGAAGTCCGGCGACCCGTCCGTCTCGTAGGTGGCGATGAACTGTTCCGGATCCGACCGACGGACGCCGACGAACGACCAGACGTACCCCGCCGACGGGTCGTACTCCAGCAGGAGTCCAGCGTTGAAATCATCGACCACAGATGTATCGATCTGCTCGTCCGTCCGCGGACCGCTCGTGTAGACGATCTCGCCGGTGGGACCGGGGTGGAGTTTCAGCGTCATCGGGTCACCCGTGGATCCGTCTGAGGAGCTGGATCGACCCCTGGAAGACCGTCTTCGGGACGTTTCGCGTCTTGATCAGCGACTTGTCTTCGTTGTCTCGCCGGTCCGGGTCGATGAAGTACCACGTCGGATAGACGGCCCCCTCGTTCTCCGTGTGGGCGATCAGGTCGTTGACGACGTCCGATTCCGCTCCGAGCACCTCCTGGCTGACGTGAGTCGCGAAGCCGTCGTACTCCTCCTCGACCGGGATCGGGAAGCTCTGGTCCTCCTCGACGCTCATCTCCTGGTAGTCCTTCCAGACGTAGTCCGCCTTCGTCGCGACCACGAAACACTGCTTGTCGCTGTAGGCGCGAGCCAAGTCGCGGTAGTACTCCAGATACCCCTTCTCCTCGCTCCGGTTGCCTGGTGGGTACTCCGGATACATCCGGCCACCGACTTCCCAGTGGACCCAGCCCGCCTCCGCGCCGGATGGGATACACTCGATCGTTTGGCGTGCCTCATCGCCGAGGTCCGAAACGGCGACGACGTTCGGGGCTTGTTCGTCGCGTCCCGTGCTGAGGAGGTCGCCCCGGGAACCGATGTACTCGAGGTCGAAGTACTCCCGTTGATTTCCCCGCTCCAGAACCGGTTGCAGGAAGTCGTCCATCGGGATGGTAAACAGGAGCGTGTCGGACTCCTCGATCTGTGCTTCGACTCGGTCGGCGAGGTCGCTGCCCAGGGACCGCCGACCGGTTCCGCCGTCGGTCACTGCCTCGTCCGTCTCCGCCTCGACCTCGCTTTCGTCGTCGTCCTCGTCCGAATCGGGTCGACGAGACGGGCCGGGCTCGGTGACTGACTCGCTGCGGTCGGCCCTGTCGGTCTCCTCGAGGTCTTCGTCACCGAGGATGTGCTGACAGATGTCGTTCAGCCGCTCACCGGGGTAGTCGTACGTCTCGAAATGGAACTGTTTGGGGAACAACCCCGGCGCGTACTTGTACCCGAACTGCAATATGTCGTCGTCTCCCCTCTCGTTGGGGTCGGGCCACCGGCCGTCTTTGATACTGTCGCGCGCCTGGTTGATCGGGGTCGCTCCCCGGTCTTCGTTCATCGCCGCGCTGTCGATGACATCCTCGACGGCGGCCTTCATGCCGCCGAACGCGGCCGTCTTTCCGCTCCGTGCCGGGCCCATCATCATCACCTTCTGGTTGGCCTGGAAGTTCGCGAACTGCTTGAGCGAGAAGAGCAACACGCCGATGACGGCGATGTCCTGCAGGATCGCCCCGAGGTCGAACCCGTAGAAGTACACCTGCCGGGCGACGAATCCGCTGTCGACGACTTGGATGGGGCTCCGGTAGCGGAGGTGCGCTTCCACGAACACGACGGCCAGCGCGGCCGCGACCGCCCACCAGACGCGGTTGACGGCGTCGTCGAGGACGACTCGGTTGCCCTCGAACAGGTCGGTCCACTCCTCGCTGCGCATCCCGCCGTACCACAGTCCGGCGGCCACGGAGACGACGAGACCGAGGAAGGCGAGTACGTTCGCCTGGGAGGCGACCATATCGAGGAAGACGCCGTTGACGGCGAGAAAGACCGCCGCGGGGAAGAACCCGAACAGGAAGACGAGCACGCCCTTCCCGCGACGGTACGAGTCGAAGAGGAACGTCCCGAACAGCCCGACGAAAAAGCCCGCGAGCACGACGTAGACGACGACCGCGGGAACGCCGAACTCGGGAAAGACACCGGCGATGATCCCCTTCGTGACACCACCTTTGTTCCACCAGCGGATGAACATCCTCGACACGAACACGGCGGAAGCGAGGAAAGCGAGGAAGTAGCCGATGAGTTCCACCCAGTCCCATAACACGAACACGCTCCTATCTCGCAAGGAAGAGACCCGATCTTGGACGCCCATAGGACCATTAATGGTCGATTCCGTGTAATTACGGTTACGATTACAGTCCATGTTGCCGACGGATCGGGTGATCTCACCGGATCCTGAACAGTCGTCGACTCCGGACAGTCCGGGCGTCCGGAGGGATCGAACGGCGAGACCCGTGCGATCCGGGAACATGAGGTGTCTCCCCGACCGGCGGGCTGTACCGAACGTTCGTCCGGGGAACGGCGCCGCCGTCTGTCCGCAATCGGTGAGTACACCACAATTGATTTATAAGATAATTACAAGTGTTAGTGCCATATGGCGGCACAAGAAGCCGACAGTCGGGTGACGGTCCCGGACACGATCATCGGGATCGGGAACGCCGGGAAACAGGTGGTCTACACGCTCCTCGAACAGGACTGGGTGCTCGAGGACGCGCTGAAGCCGCGAGAGGCCGACAGCAACCCGAGTATCGATCCCGTGGTGATCGATACGGTAACCGGGGCCGAGCAGGACGACGACGTCGAACGTATCAGCTCGATAAACGACGAGATCGAGAAGAAACTCGGCGAGTACGGAAACAACGCGACGACGGAACTCGAATACATCAACCCGATCGAGGAGACCGACCAGCGGTACACGAGCGCGCACGGCCTGACGTTCCCGGGGACGGTGGCCGACATCGCGACCGAGGCCAACCTCAAGGCGTGGTGGTTCGACCAGAACCCGGAGCTGCTCGACGAGAACGAGAACTACAGCGAGGGCGTCATCAGGCGGCGGGCGCTGAGCAAGGCGCTGTACCACGCGAGCCAGGCGGGGACGGGGACGGACCCGCTCTCGAGGGTCGTCAACAAGGCGGGGAACTCGAACAAGGTGTACATCGTCGTCGGCCTCGGCGGCGGAACGGGATCGGGGATGTTCCTCGATCTCGCGAAGCGCATCAACGAGACCCACGGCGCCACGGACGTCGAGCTGTTCGGCGTGCTCCCGGGGCCGCGCGAGGAGAACGACACGCGGGCCAACGCCCACGCGGCGCTCTCGGAGATCGAGTACGTGAGCCTCACCCAGAGCGACCCGTTCCAGAACGTCGTCTTGGTCCCCTACGGGCCGTCGAGCGACGACGACCTGTTCGAGGAGGCGGTGGCCTACGCGATGATCGCTCACCGAAATCTCGAATCGAACCACCGAAACAAGCTCAACAACAACAACGACAACCGCGGCCCGGCGAGTTACGCGCCGTTCACGGTGTGTTCCCCTCGGATCCTCCGGTACAACGCGAAGGGCGTCACCGAGGCCAAGGAGGCCGTCGAGGAGTTCCGCAAGGAGAAACAGGCCGCCCTCGAGACGGAACTGGACCTGTACGACGCCGCCATCGAGGCTATCGTCGAGAACTTCGACACCGCCGGCGAACAGCTCGAGGCCGGTCTCGCTCAGGACGGGCACGCGACACACGACCTCTACAACCTCGACGGCGAGGAGGCGCGCCGGGCGCGGGACCGATTGGACGAGTTCGAGCAGTTGCTCGGAGACCAGGCGTTCGACGACCTCGACTACCAGGCGCACGAGGACCTCCTGTCCGACCTCCGGGACGCGATCGACAACGCCGAGAACGGGCTCACCGACGATATGTCCGCCCGGGAACAGCGCGAGGAAGTCGTCGACACGGCGGCGAGCAGCGTCGACCTGCTCGACCCGGTCGAGGAGCTGTACGCCGGCGAGGAGAAAGACCGGGAGCTCGCGAGAGTGCTCCGCGACGAGCTCCGGGCGATCAAGCGGCGCACGGAGATCCTGAAGGCCCTCCACGTGATCGAGTCCGAGCCGATACGCGAAGGGTTCCGGATCGCGCTCGACGCGGATCAGGGGTTCGCCGCCGCGGGCGACCTCAACAGCGAGTGGCAGAGCGTCGTCGAGGACATCGACCGGCTCGAGGAGGAGATGGCGGACCTGGAGGACCTACGCGAGGCGCTGGACGGTGAGCGCGACGAAGCGATCGAGGGCTGGCGGGCGTCCGTCGAGGACGACCTCTCGTATCTGATCGACGTCGACACGCGTCGCCAGCGCCTCGAAGACCGACTGTCGGACCTGAACGACAGCATCATCGACGCCACGAACACGATCGACAGCGCGCACAACCCCAAACAGGTCCCGGACGACCCGCTCGACTTTTCCGGGTTCGACGCGATCAATCAGGACTTCGAGGCGCTCGGCCTCGAGAACAGAACGGTCGACGAGGACACCATCACCGCGTCCCTGCAGGGGCTCGCGGAGATGAAACGCGTCTGGCTGATGGCCGACGAGGAGGGCGGCTTCCTCGACGCGCTCGGTGACATCTTCGGCCCCGACGCCGAGGAAGAGCTCGAAGACAGGTTCTACGCGGCCCGCCAGAACGTCGACCAGAACCTGTTCCGTGCTCCCTCGGAGTTCGACTCGCTGTCGTTCGACTGCGAGTTCCTCGACGAGGACAACATCAAGAACCGGGCCAGCGCGCTCACCAAGGAACGGCGCCAGCGTGTCGACGACGTCGTCAACGAACTCGACCGGGCAGTCAAACGGCCGAACTTCGACCTCGAAGGACTGGTGGCGGCCGATTCGTCGGTCGTCGAGTCGGTGGAGGTCCCCGGGGTCGGCCGGTCCGAGGACTTCTACGCCGACCAGCTCCGCAAGGAGCTCTCCGACGACCTCTCCGAGGCCCACCCCGCCTCCATCCTCGACGAGCTCTGCCGGGACGGCGGGCGGCCCGACGTGAGCTCGAGCGGGATCGTCTTCCAGGCGTTCGACACCTCGTTCGTCGCGCCCGTCGAAACGGAGATCGAGCGCCGGACGGAACGGCTGGAGACGCTGGAGAGCGAGGAACAGCAGTACCAGCGCGTCCGGGGTCTCATCCGCAACGAGGGGTCGGACTTCACCGAGAACGGGACCGGCCCCGACGACATCGAGATGTCGTTCGACGGCGCTGACGAGGAGTCCTACGCGTACCACCAGATACTCGACCCGGAGGAGAAAGGACGGCTTCTCACGTCGGACGACATCGTCGAAGCGAACCTCTACGAGAGGGAGAACAAAAAGATCAAGACCAACCTGGTCGAGCAGGCCGAGGAGGTCGGGAACCTCGGCGGGTCGCTCCCGCTAAATATCGGACAGATCGAAAACAAAGGTGAGACGGGTGAGGCGTCACCGGACGACGACGGGGTGTACATGAACCATCGGGTCTACCCCGTGTACCTGAGCCGTGCGCTCGACAGAGACGAGAGCGGCGACCCGTACTTCGAGGATGTCCACGAGAGCCTCGTCAAAAACGGCGTCTACGTCGAGGGGAACAGAGAGGGGTACCACCCCAGCAAGGTCGGCAACGCCAATCCGTGGGACTTCGCGATGGTCCCGTTCGTCGGCGGCGTCTTCCTCGACAACCTGGGCCTCGTCTCCCAGCCGGGTAACGGCTACCTGAACACCTACGAGACGGAGCGGTCGGACAAGCGCGACAACATCCGCATCAGGCACACGCACGCGCTCGACGGACTGGACGACTACCACGACTGGAGCGCCAGCGGCCGCGGCGGGTACGTCGTCCGCGACGAGGTCGTGAACATGGGGACGCCGGAACACGACATGTTCGTCACCGAGGACGAGGCGACGGTCATCGACGAACTGATCGCGCGACACCGGTTCACCGAGTTCGACAGCACCGTGGACCTGGAGTGACCAGCGAGGACATGGGAGACACAGCAGAGACGTCGCTCCGGCGACGGTGGGACGGCATCGACGCGGTGTTGCTCGTCGCCTCGGCGCTCCTCGTCGGGGCCGCGAGCGCGGTCCTGGCGCGGATGCTGGTCGACGCCTGGGACAGCGGCGGCATCGTCTACGGTGCGGTCACCGGAACCCTCGGCGCGCTGGGCCTCTCGAAGGCCGCGGCTGTCGCGACGGCCGTCGCGTTCGTCGTCACGCTGTTCCTGTTTTTCCTGCTGGACTCGTCGAAGCAGATGCAGGCGCTGACGCTCGTGCCGCTGTTCCCCGTCTTCTACGTCGCGGTGACGGGGGAGGGCAGGTGGTACGCGATCCAGTGGGGGGCCCAGGTTCCGTTTCTCGCGGTCGGTCTGCTCGTCGGGTCGGCGGTCGCACTCGCTGGACGGAACGTCTCCGGCAACGTCAGGGAGTTCCCCGCGGCGGCGAACGGGCTCCACGCGGTGCTCGCGGGCGTCGCGGCGATCGGGTTTCTCGAGTACCACCTGGCGTCGGGCGCGGCGATCGTCGAGGCACGGTACCTGTGGCGCGACCTCGGAGCGGTCCTGGTCGTGGCCGTCCTCCTCGGCTCGTTCACGCGGTACAGGAACCCGGTCACGATGGTCATCGTCTCGGCTGACGGCGACGGGATCACGGAGGCCAACGTCACCGGCGGGCTGTACCAGACGGTGCGACAGATCTACGGCGACGCCGCCGTGACGACCGAGAGCCACGAGTGGCTGCTGCGGGCGTCTAACGTCAGTTCCTGGGACGACCTGACGGATGTCGTGGACACGGGCGGCCGGAGCGGTCGTGAGGACGGTACCAGGCGCGGGTTCCAGTTCCGCCCGGTCGGCTGGTTCAGTCAGACCGTCGCCGTCGGGGCCCGGGCACTCCCCGCGACCCGGTTCACGGAGTACCACTTCAACGCGATCGACGACGCGGTTACCGCTCGCAACCGAACGAGAAATCGCTTCGTCGACCGGACGAAACGATACCTGCGGCTGGCCGTTCCGAAGGCGACTCCTGACGAAACCGGTACCGGTCGCCGGATACACAACGCGGTCCTCGGTGCGGATGTCGTGGTGTGTGCGGTCCACTACCCGGACATCGCGGCGAACGACAGTGCCGTCGAGACGTTCGCCCGGCTGTACCGGAGCTTCGGTGACGACTCCCGGACACGGCTCCTCTTCGTCGTGACCGGCGGGAGCACGGCCATGGACGAGTACACGGCCGAGGAGGGCGGCCCCCAGGTGCCGCTCTACGACACCGACTTCAGGTCGTTCGTCCGGGACGCCCTCCTGGACGGGTCCGACGCGTGGAGGGGAAGGCAGCCCGACGCCGAGGACATCGTGGTCGTCGACCGCGAAGCGAGCGACGACGCGGAGACCGGGTCACGGCTCAAAGGGTCCGAGCGAGTCCTCGAAACGCTGTTCTGAGCGGTCCGCGGTCGGCCGACGGGGCAGAGGGACGGGCCCCCTCCGGCCGGCGCTCCACTCGCTGCAGTCCGAACGGCTCAAATACCTGCCGGACCGACGGAGGACCGTGTCACAGCAGGTCGGCGAGGTCGGGACGCTGTTCCTCCACGAGTACGGCGACGACGTGCGCGTCGCCGTCGTGCGAGAGGGAGAGCGGCGCCTCCACGCGATACTGGAACTCAAGGAGACCGGCGCCGGGCCGCGACCCGCCCGGCTCCGCGTGAAACAGGGCACCGACGAGGAGCCCCGGCCGCCGGATCTCTTCGTCGAACTCGCCCGCTCGGCCTCCCGCATCCGCATCTCCGAGCAGACTTCCCCGGAGGTTCGCCGCCGGCTGCAGGAACTGCTCGACGCCTACCAGCTGGAGGCGAAGGCCGTCCGCACCTGCCGCTACTGCGCCAGCGAGGGCCACTACTCGCCCATCACCTCGGAGACGGCCATCGAGGCCGACGGGGAGTACATCTGCCCCGACTGCGCGAGGGCGGAACTCGACCGCGAACTCGCCTACAAGGGCGAGATCACCAGCGGCGCCCGCGACCGCCTCTACGACCTTCTCACCGAGGTCCAGGACCTCGACCGCGTGTCCAATCTCCTGAAAGGCGACCTCGACCCCGACCTGACGAAGTTCGACGAGATCTCCGCGACCGTCGACGAGGTCGATCCTGTACCTGTGGACTCGCTGGATCTCCACCCGGGCATTCAGGACCACCTGGAGGGGCGGTTCGACACGCTCCTGCCGGTCCAGAGCCTCGCCGTCGAGAACGGCGTCACGGAGGGCCGCGACCAGCTGGTCGTCAGCGCGACCGCGACCGGGAAGACGCTCATCGGCGAGATGGCCGGCCTCGACCGCGTCCTGAACGGCAAGGGCAAGATGCTCTTCCTCGTCCCGCTGGTCGCGCTCGCCAACCAGAAACACGAGTCCTTCGAGGAGCGCTACGGCGACATGGTCGACGTGTCCCTGCGCGTGGGCGCCAGCCGCATCAACGACGGCGGCGGCCGCTTCGACCCCGGCGCCGACGTGATCGTCGGCACCTACGAGGGCATCGACCACGCGCTGCGGACGGGCAAGGACCTGGGCAACATCGGGACCGTGGTCATCGACGAGGTCCACACCCTCGGCGAGGACGAGCGGGGTCACCGTCTCGACGGCCTGATCTCCCGGCTGAAACACTACTGCGGGGAGCTGTCGGACAACAAGAGCACCGACGGGACCCAGTGGATCTACCTCTCGGCGACCGTCGGCAACCCCGGCGATCTGGCCGAGCAGCTGCGCGCCCAGCTCATCGAGTTCGAGGAGCGGCCCGTCCCCATCGAACGCCACGTCACCTTCGCCGACGGCCGCGAGAAGATGCGGATCGAGAACAAGCTCGTCAGGCGGGCGTTCGACACGAAGTCGTCGAAGGGCTACCGCGGCCAGACGATCATCTTCACCAACTCCCGGCGGCGCTGTCACGAAATATCTCGCAAACTGGAGTACGATTCGGCCCCCTACCACGCCGGGCTGGACCACCGCCGGCGCAAGAAGGTCGAGCGACAGTTCGCCGACCAGGACCTGGCGGCCGTGGTCACGACCGCCGCGCTCGCGGCGGGCGTCGACTTCCCGGCCTCGCAGGTCGTCTTCGACTCGCTGGCGATGGGCATCGAGTGGCTCACCGTCCAGGAGTTCCACCAGATGCTCGGTCGCGCCGGCCGTCCGGATTACCACGACAAGGGGACCGTCTACGTCCTCGTCGAACCCGACGGGTCGTATCACAACAGCCAGGAGATGAGCGAGGACGAGGTGGCGTTCAAGCTCCTGAAGGGGGAGATGGACCCCGTGATCACCCGCTACGACGAGGGCGCGGCCGTCGAGGAGACGCTCGCCAACGTCACCGTCGGCGGGAAACACGCCAAGCGGCTCAACGACCGGATGATCGGCGAGGTGCCGACGAAACACGCGGTTGGCAAGCTGCTGGAGTACGAGTTCATCGACGGGCTGGAACCGACGCCGATGGGCCGCGCCGTGACCTCCCACTTCCTCTCGCCCGACGACGCGTTCCTGCTGCTCGACGGGATCCGGAAGGGCGACGACCCCTACGAGATCGTCGCCACGATGGAACTGCGCGACGACGAGCGGTAGCGAGCGCGGTGGGGCCGTCGACCGAGGCGGTAGGCCGACAGTACTCCGTGGTAGCTCCCGACACGCGGCGCCCACAGACTTATCCTCGTCGACGGCCTGGAACAGGCAATGACTGCCGGAACCGGGCCGGACCCGACCCGCACGATCACCCTGGACGCCCACGTCCACACGGACGCCTCCTACGACTGCTCGGCGGCGCCCGAGCGGGTCGTCGACGCGGCGCTGTCGGCCGGCCTCGACGCCGTCGCCGTCACGGACCACGACACAGTCGCAGGTGTCGGACCCACCGTGGAGGCCGCCGCGGGGACGGATCTCCTCGTCGTGCCGGGCGTCGAGGTCTCGACCGCCGACGGGCACCTCCTCGCACTCGGGGTCGACCGGGCGCCCGCGCCCGACCGGCCGCTCGCCGAAACGGTCGCGGCGGTCCGGGCGGCCGGCGGCGTCGCGGTCGTCCCCCATCCCTTCCAGGTCAGCCGCCACGGCGTCCGCCAGTCCGTCCTCGCCGACTGCGATGTCGACGGGGTCGAGACGCGCAACGCCGTCGCGGTCACCGGGTACGGGAACCGTCGGGCCCGCCGGTTCGCGGCCGCCGAGGGATACCCGACGGTCGGGGGCAGCGACGCCCACCGACCCGGCCTGGTCGGCCGGGCGTTCACCAGCGTCACGCTCCCCGCGGGCGTCGACTGGGCGACGATGACCGTCGCGGACGTGCTGGCGGGGATCCGCGCGGGCACCGCGACCGCGCAGGGGACCGTCACGACGCCCGTCGAGTTCGCGGCGACCTACGCCTGGCACGCCCGCGACACGGCCGCCACGGCCGTCGACTCCGCCCGGTCCGCCGCGGGGACCGGGCGGTCGGCCGCCGGCTCCCACCCCGCGGTCGGCGCCGGCGCGGTGCTCGGCTCGGCCCTCCTGGTGGGGTCGCGAACGGGACGGGCCGGCCGTCTCCCGCGGCGGATCGCCGGGCGAGTACGGTAGCGAGACCGGCCGAGCCCGGGAGCCGAGCGATGAGTGGCCTTTTTCCGGCATCCCTGTGACTGTGCGGACGTGCCACTCGGGATCACCGCGGGCGCGGCGTTCGTCTTCGCCGTCATCCTCGTCGCGCTGGTCCTGTTCGCCACCGAGCCGGTGCCCGTCGACATCACGGCTATCGGCGTCCTCGTCGCGCTGCTGGTCGTCGAGCCGTTGACGGCGGCCGCCGCCGACCTCGGACTGCTCGCCGAAGGTCTGGTCGTCCTCTCGGACCCCGAGGCGGGGCTGTCGGCCACCGACAACGGCCTCTCGGGGTTCGCCAGTTCGGCGACGCTGACCGTGCTGGCGATGTTCGTCCTCTCGGACGGCGTCCAGCGAACCGGCGTCGTCCAGATCCTCGGGTCGAAGATCGCCGGGCTCACCCGCGACAGCGAGTCCCGACAGCTCGGCGCGGTCATCGGCCTCGTCAGCCCCATCTCCGGGTTCATCAACAACACCGCCGCCGTCGCCATCCTCCTGCCGATGGTCACCGACCTCGCCCACGAGGGCGAGACCTCCCCCTCGAAGCTGCTCATCCCGCTCTCCTACGCCTCGATGTTCGGCGGGACGCTGACGCTGATCGGCACCTCGACGAACATCCTCGCCTCCGAGCTGTCGGGGCGGCTCGTCGGCCGGACGTTCACGATGTTCGAGTTCACGCAACTGGGCGCCGTCCTCTCGGTCGTCGGCGCGGCGTACCTCCTGACGGTCGGCCGGCGGCTGACCCCCGAGCGCATCCCGGTCGCCCGCGACCTCACCGAGGAGTTCGAGATGGGCGAGTACCTCACCGAGGTGGTCGTCCGCGAGGACTCGCCGCTGGTCGGCGCGACCGTCCGCGACGCGCTCCGGGACACCGACTTCGACATCGACTTCGTCCAGCTGATACGGAACGGCCGCGCGTTCACCGAGCCGCTCGACCCCAAGACGATCCGGGCCGGCGACGTGTTCGCCGTGCGGACCGACCGCGGGACGCTCGTCGAACTGTCCGACGCCGAGGGGCTGGACCTGCTCCCCGAGGTCGAAGTCGACGAGGACGAACTCGAGACCCCCAACGAGCGCGACAACCTCGTCGAGGTCGTGGTCGCGCCGGGGTCGAACCTCGTCGGCGAGACGCTCCGGACGGCGAACTTCCGCCAGCGCTACGACGCGACGGTGCTGGCCCTGCGGCGCGGCCGGGAGCTGTTCCGCCAGCGCATGGACGACGTGCGGCTCCGCGTCGGCGACACCCTCCTGATCCAGGGGCCCCCCGACAGCATCGAGCGGCTCAACGTCAACCGCGATTTCATCGTCGCACAGACGATCGACCGCCCGGACTACCGCCGCTCGAAGATCCCCGTCGCCGTCGGGATCGTCCTCGGCGTCGTCGGCCTGGCCGCGGTCGACCTCCTCCCCATCGTCGTCGCCGCGCTGGCCGGCGCGCTCCTGATGGTCCTCACGGGCTGTCTCAAACCCACCGAGATCTACGACGCCGTCCAGTGGGACGTGATCTTCCTGCTCGCCGGCGTCATCCCGCTGGGCATCGCCCTGGAGAACACCGGCGGCGCCGATCTGATCGCCGACCTGGTCGTCCAGTCGGCGACCATGCTCCCGCCGCTGGGCGTGCTCGCCGTGATGTACCTCGTCACCGCGCTGCTCACGAACGTCATCAGCAACAACGCCAGCGTCGTCCTCATGATCCCCGTCGCCGTCGAGGCCGCCCGCCAGCTCGGCGTGAACACCTTCTCGTTCATCCTCGCCGTCACCTTCGCCGCCTCGACGGCCTTTATGACTCCCGTCGGCTACCAGACCAACCTCTTCGTCTACGGCCCCGGCGGCTACCGCTTCTCCGACTACCTCAGAGTTGGCACGCCCCTGCAACTGATCTTCGCCGCCGCCACGACTCTCGGGATCTACGCGTTCTGGGGGCTGTGAGGGTGCTTTCGGGGGAACCGGCGAGGATTCGGGGTTGGAACGGGTGCGCAGCGAAACGCTTTACCCTGCGTCCCACGGAGTAGACGACGCGGGATCGTGGGGTAGCTTGGTAACCTTCAGCGTTTGGGACGCTGTACCCCCAGTTCAAATCTGGGCGATCCCACTTCTTGCTCTATTCGCGATAGTCGAGCGCTCTGAACCCTCGCGGGCACGTATCGATAAATAGTATCACGCGGGACCCGTACGCGATGGAGTCACACGAGCGGGGGGACGCGACCGAGGCAGCCGTGATCGCGGAACTGAAGCGTCGGCGCATCTCGGTTTCGATACCGTTTGGGGACAACGAGCGGTACGATATCGTCGTCGCGACGCCGGCCGACCGACTGCTACGGGTGCAGATCAAAACGGGGTGGATCCGGGACGGGAAGATCGAGTTTCACGGAAAGTCCCAGCACACGAACTCGACCGGGAACACCTACATGGACTACGAGGGGGACGTGGACTACTTCATCGTCTACGTGCCCGACCTCGATTCGATGTACCTGATCGGCGAGGCGGAGTTCGGGACGGGAATGCAACTCCGCATCGACGACCCCGAGCAGTCACACGAGACGATCAACTGGGCCGAGGAGTATCGGTTCGAGGAGCGGTGGCCGCCCCGGCCCGATGGAGCGACAACGGCGAACGACCGTCCCACCGTCGAGCGGGCCAGCGAGTGCCTCCGTCAGCGCGAGTTCGACTTCGCGAGAGCGGTGACTATCTCGGAGTACGATCTCCTCGTGGACGCAGCAGATACGGTCGTTCGGCTCGGCGTCGAAACGGGATGGGTCGAGGACGGCCGAATTCGGTTCCACCCTAATTCGAGCACGGACAGGGACAGTATCGACTGGTTTCTCGTGTACTGTGCGGAGACCGCCCAGGCATATCTCGTAGATCCCGACGAGTTCGACACGTCGATCTCGCTCAGAGTCGACGATCCCGACACCGAGATGCCGTCGATCAACTGGGCGGAGGAGTACGAATTCGGGAACCGCTGGCCCTACTGAACGCTAAATCTGAATCAACGGAGACGAGTCATATCGCTCGCTCTCAGACCCTCTCGTTGCGCGAGTAGCCGCAGTTGACGCAGTAGTACTTGCCTGGACCGTCCTGAACGAGTTCCGCCGAACAGTCCGGACACGTCTCTTCGCCCGTCGATCGCCCTTGACCCGACATCGTTCCACTGTCTGTTATTATCACACAAAAACACGTCGGGGCGGTATCACGGCGTGAAACGACCGGCGACCGCACCGACCGAATGATCAATACCCCCGATATCGAGGGGGTCCACTGACGGTGCGACCCGCCCAAGGTTCGAGTGGCCGAGGGGCACTCGGCCACGGGGCGGACAGCGAGGGCGACCGTACCCCTGATATCTCCCTCTCTTCGGGGTCCGCAGTCGGTCCGGGCTCCTAACTGGTTTGGCCGTGTGCATTTTAACCGCGAGGGAGTCCGTAGTGGTATGAACTCCGCACGCGGCGACCGGCCGGTCACCGGAATGGAGGTGGCCGGGGAGTGGGTCCGGGCGGTCGCCGCCGGCGTCGAGCAGTTCTCGACCGACGCGCGGGAGTCGGCGCTGGTCGTGCTCGAAGACGCGGGACTCGCCGCGGCCGACCCCGGGGAGTGGTACCCGCTCGCGGGCTACGTCGACGCCGTGGGGGCGATCCACGACAGCGTCGGCGACCAGGCGGTCCACGCGCTCGGCCAGCGCATCGCCCGGGCGGTCTCGTTCCCCGACGACGCCGAGGGCGTGCCGGCCGCGCTCGCCGCCCTCGACGGAGTGTGCCGGGCCGGCCACCGCGGCGGTGACCCGGGCGGGTACGCCTTCCGGCAGATCGGCGCCGCCGACGGCCGCGTCGAGTGTCGGACGCCCTACCCCTGCGCGTTCGACCGGGGCGTCGTCGAGGGCGCCGCCGTCGCTCACGCCGACGGGTTCGTGTGCGTCTGCGAGGTCGGCGCCTGCCGGAGCGAGGGCGCCGACCGCTGTACCTACGACGTGAGCTGGTGACCGCCGGACGGGCCGCCGGGCGGTCCCGCCGCGGTTCGCCGCCCGCGGCGTTCACTTCCGCCCCGGTTTGCGAACCTTCTTACCCGAGGGAGGGCTAACCTGGCCCAGTCAATGGCGCGCGCCGAGAACACCGAGCTGATAGACTCCTTCGAGGAGCTCTATCGGGACTACTACCGCAACGAGATCGGCGAGCTCGCCCAGAAGTACCCGACCGAGCAGAAGTCGCTGTATCTCGACTGGAAGGACATCCACCGGTTCGACCCGGACCTGGCCGACGACGTGCGCTCCCACCCGGAGGAACTCCGGGAGTACGCCGAGGAGGCCCTGCGGCTGTACGACCTGCCGGTCGACGTGAAGCTCGGGCAGGCCCACGTCCGCGTCCACAACCTCCCCGACACCACCGACATCCGCGAGATCCGCGCCGACCACCGCGGCCAGCTCATCTCCGTCCGCGGCATCGTCCGCAAGGCCACCGACGTCAAGCCCAAGATCACCCAGGCCGCCTTCGAGTGCCAGCGCTGCGGGACGCTGACGCGCATCCCCCAGGAGTCCGGCGACTTCCAGGAGCCCCACGAGTGCCAGGGCTGCGAGCGGCAGGGCCCGTTCCGCATCAACTTCGACCAGTCGGAGTTCATCGACGCCCAGAAAATTCGGGTACAGGAGTCCCCCGAGGGGCTGCGCGGCGGCGAGACGCCCCAGAGCATCGACGTGAACATCGAGGACGACATCACCGGCGAGGTGACCGCCGGCGACCACGTCCGCGTCTCCGGCGTCCTCAAGCTCGACCAGCAGGGCAGCGAGCAGGACCAGTCGCCCATGTTCGACGTGTACATGGACGGCTTCGCCGTCGAGATCGAGGACGAGCAGTTCGAGGACATGGACATCACCGAGGAGGACAAACAGGAGATCATCGAGCTCTCCGGCCGCGAGAACATCTACGACGAGATGGTCGGCGCCATCGCCCCCTCCATCTACGGCTACGAGCGCGAGAAGCTCTCGATGATCCTCCAGCTGTTCTCGGGCGTGACCAAGCACCTCCCCGACGAGTCCCGGATCCGTGGCGACCTCCATATGCTCCTGATCGGTGACCCGGGTACGGGGAAGTGCGTCGCAGGCGATACCCGCGTGACGCTCGCCGACGGGTCGGAGATGCCCATACGAGAACTCGTCGAAGAGAACCTCGACGATCCGAAACTCGTCGACGACGGCGTCTGGGACACCGTCGACTTCGAAGTCCCATCACTGCAGGACGATGGGAATCTCGCCCCACAGCGGGCGACCAAGGTCTGGAAACGCGAGGCGCCGGAGCGGATGTATCGCGTCCGCACGTCGACCGGCCGCGAACTCGATGTGACGCCGTCGCACCCGCTGTTCGTTCAGTCCGGCGGTCGGTTCGAAGCGGTGAGAGCCGAGAATCTCGAAGCCGGCCAGCAGGTCGCCGTTCGTCCATCAGTTCAGCCCGAAACTGCTGATTCCCCAGCAGCGGCAGACGGTGGCCATACGGTCGCAGTACCCGACCGTGTCGAGTCGCTCGAACCAGTCGAACCGGACGACGAGTGGGTCTACGACCTCGAAATCGAGGGGACACACAACTACGTATCGAACGGCGTCCTCTCGCACAATTCCCAGATGCTATCATACATCAAAAACATCGCGCCGCGTTCGGTCTACACCTCGGGGAAGGGCAGCAGTTCGGCCGGTTTGACCGCTGCAGCTGTTCGCGACGACTTCGGAGACGGCCAGCAGTGGACGCTGGAGGCGGGCGCGCTGGTCCTCGCGGACCAGGGTATCGCTGCGGTCGACGAGCTGGACAAGATGGCCGCGGACGACCGCTCGGCGATGCACCAGGCGCTCGAACAGCAGGAGATCAGCGTCTCGAAGGCGGGCATCAACGCGACGCTCAAGTCCCGCTGTTCGCTGCTCGGTGCGGCCAACCCCAAGTACGGCCGCTTCGACCAGTACGAGCCGATCAGCGAGCAGATCGACCTGGAGCCGGCGCTGATCTCGCGGTTCGACCTGATCTTCACGGTCACCGACCAGCCCAACGAGGAGAAAGACCGGAACCTGGCGGACCACATCCTGCGGACGAACTTCGCGGGGGAGCTGCACACCCACCGCGTGGAGTCGAACTCGTCGAACTTCAGCGACGAGGAGGTCGAGTCGGTCACCGACGAGGTGGCGCCGACGATCGAGCCCGAGCTCCTGCGCAAGTACATCGCCTACGCGAAGCGCAACTGCTACCCGACGATGACCGAGGAAGCCCGCGAGGAGATCGAGGACTTCTACGTCGACCTGCGGACCCAGGGAACCGACGAGGACGCGGCGGTCCCCGTGACGGCGCGGAAACTGGAGGCGACGGTGCGGCTGGCCGAGGCGTCCGCGCGGGTCCGGCTGTCGGACAAGGTCACCCAGGACGACGCCGCGCGGGTCATCGACATCGTTCGCTCGTGCATGGAGGACGTGGGCGTCGACCCCGAGACGGGCGAACTCGACGCCGACATGATCGAGGCGGGCACGTCCAAGAGCCAGCGCGACCGCATCAAGAACATCAAGGGGCTCATCGAGGACCTGGAGGACGAGTACGACGAGGGCGCGCCGGTCGACGTGGTCGTCGACCGCGCCGAGGAGGTGGGGATGGACCAGTCGAAGGCCGAACACGAGATCGAACAGCTCAAACAGAAGGGCGAGGTCTACGAGCCGCGCACCGACTACCTCCGCACCACGTGACCGGTCATGGACCGCATCTCAGCGCTGCGCAACGTCGAGGACGCGCTGGCAGCCTTCGAGGACGGCGAGGTGGACCTGGCGGGGCTGGAGCGGGAGGTCCGCGGGACGCTGCGGACGTACGCGACGGAGTTCGAGGGGGAGCTGTCGGCCTACCGGGCGGTCAGCGAGGCGGACGCGAGCGTCGACGGGACGGTCGTGCTGGCGGGGTCGAGACAGGGGGCCCGCGAGCGGGTGCGCGAGCTCGTCGACGGGCCCGGTTCGTTCGCCGTCGAGCGATTCGACGGGGAGTGACGGCCGGGGATCGGCGGGAGCGCCCCGCAGGTGCCGGAACGGAAGGACTTTGGGCGGGCCGCGGTTACGTCGGGTAGACCGACACTGGGATGACCGACCTGCACTCAGAACTGGCCGACGCCAGGACCGTGCTGCTGTCCGCGCCGTCGATGACCGGCGGCGAGGCCGAGGCCTGTACCGACCTGCTGATCCCGTCGAACCCGGCGGACGCGACCGCGCTGTGGGTGACCTTCCGCGGGGACGCGACCGACTGCGTCGACCAGTGGGTCGGCGAGACGGGGGAGCGACCCGCCGACGCGACGGTCGTCGTCGTGGGCGAGTCGCCCGGGAGCCGGCCCGACGGGGTCGCCGTCGAGCACGTCTCCTCGCCGAGCGACCTGACCGGGCTGGGGATCACCATCGGCGAACTGCTCTCGGAGTGGGAGACGCCGCCGGCCGTCTGCTTCGACTCGCTGACGGCGATGCTCCAGTACGTCGACGTGGAGACGGCCTACGAGTTCCTCCACGCCATCACCGGCCAGCTGTACGCCGCCGACGCGCGGGCGCACTTCCACATCGACCCGACCGCACACGACCGCACGACCGTCGACAGCATCGCATCCCTGTTCGACGCCGTCGTCGAGTTCGGCGCCGACGGCCCCGAGATCCGCAAGCGACACCTCCTCCAGTAGCGCGCTCCTGACACGCGTTCGTTCTGTCTGTCCGATAACTTTATGTCGGGAGGCGGTACGATCGACGCTCGTGTTGCTGGTGGTGACCTACTCGCGGGCGGCGCGGCGGACGCTCCGGAACATCTGCCGGACCCACGAGGGGGCCGTCGTCCGGCGGTTCGGCCGGGTTGCACTGCTGGCGGAGACGGAGTTCGCGGCGTTCCAGGCGCTGCGGCTCCGGGAGAAACACGGGGGCGACGTGCAGATCGAGCGGACGCGACCGTTCAACGAGTACGAGGCCGTCGACGAGTCGGTGCGGGCAGCCGCCGCGGCCTACGAGGACCGCGACCGGCCGGCGCTGCCCTACGCGACGTTCGCCGAGGGGAGCGACTACCCCGACCCCGAGCGGATGCGCGACGCCGAGCTATGAGCGAGTACGGGGGGATCACGGTGCGGCCGGACGGCGACCCCGCGAGCGGCCGGGCCGTCGACCTGCGCGACCGGGGACTCGATCCGGACCGTGTCGCCGCCGCGGTCCGCGAGGGGTCTCAGTCGCGGGACGAGCGGAGCGGGGACAGCGGCGACGCGGGGAGCGATACGGACTGCGGGGTGACCGTCGACTGCCCGCGGCCGCGGGCGGTCCACGAGCACGTGGGCTGCGTGCGGCCGTCGGTGTGCGTTCGGGTCCGGACCGCGCTGGCCGCCGCGGCGCGCTCGCGGGGCGGGGAGGCGCCACAGGACGCGGAACTGGCCGAGGTGCGCGCGGAACTGGCCGAGTTGACCGTGCCGGAGCCGCCGGATCTGGACGGGCCGCGGGAACGACTGGCGGGCACGGACGACGCGGTCGACCGGATCCGCGAGCGAGTGGCGGCGCTGCGCGGCCGCGTCCAGGCCGGCCGCGAGGCGGGCCGGGACGTGAGCGACCTGGAGGCCGAACTCGCCGAGGCGACTCGCGAACTCAGCGAGCGGGAGACCGAGCGGGCCGCCGCGCGGGAGGCCGTCGAGCGGGCCGAGCGACTCGCCCGGGAGAGCCGCGACGCCCGCGAGCGACGGCGGCGGCTCGAAGACCGGCGGGCCAACCTCCGGCGGCGCGCCCGCGCGCACCTGGTCGAGCGGATCCGCGACGAGTACGAAGCGGCCCTCGCGACCGTCCCGGGCGGCCCCGGGGCGGTCGACGACCCGTTCGCGGTCGATGGGGTCACCGCGGCGCTGGCGGTGGGGCGGGTCGCCGACTTCCGCGCGCCGGTGGTCGTGGCCTGCGACCGGTTCGAACGCCCCGACGCGGCCGCCGAGTGGCTCGACGCGCCCGTGATCCGGGTCTGAGCGGCGACGGCAGCGACGGTCGGGGCGTGCCGGCGGTCCCGCCGGTCGGGCGGGCGTCCGTGAGTTTATACCGGAACGGGCGACCAGCGCCGCCATGGTCACGCTCGAGTGGAGTTGCGAACGGAGCGACGGGGTGACGCTCGTCTCGCTCGTCGTCGCGGCCGACCGCCCGTGTCGGGTGCGCGTCGAGAACCGCCTCGACGGCCCGGTGTGGCCGCCGCGGCGGCGGGGACAGCCGGCGACCGGCTGGGACGGCGACGCCTTCACCGGGACGGTCCCGGAGACGGGCCGGCTGACCGCCGGCTACGCGACGCCCGCCCGGCCCGCCGATCCGCCCGCCGAGGTCGTCTCGACGGAACCGGCGGAACCGGACGAAGGGGACGGCGACGGGGAGCCGGCGGGCCCGGCGCCCGCGGTCGAGTCGACCCCCGCGGGCGTCGTCCGCGACCTGGGCGACCCCGTCGTCCCACGGGACAGCGTCCCGCTCCCCGGACGGGACGCCGAACCGTCGCCGGAGGCGGACGACGACACGGGAACCGACCGGGAGCGGCGGGCGGACACCGGTGAGGGCCGGGCGGTGAACGAGGGCGCCGACGCCGAGCGGCTGGTCGTCCCCGGCGCCGTCCGGGCGTGGCTCCGGGACGTCGACGAACGGCTCGACGCCGAGCCGGGGGAGTCGAGGAGCCGGCCCGGCGAGGCGGGGAGACGGCGGGACGGACCCGGGAGTCGAGTTGAAGGGCGGGGGTCCGACGCGGCGCTCGGGGCGGCCGTCGCCGCCGACCGGCGGGCGCTCCGGCGGGTCCGCGGGCGGATCGACGAACTGCTCGCGCGGACGGGCGGGGCCGACCGTACCCCGGAGCACCGTCGAGCGGGCGAATCGGTCGGCGGACGCGAGCCTGCAGACCGCGAGGTGCGGCCCGGCGGAACCGGCGGCGGGGGGCGATGATCCTGGCGGTCGTCGGCGGCAAGGGCGGCGTGGGCAAGTCGACGGTGGCGTACAACCTCGGGGCGGAGCTGGGGGCGGTCGTCGTCGACGCGGACCTGGCGATGGCGGACCTGCCGGCCGACCGGGGGCCGGACCTGCACGACGTGCTCGCCGGCCGCGCGGACCCGGTCGAGGCCGTCAGCGAGGGCGGGCCCGTCGACCTGCTCCCCTGCGGGCGCTCGCTGGCCGGCGCGCGGGCCTGCGACCCGACGGAACTGGTGGCTGCGGTCGAGGCGGTCCGGGACGCGTACGGCCGCGTCGTCGTCGACTGCCCGGCGGGGATGTGCGGCGACGTGGGCCTGGGCCTGCTCGTCGCCGACGCCTGCGTCCTCGTGACCGAGCCCGCGCCGGCGGCGCTCGGTGACGCGCTCCGCGCCCGTGCCCTCGCCCGCGAACTCGACGCCGGACTGGCCGCCATCGTCCTCAACCGCGCGAGCGAGGCGTCGCCGACGGACCTGGTCGCGCGGGAACTCGGCGGCCCCGTCACGACGGTCCCCGAGTCGGCCGCGGTCGCCGACGCGCAGGCCGCCGGCGTCCCCGTCGCGGCCCACCGCCCGGACGCGCCGGCGGCCGCGGCGCTGGCCGACCTCGCCGGGACCGTCGAGCGGGCCTGCGGCGCCCGGAGTCCCGTCTCCTGAGAGGCGTCCCCACCGGTTCAGTCGTCGTCGAGCGCGTCGGCGCGGCGCTCGATCCGGTCGACGAACTCGTCGGGCAGCGACTGCACGTCGCCGACCTGGACCTGCCAGAGCGTGGCGTAGAGCCCGTCGCGGTCGAGCAACTCCCCGTGGCTCCCCCGCTCGACCACCTCGCCGTCGTCGAGGACGACGATGCGGTCGGCGTCCTTGACCGTCGAGAGCCGGTGGGCGACGACCAGCGTGGTGCGGTCGGCGACGAGCGACTCGATGGAGCGCTGGATGAGCGCCTCGGTCTCGTTGTCGACGTGGCTGGTCGCCTCGTCGAGGACGAGGACGGCGGGGTCGTGGAGCATCACGCGGGCGAGGCAGATCCGCTGGCGCTGGCCGCCCGAGAGCTTGACGCCGCGCTCGCCGATGGTGGTGTCGATCCCGTCGGGCAGCCCCTCGACGAAGGTGTCGGCCTCCGCCCGTTCGAGCGCCGCCCAGACGGCCTCGGCGTCGGCCCCGGGGGTGCCGTAGGCGACGTTCTCGCGGATCGTCCCCGAGAAGAGGAACGGGTCCTGGCTGATGAACCCGACCGCCCCGCGGAGACTCTCCAGGGTCACCTCGCGCACGTCGCGTCCGTCGACGCGGACCGCTCCCTCGTCCACGTCGTAGAAGCGGACGAGCAGCTTCAGGAGCGTCGACTTGCCGGCGCCGGTCGGGCCGACGATGCCGACGGTCTCGCCGGGCTCGACCTCGAAGGTCACGTCCTCGACGACGGGGCCCTCGGCGGATCCGGACGGTTCGGGGTCGCCGCCGCGCTCGCTCTCTGGGTAGCCGAAGGTCACTCCGTCGTACTCGACGCGGCCGCGAACGTCGGTCAGCTCGGCCGCGTCGTCGCGTTCCTCGACGGACTGGCTGGCGGTCCGGACGCCGAGCAGGCGCTGGGCGGAGGCGTCGGCGTCCGAGTAGCTCTCGACGACGCTCGCCACGTCCTGCAGCGGCCAGCTGAGGTGCTGGACGTAGATCAGGTAGGTGACCAGGGCGCCGGTCGTCAGCGGCTCGGTGAACGGACCGGGCGGCCCGCCGACCACCCAGACGGCGCCGACGCCGAAGGTCAGCGCCACGGCGACGCCCGTCAGGAAGCGCATCATCGGGTAGTGGTACGACCCCAGGTCGATGGCGTCGACGACGGCGTCGACCACGTTCCGGGACGAGCGCTCGACCCGCTCGCGCTCGTACGGCTCGGCGGTGTAGGCCTTCACCACCGAGATCCCGGTGATCGAGGCCCGCAGCTGCGCGTTGAGCTTGCCCTGCGTCTCGCGGACGCGGCCGTAGATCTCGCCGATGTACCCCGAGAACACGTAGTTGGCGACGACGATGACGGGCGTGACGGCGAGCGCGACCAGCGCGAACTGCCAGTTCAGAAGCGCCATGAGGACGGCGTAGGCGGTGAGGCGGGTGACGACGGTCACCGCGTCGTCGATGGTGTCCGTGAAGAACGTCTCCATGGCGTCGACGTCGTTGTTGAGGATGCTCATCACCTCGCCGGTCTGGTGGTCGTCGAAGAAGCCCATCTCCAGGCGCTGGACGGTGTCGTAGGCGTCGACGCGCACGTCGTGCTGGAGCCGGTAGGCGAACACCCCCCAGGCCAGCGAGCGGACCCACTCGATGGCCTGGCCGACCACCGAGATCGCGAGGATCAGCCCGACGACGAGGTACAGCTGGCCGACCTGCGTCTCCGGGACCAGGTCGGCGGCGACCAGCGGGAGGGTGAACGGGGTCGTGTCGCTGAAGACGGTGTCGAACAGGTAGCCGACCAGCAGCGGGCTGGCGTGGCCGGGCAGCATCCACAGCAGGCGGACCACCAGCCCGGCGAGCGCGTAGGGGAGGTGCGGGCGACCGTACTCCCACAGCAGCGCCAGCACCGGCCACCGGGCGTCGGCGCGGTAGGGGTCGCCGCCGGTCGCGTCCGCGCCGCTCATGCCGACTCCTCCCGCCGGACGCGCTCCAGGAACGCGTCCGGCAGCGCGGTCACGTCGCCGACCTGCACGTGCCAGAGGTTGGCGTAGAGGCCGTCCGCCGCCAGCAACTGCTGGTGGGTGCCCCGCTCGACGATCTCGCCGCCGTCGACGACGAGGATGCGGTCGGCGTCTTTCACCGTCGACAGCCGGTGGGCGACGACGAAGGTGGTGCGGTCGGCCGCGAGGTCAGCCAGCGTCCGCTGGATCAGGACCTCCGTCTCGTTGTCGACGTGGCTGGTCGCCTCGTCGAAGACGAGGATCGCCGGGTCGCGCAGGATGGCCCGCGCGATGGCGATCCGCTGGCGCTGGCCGCCCGAGAGTTTCACCCCGCGCTCGCCGACCATCGTGTCGTAGCCGTCGGGGAGGTCGGCGACGAACTCGTGGGCGCCCGCCAGCTTCGCCGCCTCGACGACCGCCTCGTCGTCCGTCTCCGGCCGGGCGTAGGCGACGTTCTCCCGCACCGTGCCGTAGAACAGGAACGGGTCCTGGGAGACGTAGCCGACCGACCCCCGGAGGCTCTCGACGGTCACGTCGCGCACGTCCCGCCCGTCGACGCTGATCCGTCCGCTGTCGGGCTCGTAGTACCGGAGCAGGAGCTTGAGCACCGTGGACTTGCCCGCGCCCGTGGGGCCGACGATACCGACGGTCTCGCCGGGCTCGGCGTCGAACGAGACGTTCGACAGCGTCGGCTCGTCGCGGCTGGGGTAGGTGAACGTCACGCCGTCGTAGCTGACGGCGCCGTCGGGGTCGGAGAGCTCCTCCGGGTCGGGTCTGTCGACGACGTTGTCGTGCTCGACGACGCCCTGCAGGCGGGTCGCGGCGGCCTTGCCCGTCTGGTAGGCCTCGACCACCTCGGCGACGCCCTGCATCGCCACCATCAGCGAGCCGACGTAGCGGTAGAAGACGTACAGCGCGCCGGCGGTGAGCGTCCCGGTGAAGAAGAGCGGCGGGCCCGAGAGCACCCAGACGCCGCCGAGGACCAGCGTGACGACGCGGGCCAGCTGTGAGACCGTCCGGGTGACGGGGTCCATCGTCGCCGACGCCCAGTGGGCGTCCCACTGAGCCGCGCGGTGGTCCCGGGAGGCCTCGCGGACCCGCTCGCGCTCGGTCGCCTCGGTGCCGAACGCCTTGATGACCGAGACGCCGTCGATGTTGTTGTTCAGCCGGCTGTTGAGGTCGCCGACGCGCTCGCGGACGGCCAGCTGTTTCGGCTCGATCCACTGCGAGAACCCGTAGCTCATGCCGAACAGGACGACCGGGACGACGGCGAGGACGACGGCGAGCTGCCAGTTGAGCCACAGCAGGTACGCGTAGGAGGCGACAGCGACGGTCACCAGCGACAGCCCCCGGGCCATGACGCCCCCGACGATCGACTGGAGTTCCTGCACGTCGTCGTTGAGGACGCTCATCACCTCGCCGGTGTCGTGCCGGTCGAAGTAGTCCATCTCCAGTCGCTGGACGGTGTCGAACACCTCCGTCCGGACCTCGTGCTGGAACGCCTGGCCGAACCGGCCCAGGACCCGCCGGCCCGCGAAGTTCAGGACCGCGACGGCCACGAAACACCCGAACAGCAGGGCCAGCGACAGCCGCAACTGCGCGCTCTGTTCCGTCGGCAGCCACGGATCCGGAACCAGCGGCAGCCGGAACGGCCCCGTCCCGAGCAACACGGCGTCGATGGCGACGCCGATGATCACCGTCTGGAGCCGCGACGGGAACTGCTCGGCCGTCGACAGCGTCAGTCCGCCGACCAGCGACGTCCAGTAGGGCCGCGCGTACTCGTCGAACAGCCAGGCCACCGGGTGGCGGTCGCCGTCCGCGCCGTCGCCCGGCACCGGTTCGCCCGACCCCTCCGCGTTCACACCCATATGGTCACTCCGTTGATAGCCGTCTGGTTTAACAGGTTCGGCCGTGTGGGACACCCTCGCAAGCTGACGGGGCGGCCGCGCCCCGCGGAAGCTGACAGCCCGAGCACGCCTCCAGCGTCTCACCCCCGGCCGATAACTATTTCCGGAACGACACTTTAGAAACTGATCTGACAGGTCCGGCGGCTCAGTCCTCGCCGGCGAGCGCCTGGTAGGTCGCCCGCAGCGTGACCGGCGTCACGTCGGCGGCGTCGGCGGCCTCGGCCTGGGTGAGCGGGTAGGCCCGTTCGTCGGCGGCGGTGTAGAGGCAGCCGGCGGCGACGCCGGCGGGGTTGCGGCCGTCGACGTGGTTCAGCTCGCGGGCGCGCTCGACCAGCTCGCGGGCACGGGCCTCCAGGTCCTGCGGGAGGTCGAGCTCGCTGGCGAACCGCGCGAGGTACTCCGCGGGGTCGATCGGGCCGGTGGGGAGGCCGAGCTCGCGGTTGAGGGCGTCGTAGGCAGCCGAGAGCTCCGCCTTCGACGCGCGGGCGTCGTCGACGACCTCGTCGATGGTCCGGGACACCTCGGCGGTGCGGCAGGTGGCGTAGACCGTCGCGGCGGCGAACCCCTCCAGCGAGCGGCCGCGCAGCAGGTCCTCGTCCTGCGCGGACTCGAAGAGGACGCACGCGCGGTCGCGGACGTGGTCCGAGAGGCCGAGCGCGCCGACGAGCCGGCGGATCTCCGTGAAGCCGTACACCTGGTTGCGCTCGGCCTTCGAGCCGATCTTCGTGCGGTTGTGCTGGCGGCGCATCCGGGCCATCCGCCGGCGCTTGCGGCCCTTGAGGCGGGTCGAGCGGCCGATCTCCGTCGAGAGGCCCCGGTCGTGGCGCGACCGGGTCAGCGGCGCGCCCGTCCGCTCGCGGTTCGTCTCCTCATCCTCGAACGAACGCCACTCGGGGCCGCGGTCGATGTTGTCCTCGGCGACCACGAGGCCGCAGCTCGTACAGACCGTTTCGCTGTCGTCGCTTCGCAGACTCCCCTCGCACTCCGGGCACGCAGTGACTGTCGTGCTCATACGCGACGCTTCGCCCGGAAGGGGATTAATAAACGGTGCGGTAGCCCCCGGTCTCGGGCCGTGAGCCGGCCGATCCACCGACCGGTTACCGGTAGGTGGTCGGTCACCGGGTCGGCCGGTGGCGTGTTCGGCGAGTCGCGGCTACCGCTCGGCGAGCCACTCGCGGGCTTCCGCGCGGTCGCCGGCCATCACGTAGGTAAAGGGCAGGTCCTGGGTCTGGTCGACGAACTCCTCCATCTCCATCTCGGAGATGACGCTGTCGGAGTGGACGGAGACGCTGTAGTCGATGCCCGCCTCGATCTCCTTCGGGATCCACTCCTCCTGGAGCCAGCGCTTGTCCTCGTCGTCGTGGGCCCGGATCCCGCTCGTGTCGATGAGCACCTTCGACTTGTCGTTGCGCCGGATCACGTCGAGCAACTCGTTGCACCCGTCGCGGAACTCCTGACCGGCCGCGAACTCGTCCCACGTGTGGAGTATCGCGTCGATGTCGTCGTCGACCTCGATCGTGTACTTCTCCGCGTCGACCGCGGTCTGCTTCGGCATATCCTATCGACTCCGATTCACCCCCATGAATCCACTCCCCCGAGTATCAGGTGCGATAAAACCGACCTTCGCTGGTGTCGATTCGGACAGAAGCGGAAATGCAGTTCTCGATCGAGACAACGGATCCCGCGACCGCTCACTCGCCCCGGACCTCGTCCAGGTGGACACGCTCGCCGGTCTCGGCCGAGCGGTAGGCGGCGAGGACGATGTCGACGGCCGCGCGCGCCTCGCGGGCGGGGACCTCGGGGTCGCGGCCCTCGCGGACGGCGGCGACGAAGTCGCGGACGACGCCCTCGTGGCCGGCACCGGCGTCGTGGGGGTCGCCCTCGACCTCGCGGGGTTCGGTCTCGGCGCCCCACAGCGACTCCTCGCCGGTCCCGAGGCGGAGTTCGACGCCCCCGTCGTCGAGCGAGAGCGAGCCCTCGGTCCCGTTGATCTCGGTGCGGTCGGTGCCGCCCTTGGTCGCCGTCGTGACCGCGACGGTGCCGACGGCGCCGCTCTCGAAGCGCAGGACCATGGCGCCGGTGTCCTCGCACTCCAGGTCGCGGGCGAGCGCGTCCGCCTCGGCCTGGACGGACTCGACGCCGCCCATGACCCACTGCAGAGCGTCGAGCGCGTGGATCCCCTGGTTCATGAACGCGCCGCCGTCCATCCCGCGGGTGCCGCGCCACCCCGCCGAGTCGTAGTAGGCCTGGGGGCGGAACCACTCCAGCTGGGTCTCGGCCAGCACGGGCCGGCCGATCTCCCCGTTTTCGACGGCCCGCTTCGCGCGGCGGACCGCCGGGTCGAAGCGCCGCTGGAAGACGCCGGCCAGCGGCACGCCGGCGGCCTCGCAGGCCGCGACCATCCGGTCGACCCGCTCGGCGGTCACGTCCAGAGGCTTCTCGCAGAGGACGCCCGCGCCCGCCCCGGCCAGGTCGGTCGCCACGTCGGCGTGGGTCCCGCTCGGCGTGCAGACGCTCGCGGCGTCGACGCCGGCCTCGGCGACCATCTCCCCCGGGTCCCCGAAGGTCTCGGGGACCTCGTGGTCGTCGGCGAACTCCTCGGCGGCCTCGCGGTCCAGATCCGCACAGGCGACGAGCTCGGCGCCGTCGACCGCCGCGACGGCCTCGGCGTGGGTGTTGCCGATGCCCGCGCAGCCGACGATCCCGTACCGCAGTGAGTCAGCCATGCACACTCCGCGCGCGCCCACCCGTAAGTAACCCCCGTCGCCGGAGAGTCGTGCCCCGACGGGTCAGGCGTCGCAGTGCGGGCAGTCGTAGTGCTGGACGCCGTCGAGGTCCAGCCGCCACTCGTAGGCCGCCCCGCAGTCGTCGCAGGTGTCGTCGTCCGCCGACGATCCGGCCTCCCCGTCCGTCATCGAGCCGCTGTCGCCGTGATCGTGGTCGTGTCCGTCCGCGTCGCCGCCGTAGCGTTCCGAGCAGCCGCAGCTCCCGCCGGGCATGTCGTGCATATCCGGTCGATAGGGGCCGCCGGCGACAAGAAGACCCGTCAGACGCGCGACCGACCGTCGTGTTCGCTCCCCAACCATTAAACCGGAGCGGGGAAAAGCCGGTGACAATGGGGCTGGACGAGATCGCCGCGGGGGTCGAGGTCGTCGCCGAGCAGCGCGAGGGGGGCGTCCCGACCGTCGACCGCACGGACGACCCGCTGGCCGACCGGCTCGAACCGTTCGCCGGGGAGCTGCCGTGTTCGCCCGCCGAGGCCGCGGCGCTGGTCGACGCCTACGCCGCCGGCAAGTCCGTCGGCGCCGCCGCCCGGGTCGCCGGGGTCGCGCCCACCGACGGCGCGAAGGCGCTGCACCTGTTCGGCGAGCACGTCTCGCCCGTCGGCCCGATGGGCCGGGAGATCGTCGCCGACTGGCTGGCCGGCGAGCTGCCCCGAACCGAGGCCGTCGAACTCGCGGGGGTCTCCGACCAGGAGTTCGCCCTCGCCGCCTTCGTCGAGACCCACGACCCGATCGAGGGCGCGATGGAGGCGGTGGAGGGCGCGCTCTCGGTCGGCGACGTGGACAAACGGGAGACGCTCGGCGATGCGATGGACGGGCCGGGCGACGTGGAGTTCTGAACGGGCGTCCGCGGTCGAGAACGCGACCGGGGGCGTCGCTCCGAGCCCGCGACCGGCGGTCAGTCCGCGGGCTGGCGGGGGCCGCGGCGGCGGTCGTCGTCGTCTTTGCGCCTGTTCGCCACGACCTGACTGGCGACGAACGGCGCGGCGACGATGGCCCCGGCCAGCCCCCACAGCGAGGTCTCGAAGAGGTCGATCCCGGCACCGCTCCCGGACGCGCCCGCGGGGTTGCCGACCACGACGGCGCCCTTCATCCCGGCTGCCTCGTGGGGCGTGCAGGCGTACTTCACGACCCCCTCGCCGTCGAACTCCAGGGCGTAGGTGTCGCCCTCGGAGCCCTGCATCGGGCTCTCGAAGTCGTGGGACTCGCCCGCGACGTTGTGCTGGCCGCCCTTCCCGGTCCACTCCCAGACGACGGTCGTCCCGGGGTCGACCCGGACGGCCGCCGGGCTGAAGGCGAACGGGCCGCCGTTGCCCTCGGCGCCGACCTCGATGGTGACCTCGTCCTGGCCGGTCCTGTCGACCGTGCCGTCGTAGTTGCCGACGCCGTCGAACCAGCCGTCGTAGTCGGGCTCGGTGAATTCGCCGCCTCCGCCGGATCCGCTCCCGCTGCCGGAGCCGCTGGTCTCGTTGCCGGCGGCGCTCCCGCCGGCGGCGGTCCCGGTCGAACCCCCGCTGGGGACGGTCACGTCGACGTCGCCGACGATGACGGCCCCTTTCATGCCCATCGCCTGGTGGGGGACACAGAGGTACTTCGAGACGCCCTCGCTCTCGAAAGTGTGGCTGAAGGTGGCGCCCGCCTCGGATATCATCTCGCTCTCGTAGCTGCCGTCGTCGGCGACGACGTTGTGGGGCGTGCCCTCGCCGGTCCACTCCCAGACGACTTTCGTCCCCGGATCGACGCGCACGGCCGCGGGCCCGAAGCCGAACGCGCCGTTGTTGGCCTGGACCCCCACCTCGACGGTGACCTCGCTCTCGCCGGTCTCGTCGACGACGCCGTCGGCGTTGCCCACGTTCGAGAACCAGTCGGACAGGTCCGTCGACTGGGCGGCCGCCGGCCGCGCGCCGGCCGCGCCCAGCCCGCCCGCCGTCGCCCCGATAGCGAGGGTCTTCATGACCGTCCGCCGCCCCTCGTCGATGCCGTCGTCCGTGCTCATACACGACCGTTGCCGCCGTCCCCAAATAACCTCACTCGGGCGTTCCCGGAGCCTGGGAACGCCGCCGGGTATCGGCGAACATGTTCGCCACGCTCCTCTCGGGGCGGGAACCCGCGCCCCCCTTATCCGTGCGGTCCACCCACATCCGGATGTGAACCGGTCATGACCAGCAAATCCACCCGTCGGACGTTCCTGAAGACCGGCGCCGCGGCGAGCGCGGCGGCCGTCGCCGGCTGCGCCGGCGAGATCCCCGAGGACAAGGTCACCGTCACGGAGGTCGACAGCGAGCCGCGGTCGCTGGACGCCCCGAAGGAGCCGACGGTCGACCGGGTGGCCGCCGACCCGACGGCCGTCCCCGACCCCGTCGACCGGGACGAACCCGCCACGGTCGAGGCCGAACTCACCACGCGGGAGGTGACCGCCGAGATCGAACCGGGCGTCACCTTCGAGTACATGACCTTCGACGGGCAGGTCCCGGGACCGATGATCCGCGCCCGCGTCGGCGACACGGTCGACCTGACCGTCCACAACGCCGAGGACAACCGGATGCCCCACAACATCGACCTGCACGCGGTCCGCGGGCCGGGCGGCGGCGCCGAGGCGACGATGGTCGGGCCCGGCGAGACCGAGCGCGTCCGCTTCAAGGTGACCTACCCCGGCGCGTTCATCTACCACTGCGCCGTCGCCAACATGGACTACCACATCTCCTCGGGGATGTTCGGCATCATCCTCGTCGAACCCGAGGGGGGCCTGCCCGAGGTCGACCGGGAGTTCTACCTCGGACAGCACGAGATCTACACGGACGGCGAGGCCGGCCAGGAGGGTCACCACACCTTCGACATGGGCGCGATGGCCCGCGAGGAGCCGACCTACGTGCTGATCAACGGCGAGCAGTACGCCATCACGCCGGACAACTACGGCGCGATGGCCGCCGAGACCGGTGAGACCGCCCGCGTCTACTACTGCGTGGGCGGGCCGAACCTCGCCAGTTCCTTCCACCCCATCGGGAGCGTCTGGGACGAGGTCTACCCCCAGGGCGGGCTCGGCGGCCGGCCCCAGCGGAACATCCAGACGACGCCCGTCCAGCCGGGTAGCACCGCTATCGCCACGATGCAGTTCCCGGTGCCCGGCCCGATCAAGCTCGTCGACCACTCGCTGTCGCGGGTCGCCCGCAAGGGCGCCATGGCCGTCCTCGGCGTCGAGGGCGAGGAGGACCCCGAGATCTTCGACCCCGAACCCGAGGACTGAGCGGGACCCGGTCGGAGCTTTCGCCGCTGGCGGGGTTCTGACGGCCTGGCGATACAGTCACGTGAATCGGCATCGAACCCCCCAGCGGGGTGTCAGCAATGACAGCGCAGTCCCGTCTCCCCCGAGGTGCGGTCGCGCTCGCCGTCGTCGCCGTCCTCGCGCCGCTCGCCGCGCTGAAGTACATCTCGCCCGAGCGGCTCTGGCGCGGGTTGTAGGCGGCGACCGTCGCTCGTTCTAGTGACGATGTTCAGTTCGGGTTGCGAATGTATCGACAGCGGTTCACTCGGATTGTGAGGATGTGCAATGCTTCGTGCTGCACACGGGACGCGAATCGGTCACCGATGCGTCAAATAGCGGTGGCCGCCGCTGGCCACTAGTCCGAGCCCGAGGAGCCACTGGAGTACGCCGGCGACGAAACGTAGCGCTGGCCTGCCTGGGTGATAACTGGTGGTGACGACGGCGAATCCGTCGTCTGTCTCGATTATCAGCCCTCCGTCGTCGTACTCGTTGGCGGGGACAGACGGCAGTTCGGTGTCTACCTCTGCGCCGTGGACGTAGTGGTCAGTCGTCAACGAGTCCCGCCGAATCACGCGGCGCAGTTCCGGCGGTGCCCTCTCGATGGGAACGGCGATGGCGTCTAGCGTCTCCATAGATGAACGAGGCGTCAGCGTGACTCTGACCTGGCCCTCCGGCACCGTCTCCGAGGTGCGGTGCGTCGTCCGGGTCCGTTCGTAGAACCGTCCACCGTGGATGGTGTATGCCTGGTCCGCGGTCCAGTACTCGTCCGTTCGGTCGGTGGTCAGCGTCCGCGGTGGGCCACTCCCGTTTAACAGCCACGTCTCTAGTACACAAAGTCGTCGGCTGCTGGTGTCGGTCAAGCCATCACAGCCGATGCCGGCGATGCTCTCCGGTCGGTTGGCCCACTCGTCGTTGACAGAAAACCGCAGGTCGTCGTCGGTGGCAGTGACGGCCACGCGCTGGTACTCGTACCGCTCGCTGCCGGGTGATATAGCGTGGAGGTGGCCCACGTTCGCCAGGAGGACAGCACCGACTACGAAAAAGAACAGTCCTCGACGGGCGGGTGGGTCCAAAGCCATGAACTACCGGTACTGTGTCGAACGGTTATTCATTCGGTCCGTACAGTATGTACTCTGCACTGAGCACTCGCCGAGCGAAGCTCTCTCGAACCACGAGGGCTCGTCAGAGCTCCGCTCTGACGGTGTTTTTCACCCCCGTTTTTGCCGGAGGGATACCCGCAGCGCACCCCCGGCGCGCGAGGATACCTCTCCGGCAAAAAGATGGATGTCGAAACCGACAAGCGGCGCCCGGCGGGACGGCGGGTATGGACGCCGACCCGACGATCTACGACGACCGGCTCGCGGCGGAGATGGACCGCGGCGAGTTCGTCCTCGCGGTCGTCACCGCGACCAAGCCCGACTTCTACAAGCAGGCGCCGGTCGTCGCCGCCGCCCGCGAACGGGGCCTGCCCTGCTTCGTGGTCCACACCGGCCAGCACTACGACGACCTGCTCGGCCACGGACTAGAGGAGTACGACCTCGAACCGGCGATCGCCGCCGACCTGGGCATCCGCGGCGACCTGAGCGAGAAGACCGCCCAGACGATGCTCGCGGTCAGGCAACTGGCCGAGCGACTCGACGAGTGGCCCGACACCACCGTCCTCCCGCTGGTCCACGGCGACACCCACGCCGCCGCGATCTTCCCCCAGGCCTGGCTGTTCGCCACGAACCAGGGGGTGGCCCACAACGAGGCCGGCCTCCGCGGGATGGCGCCCGACTACGACGCCGTCCGCGGAGCGGCGGGGGAACGGTCGGACGCCGGCGGGGCCGCCGACCTCGACCCCGCGGCGCTCGTCGACGCCCAGTGGGACGGCGAGTGGTCTGTCGACCGCACGGAGCCGTTCCCCGAGCAGTACGACACCTTCGTCGGTTCGGCCGCGGCCCGCTACCAGTTCGCGCCCGTCGAACTCAACCGCGAGCACCTCGAATCGGAGGGCTACCCCCGGACGGTCGACGGCGACGAGCGCGTCCCGGTCGTCGGCAACTCCGTCGTCGACGCCATCGAGATGAAAGCCGACCACGGCGGCGAGAGCGTCTTCGACGTGTATCCCGTGCTGGCGGAGCGCGACGACTGGATCCGCGTCGACATCCACCGCCGCGCGAACCTCCTGCCCGGCCGGTTCCGGGCGCTCGTCGAGGGCGTGGTCGCACTCGTCGAGGACGGATACAACGTCAACTTCGTCGAACTCACGGCCACGCGCCACGCGCTCGAACGGCACGGCTACCGCGACCGCCTCCGGCGGCTGGCCGACGAGCGCGAGAACTTCCTCTTCACCGGCCTCTGGAAGAAACACGCCCACGTCTACGAGTTCCTCCGCTCGGGGCAGTGTCTCGCCGAACTCACCGACTCGGGCAGCATGCAGGAGGAGCTGAACCACATCGACGAGGCGGCCTGTCTGACCGCCCGGTTCAACACCGACCGCCCGGAGACGGTCTTCGACGCCGAGACGAACCTGCTCGTCCCGCCCGTCTCCGGCGAGTTCGTCCACGACATGGTCACGCACGCCCTCGAAACCGACGCCGTCCGCGAGCGCCTCCGGTCGGGCCCGGACCTCTACGGCGAGAACGTCGGCGAGCGCATCGTCGACTTCCTCGCCGAGCGCCGCGACGCCGGCGTCTTCGAGTGGTCGCACGAACGGCAGGGCTTCGACGGCCTCGACGGGGAGTCCGTCGACTACCTGTAGCGGCGCGGCTCGGCGGTGAGGGCAGCAGAAAACGGCGTCACGTTAGCTGCCGTACTCCGCTTCGGGGTACTCGACGATGTCAGTCCCACGTTTTTCCGCTCGGGTGTCCTCGCTCGCCTCGCTCGCTGCGGGTGCCACTCGCGCAAAAACGTGGGCGAAAAAGCGCTCGCTCCGCTCGCGGCCGATCAGCTACCGTACTCGGCTTCGAGGTACTCGACGATGTCGTCGCTCTCGGGCATCCCCTCGACGCCGTTGTCGGGGTCGACGAGGACGGGGACGCCGGTCTGGCCGCTCACTTCCTCGACCTCGGTCCGCTCGTCGTGCGACCGGGGGACCATGTGCGACTCGTAGTCGAGGTCCAGTTCGTCGAGTTTCTTCTTGACCTTCGCGCAGTAGGGACAGCCTTCGAGTTCGTACAGTTCGAGGTTCGCCATCACCGACGAGTCGGGACTCGACGGGCAAGAGCCCACCGGTCGTGTGTACCCGCCGCGCAGGAGCGACGCCCGGTCGCCGGAGCCCCGGGACTACTCGGCGAGGTGGTCGAGGACGGCCTCGGTGTCGTTGGGGACCGGTTCGGGGTCGCCGCCGGCCTCGTAGGCGGCGTCGGGGTCTTTGAGCAGGTGACCGGTCGTCAGGCAGACCACGTCCTCGTCGGCGTCGATCTCGCCCTCGTCGCGGAGCTTGCGGAGGCCGGCGACCGAGGCGGCCGAGGCGGGTTCGACGCCGACGCCTTCCTCGGCGAGGGAACGCTGGGCGTCGGTGATCGCCTCGTCGGAGACGGCGACGGCGGTGCCGCCCGTCTCGCGGATGCCCGGCAGCGCCTTCGGGGCGTTGACGGGGTTGCCGATGCGGATGGCGGTCGCGCGGGTCTCGACCTCCTCCCAGCGGCGGACCTCGTCGTTGCCCTCCTCGATGGCCTCGACCATCGGCGCCGAATGTTCGGCCTGGACGCCGGTGAGTTTCGGCACGTCGTCGTCGTCGATGGCGCCGGCCTTCCGGAGCTCGCGGAAGCACTTGTACAGCGCCGCGGTGTTGCCGGCGTTGCCGACCGGGAGGACGATCCGGTCGGGGTACCGGCCCTCGTCGGCGTGGAACCGTTCCATGATCTCCAGGCCGATTGTCTTCTGGCCCTCCAGGCGGAACGGGTTGAGCGAGTTGAGCAGGTACGCCTCGCCGCGGCTGGCGAGGTCCTGGACGATGTCGAGACACGAATCGAAGTTGCCGTCGACTTCGAGGATGCGGGCGCCGTGGAGGCTGGCCTGGGCGACCTTGCCGGCGGCGACCTTGCCGGCGGGCAGCAGGACCAGGGTTTCCATGCCGCCGCGGGCGCCGTACGCGGCGAGCGCAGCGCTGGTGTTGCCGGTCGAGGCGCAGGCCAGGCGGTCGACGCCGACCTCCTTCGCCACGCGGACGCCGACGGTCATCCCGCGGTCCTTGAAGCTCCCAGTCGGGTTCATCCCCTCGTGTTTGACCCGCAGGGTGTTGACGCCGACCTCCTCCTCGATGCGGGGGACGTAGTGCAGCGGCGTGCCGCCCTCGGGCAGCGAGACGCCCTCGTCGAACGGGAGCGCGGCCGAATAGCGCCAGACGCCGTAGGGGCCGCTCTCGGGCGAGCCGCCGGCGCCGAAGTCGTCCCAGGTGGGCAGGTCGGCGTAGCGGACCTCCAGCAGGCCGTCGCAGTCGTCGCAGGTGTAGCGGACCGCCTCGAAGGGGGCGAACCGCTCGCCGCACTCGATGCAGGTGAGCCAGACGCCGTCGTCGGCGACGGCGGGCTCGGACTCGTCGAGGGCCAGGTGTGCGCTCATTGGAGGAACCTGAACGCCCGGCGACCAAAAGAGGGCCGATCGTTCGCGCCCCCCGACGCGGCGATCGGCCGCGCGTCCCCCTCGGCTACCCCACGGGCACCCGCAGCGCCTCGCCGTCGCGTTCGACGGTCGTCCCGAAGGCGGCCGAGCGCTCGGCCATCCGCTCGCGGACCCACTCGGCGGCCGCGCCCTCGGCCGCGTAGACCGCACGGTCGCGGATCTCGATCGGTTCGAGCCGCAGGGACGTGACGCCCGACGCGTCGGCGTCGGCGACGAACAGGAACCCGCGGTCGTTGTGCAGCTCGGGGTCGACGCGGTAGTCGTCGACGAAGTCCCCGCAGTCGTGGAGGACCGGGGTGCCGTCGACCGCCTCGACGCCCTGAACGACGTGGGCGCTGTGGCCGTGGACGAGGTCGACCCGTTCGGCGAGCCACCGGTGGAACGCCCGGAGGGTGTCGTCGGGTTCGGTCTCCATGTTCGGCCCGCCGTGGACCGACGCGACCACGAGGTCGGGGTCCAGCGCCCGGGCGTCGGCGACCATCGACTCGACGGCCGCCCGCGTCGCCTCGTCGTCGGGGTCGAAGTCGAGGTGGACGACGCCGGCGCTGTCCGGGCCGGCGGCGTACTCCGGCGTGTTGTCCGTCGCGGCGACCACGGCGATGTCGAGCCCGTCGACCTCGACGAGCGCCGGTGCTCGCGCCTCGGTCAGCGTCGCGCCCGCGCCGGCGTGGGCGACGCCGACCGCGTCGAGGTGGTCGAGCGTGTCGAGCAGCGCGGGCTCCTCGAAGTCGAGGAGGTGGTTGTTCGCCAGGCAGGCGAAGTCGACCCCCGCGGCGTCGAGCGCGTCGGTCGCCCAGTCCGGCGTCGCCCGGAAGTGGAACGGTCTCTCGGTTCGGGTCCACTTCCGCCCGCGCGTCGAGACGGCGCACTCGAGGTTGACCAGCAGGCCGTCGAGCGCGCGGAGCCGCTCGTGCAGGTCCCCCCAGACTCCCGCCGGCGCGACGCCCGGCTGGCCGTAGCGCTCGTCGACCAGCCGCCCCAGCATCACGTCCCCCGTCAGTCCGATCCGGGGCATACCGTGTGGTACGTGACCGTACCGCAAGTACGTTCGGTCCGGCCCCCGAAAGCGCATTCGAGGACGGGGTCGCGGTGCGGTCGGCGTGCGCTGTCGCGCGTCTCGTCGCGCGACAGCATCGCGCGAGGGATGAGCGACGGCAGGAGCGAATCGGCTGGGGAGGTTCGTGGCCGCTTGCGGCGCTGTGCGGGGTGGTCGCGGTACCGTGCCGTGCGGTCGCGGTCCCTGGTGGACTGAAAGGGCGAGGCGCGCTCGCGTTTATGTAGTCGTCTGAGCGACCGCTACCCGAAGCGGCCTCTGGCCGCGAGGGTATGTCGCTCAGCGACCGCGAGCGCGGCGAGAGCTTTCAGCGCTTGCTGTCCTCTGCGATCGAGACGACTGCTAGCGAGCGGGCCGTGGGACCTCATCACTCTCCGTCGAATGCAACGACGTTCATTCGACCACCGACGACCCAAACGCAACCCGAAACACCCGGCCAAACCGTACGCCGAATCGGGCAGCCCCGAACCCTGGGACCCAAATCCCGAAGTGGCTGTACTCGCTGGATAGCCCATGGTACTCCCGCCGTGGCCGGTGGCGGCATCGTTGCTGGCCGGGGGCGGGACGCTGCTGTTGATCCGTTACCTGTGGCGCTACCGCGGCAAACCCGGGGCGGACTGGTTCCTGGCGAGCCTGGGGGCGCAGGCGACCTGGAGCCTCGCCTACGGGGTCGCGCTGGCGACGTTCGCCGAGCCGGTACGGTGGGCGCTGGAGGTGGTGTCGTGGGCGGCGATGGCCGGGACGGGCGTGTACTTCCTGGCGTTCGCGCTGGCGTACACCGGCCGCGGGGGCGTCGTCGACCGGGCGTGGTGGGGGTTCGCCGCCTTTCCCGGACTGGTCGGGCTGCTCGGGGCGACGAACCCGGTCCACGGGCTGGCGTGGACGGACTTCGAGGTGGTGCGGGTCCTGGGCGTCGCGGGCGCGACCTACGAGCTGCGGCTGTGGGCGCTGCTGGCGGCGACGGCGGGCGTGTTGCTGATCACGGTCGGGAGCCTGCTGCTGTTCGACACGGTCGTCAGCTACGGGCCGCTGTACCGGCGGGAGGCCGTCGCGGTGGGGCTGTCGACGTTCCCGCCGGTCGCGGCGGTGCTGGCCTGGCTCCACGGCGTCGGCCCGGTCGGGGCGGTCAACTTCGTCACCGTCGCCTTCCTCCCGCACGTCGCGCTCGACGCCTACGCGTTCGTCGGCAGCGACATGTTCGAGTTCCACCCGGCGACCCGGCGGGTCGGCGAGCGGGCGGCCATCGACGACCTGGGCGCGCCGGTGGTGATCGTCGACGAACGCGGCCGGGTCGTGACGCTCAACGGCGCCGCCGAGGCGGCCTTCGGCGTCGGGAAGTCGGCGGCGCTCACCCGGCCGCTGTCGGCACTGCTCGGCGAGGACGGCGCCGGATCGATGGCGGCCGACGACCGGACGGCGGCCGACGACGCGACGGAGACGGAAAGCGTGAGGGAGACGGACGACGTGACCGAGATGGAGACCGTGACGGTCCAGTCGGGCGGCCGGCGGCGGATCTTCACGGTGACGACGACGCCGCTTTCCGACGCGGGGGGCACCCACGTCGGCTACACCGTCGTCTTCCAGGACGTGACGGACGAGCGGCGCCGCGAACAGCGCCTCGACGTGCTCAACCGGGTGTTGCGGCACAACCTCCGCAACGACATGACGGTCGTCCAGGGGTTCACCGAGGCCGCCGCGAGGGAGGTCGACGACCCGGCGGTCGGCGACATGCTCGCCCGCGCCGAGGCGAAGGCGACCGAACTGGTCGCGCTCGGGGAGAAGGCCCGGACCGTCGAGCGGGTCCTCGACAGCGAGCCCCGCGCCGAACGGGTCGACGTGGCCGACCTGCTGGCGACCGTGCGAGCCGAGCACGTCGACGCCGCCGACGTGGCCGGGGGGTCCGAGGCGGCCGACGTGGACGGCGAGTCCGACGCGGTCGAGACGGCCGACGGCGCGACCGTGACCGTCGAGGCGACCGACGCGGCGGTCACGACCGACCCGGCGGTCCTGCAGGTCGTCGTCGGGACGCTGCTGGAGAACGCGCTGGAGCACGCCGGCGAGGCGCCGACGGTGACGCTGTCGGCGGAGCCCCGCGAGGGCGCGGTGGCGGTCACCGTCGCCGACGACGGCCCGGGCGTGCCCGACCACGAACTCGACGTGCTGACCGCCGGCGCGGAGTCGGCGCTCGAACACGGGTCGGGCCTGGGCCTGTGGCTGGCCGACTGGGGCGCGACGGCGCTGGGCGGCGACCTCGCGTTCGACACCGGCGACGGCACGCGGGCGACGCTCACCGTGCCCGACGGGGAGACGCGGGACCCGACGGGCGGGTCGTAGGCCCGCGCGACTACGCGCTCGCGTAGCCCGCGACCTCGGTCTCGTCGAGTTTGCGCTCGGCCTCGGCGACGGAGTCGGCGGTCTCGCCGCTGTAGCCAACGTCCCGCGAGCGCCGCTCGAAGGCGTTGACGACGACCTGGCTCGTCTCCTCGTCGGTGACGCGGACGACGCGGTCGACGCCCATCTCCTTCAGTTCGGCCTGGGCGCGCTTGATCGGCTTGGCGGCCTCCGGCGACGGCGGCGTGAACCCCGACAGGTCGTTGACGATGTCGAACCCGTCGCGCAGCCGTTCGGCCGCCTCGACCGTCTCGTCGGCCGCGGTCTCCATCTCCGCGCGGTCCAGCCGGCCGGTGAAGTCCAGGTGCAGTCGGTTCGCCTGCGGGTCCGCCTCTATCTCGTACATACCAGAACCGACGGGGCGATTCTCAATGGTAGGAATACCTTACTCGTTAGGGGCAGGGGGCCCCGCGAAGATCCGAGGGGAGAACCGCTCAGAGCCGGTCTTCGAGGACGGCGCCGAACCCGGCGGCCCCGATACAGAACGCGAGAATCCCGCCGACGCCGGTGAGGACGAGCCCGCCGTTGAGCGCGGCGGCGACGAGGAGCGGTTTCAGCCAGTCGTCGCCCTCGCGGTCGACGAGGCGGTCGGCGACCGCGAGGAAGGCGACCGTCGCGCCGACCGCCCAGACGAGGTACACGAGCAGGCCGAGACCGAGCGCGAACGGGATGCCGATGAGCGTGAAAAAGAGGACGATAATCGCGAGCACGGCGAATATCAGGACGAGGAAGCCGTAGACGAACGAGCCGACGGGGTCGTCGACGACCGCGGCCATCCGGTCTTCGAGGAACGCGGGGGCGACGGCCGTGAGGATGGCGCCGACGACCAGCGTCGTCAGGGCGGATCCGACGGCGCTCTGGACGACGTTGGCCACCGGGTTCAGGTCGACGTCGACGTTCACCTGGAGCACCGCCTCGGCGACCGCCGTCAGCGCTGTGAGCATGTTCGGCGGAGACGACGGCTGCCCTCAAGTAGCCACCGGCGCGGGCGATCCCGCCGCGTTCGTCCGACGCGGGCAGGAGCGGGCGCGACGACCCGACTTCACACGCCGTCGACGCAGATGTCGACGAAGTTCCGCAGGATGCGCAGGCCGGTCTCGCCGGACTTCTCGGGGTGGAACTGGGTGCCGAAGACGGTGCCCCGCTCGTTCGCGACGATCGAGGCGAAGTCCGTCCCGTAGTCAGTGGTGGCGACGGTCGCCTCGGGGTCGTCGGGCTCGGCGTAGTAGGAGTGGACGAAGTAGGCGTGGTCGCCGTCGACGCCCTCGACGAGCGGGTGGTCGCGGGCCACGTCGAGCTCGTTCCAGCCCATGTGGGGCACCTTCAGGTCGCCCCGGAAGCGGACGTTGCGACCGGGGACCAGGTCCAGTCCCTCCACATCGCCCTGACCCTCGCGTTCGGCCTCCTCGCTGGTCGTGAGCAGCATCTGCATCCCGAGGCAGATGCCGAACAGGGGCGTGTCGGCCTCGGCCTGCTCGACCAGCGCGTCGCGGAAGGGGCCGGCGTTGTCCATGCCCTCGGAGAAGGCGCCGACGCCCGGGAGGACGATCCCGTCGGCCCCCGAGAAGTCGGCCGGGTCGGCGCTGAGTTCGACCGCGGCGCCCGCGCGTTCGAGCCCGCGCGTGACGCTGCGGAGGTTTCCCAGCCCGTAGTCGACCACGACGACCTCGGCCGCGGTCTGTCGCGTGTTCATACCGCGAGCTACGCACACCCCGGACAAGTCCCTTTCCGTCCGCGCAAGCTTCGGCGGGGCCGCTCCGGTCACGCCGGGCGCGCCCGGGCCGCCCCGCGGCCCCGCTCACTCGGACCGGTGGTCGTCGACGGCGCGGGCGGCGGCGACCGCCGCGTCGTGGTTGTGACCGCTGGAGGCGACGAGCCCGCGGCTGTCGTGGCGCCAGCGGTCCCCGTCGAGGTCGGTGACGCGGCCGCCGGCCTGCCGGACGAGGAAGGCGCCGGCGACGGTGTCCCAGGCGTTGGTCTCGCGGTTGGTGAACGTGGCGTCGAGCGACCCGGCCGCGACCATCGCGAGTGTCGCCTGCGCCGACCGGAAGCGCACGAGGTCACCGAACCGCTCGACGATCTCCGTCGCGGCCGCGCCGTACTCGGCCCGGCGGTCCAGCCCCCACCAGAACGTCGGCGCGACCGACTGGGTGTCCGGGTCGGTCCGCGGGCTCACGCCGAGCGGCTCGCCGTTCAACCGCGCGCCCTCGCCGTCGGCGACGTAGGTGTCGTCGAGCGCGGGCAGGACGACCGCGGCGCCGACCGCCTCGCCGTCGACGACCGCGGCCACGGCGGTCGCCCACACGGGGATCCCGCGGACGAAGTTGTTCGTCCCGTCGATCGGGTCGACGATCCACGCCGGGCCCTCCTCGGGCACGGCGGCGCCGCTGGCGGTCTCCTCGGCGACGACCGGCTCCTCCGGGAACGACTCCGCGATCGCGTCGAGTACCGCCGCCTCCGCCTCGCGGTCGGCCCGCGTCACGAGGTCCGTCTTGCCGTCCTTGCGCTCGACGGCCAGGTCGTCGCGGAACAGCTCCGCCGCGACCGCCGCGCCCGCCGCCGCCGCCCGTCTCGCCGTCGCCGCCCGCTCGTCGTGTGCCATCGTGCCCGCCCCTCGGGACCGACGGTCGATAGTCCCACCGATACGACCGAACGTCCGCCGATCCGGGCCAGCGGTTGATATATAGCACTAAATAGACGGGATTAAATCTATTATGAAAACTTAATCTGGATTCGGTCGATGGCTCACGCGATGCGCGACAGACGAACGTTTCTGAAGGGCATGGGCGTGCTCGCCGGCGCCGGGTCGCTCGCCGGCTGTACGAGCGGTAGTTCGACGGACACGCCGGGCGGCGGCGGGTCGACGGACGCGTCGGACGGCGGGTCGACGGCCACCGAGGCGGCCGGGGACACCCTCTCGTTCGGCGGCGACCGCGAGGTGAACATGGGGCTGTCGCCGAGCGTCCCCCAGCAGAACCTCTACGTCCAGTACGGTCCGATCCGGGACTACCTGGAGACCCACCTCGACGAGGAGTACGACGTGCCCCAGGGGCTGAGCGTCGACATGAACATCGGCACCAACTACAGCACCGTCATCCAGGCGCTGGGCGAGGGGACCGCCGACATCGCCGAGACCGGCCCCTTCGCGGCCGCGCTGGGCGTCAACACCGACAACGCCGAGGTGATCCTCCAGCGCAAGGGGTACGGCAGCTGGACCTACAAGAGCATCATCGCCGTGCCCAACGACAGCGACATCGAGAGCCTCTCGGATCTCTCGGGCAAGACGGTCGCGTTCTCGGACCAGCTGTCGACCAGCGGCTGTCTGTACCCCCTCTACAGCATCTCTTCGGAGGGCGACCTCGACGTGGGCGAACTGCCCGAGGGCAACGGCTCGCAGGCGGAGTTCGAGGCGCGGTTCGCCGGCGGGCACGTCCAGTCGTACACGCTGCTCAACGAGGGGCGCGCCGACGCGGCCGCGATGGGCGCGTTCGTCCGCGACACCAAGACCGGCCCGACGCCCGACGAGTTCGAAAACACCGCGCGCACGCTCCACGAGGACTCGGGGCTGCCGCGGGCGCCGATCGTCGTCTCGCCTGAGCTGAGCGACGACGCCAAGGAGGCGCTGCGGCAGTCGTTCCTGAACGCGCCCGACCGCATCTACTACGGCGCCGACGGCGAGGACGGCACCGACGACGACCTGTGGTTCAGCGCCGTCCGCGAGGCCGATGTGGACACCTACCAGTCGGTGATCGACGTGGCCGACGAGCTCGGCGTCGGCCCGGACATCTTCGAGTAACGCGCGAGCGACGACCCGTCGGACGGCCGGCGGGTCCCAGCGGTTCACGTGGCAGTCCAACCCATGACAACCGTCGAATTCGACAACGTGACGAAGGTGTACGGCGACGACACGGTGGCGCTCGACGACGTGTCCGTCGAGATCGAGGAGGGCGAGTTCGTGGTCCTGCTCGGCCCCTCCGGCGCGGGGAAGTCGACGTTCCTGCGGGTGCTCAACGGCCTCACGACGCCCAGCGCCGGGAGCGTCTCTATCGGCGGCCGCGCCGTCGAGGGCAACCGCCGGGAGGTCGGGATGGTGTTCCAGGAGCACTACCTCGTCGAGAGCCTCAGCGCCTACGGCAACGCCCTGACCGGCGCGCTCTCGCGTAACGGTTTCTTCCGGAGCCTCGCGGGCGGTCACGACGAGGCGGACAAGCGGGCCGCCCTCGACGCGCTCGACACGGTGGGCCTGCTGGAGGACGCCGGCCAGCGCGCCGGGTCGATGAGCGGCGGCCAGAAACAGCGCGTCGGCATCGCACGCGCCTTGGTCCAGGAGCCCGAACTGCTGCTGGCCGACGAGCCCGTCGCCAGCCTCGACCCCAAGGCCGCCCGCGACGTGATGGGCTACCTGAAACGCGCCGCCGACGAGCACGACCTGACGACGGTCACCAGCCTCCACCAGGTGAACATCGCCAGGGAGTTCGGCGACCGCTTCCTCGGCGTCAAGGACGGCCAACTGGTCTTCGACGGCCGCGAGGGCGACCTCACGATGGACGTGATCGACGACATCTACTACGACGGCGACTCCCCCGAGGGTGTCGTCCCCGGCGACGCCGACGCGGACGACGGCGGCGACCTCGGCGGCGCCACCCCCGGTGACGCCTTCGACCAGTCGGCCACCGCCCACGAGGGAGGTGGGGGCGCGTGAGCGGCATCGACGAGACGTTCGAGCGGCTCGAACGCGCCCGCCGGGTCCGGCAGGTCCTCTGGCTGGCCTTCCTCGGGAGCGTCCTCGCGGTGACCTACTGGGGCCTGGGGTTCATCGAGTTCGAGTTCGGCCTCATCGTCGACCGCTACCCCGGGTTCATCGAGTTCCTGCTCAGCTTCTTCCCGCCGAACTTCGTCAACTTCACCGTCTACACGCAAAACGAGGGGATCACCGGACTGGCGGCGATCCCGGCGAGCTTCGGCGACGGCGGCGCCCACATCGTCGAGAGCCTGCAGTCGCCGCGGCTCTCGCTCGTCAAGGCCAGCCTCGTCACCGTCCTCCTGGGATTCCTCGGCACCGTCCTGGGCTTCCCGCTCGCGCTCGTGTTCGGCGTCCTCGGCAGCGAACGGGTCACCCCCTTCCCGTTCAACTTCATCTTCCGCGGGACGATGAGCGCCATCCGCGCCATCCCCGCCATCGTCTGGATCTTCCTCTACATCCCCATCGGCCCGCCGAGCCAGGTGACCGCCGTGCTGGCCATCGCGACCGACAGCATCGGCAACCTCGGCCGGCTGTTCACCGACGAACTGGAGGAGATCGACGAGGGCCCCATCGAGGCGATCCGCTCGACGGGGGCCTCGCGCTCCCAGACCATCGGCTTCGGCATGCTGAGCCAGGTCTCCCGGTCGTACATCGCCTGGACGCTGTACATCCTGGAGATCAACACCCGCATCGCCATCTCGCTGGGCGTCGTCGGCGCCGGCGGCCTCGGCCTGATGATCCGCAACAGCCAGGACCTCCTGTACTACGGCCAGACCGCGGCCGGCGTCATCATGGTCTTCGTCGTCGTCCTCTCCATCGAGCTGCTGTCGACGCGCATCCGCGCGCGACTGCGCCCCAGCGAGCACGAGGACACCGGCTTCCTCGACCGCCTCCGGGACTTCTTCGACGCCCGCAAGTGGCTCGGCCTCGGCGTCCCCCGCGACCGGAAGTGAACGGTCCGACCCGGCTCTGATCGTCTTTTTCTGCGGTTCGTCTCCGCCGAGCGTGACGGCGACCGACTGTCCGTCACGGCGCGCGCTGGAGCGCGCTCTCGTGCGCGCGACCGTAGCCGCGCGAGGTCTCAGTCGTCTGAGCGACCGCTACCCGAAGCGGCCTCTGGCCGCGAGGGTATGTCGCTCAGCGACCGCGAGCGGGCCGAGGGCGTTCAGCACTCACCCTCGGCCGCGGTCGATACTGTCACCGAACAGACCGGGGTCGATCACCGTTCACCGACGGCGACGGTCGACCCGGCACAGACCCCCCGAACGCCGTCACTCCGAGTCGACGCCGAATATCTCGATCGTGTTGCCCTCGGTGTCCCGGACGTGGAAACAGCGGTAGCCGTCGACGTCGACGATCCCGTGGACGACCGCCGGGGCCAGCTCCGAGACGCGCTCGAACTCGGCCTCGACGTCCTCGACCTCGAAGTTCGGGACGCAGTTGTCGCCGAACGCGAATTCCCCGCCGTCGGCGCCGGCCCGATAGAGACCGAAGTCGACGCCGTCGAACGCGAACGTCGAGAAGCGGTCGTCGGCCGTCGCCGGGCCGGTCCCGAACAGTTCCGCGTAGAACTCCAGCGCCCGGTCCATGTCCTCGACGCCCACGTAGACGGTCGTCAGTTCCATCGCCGGCCCCGAATCCTGACTGTCTGTCGACATACCCGCCGCTCCGACCCGCTGGCGGATAACGGCACGCCATGGACCGGAAGTGCCGGCCGGCCCGAAGTCACGGCGTCGTCACGGCGTCTCGCGGTCGGCTCCGGGAGCGTTCCACACGAAACGGTGCCGTCGGGGCCGCCGCGTTCGCCTGCCCCGTCAGTCCGCCCCGGTGCCGGCGACGGTGTGGTCCTCGAAGAGGCGTTCGAGCAGGCGCTGCTGACCGACGCGGAGGTGGCGGTTGACCGTCGGCTGGCTCACGCCGAGCATCTCGGCCACGTCCTCGCCGGTGGAGGTGCGGGGCCACTCGAAGAAGCCGGCGTAGTAGGCGGTGCGCAACACCTCCAGTTGCCGGTCGGTCAGCGCGTCGAAGGCCGAGCCGGTCCGGCGGTCGTCCTCCCCGGAGCGGTCGACGGTCCGACGGCTCGCCAGCTCGACGCTGGGGTAGGTCTCGCCGAGCATCTCGACGAACGCCCGCACGTCCGTCGCGGTCGACACGTCGACGACCGCCTCCAGCCCCCCGGGGTCGGCGCGGATCGACCGCGGCCTCGCCCCGTGGCGGACGAACTCGGCGGCGAGCGCGTCGCCCTCGACGGTCACCTCGAACAGCGCCTCGCCCGTCCCGCCGTCGGTGTCGGCGTCCCCCGCCGTCTCGGGCTCGCCGACCAGCCGGAACTCCCGCACGGAGACGAGGTCGTCCAGCGCGTCGGTGACGGCCTCGACCGGCGCGCCCGCGGTCGTGAGGAACAGCCCCGTCTCGGCGTCGGAGTGGGCGGCCAGCCCCTCGAAGGCGACCCGGCAGTCGGCCGTCCGGGCCAGCCGGCCCAGCACGTCGTCGTCGGCGTCGAACGACAGGGAGAGCTCGACCCGCTGGTCGGTGTGCAGCGCCCGCTGGGTCTCGACGGCGTTGATCGAGTGGGCGATGTTCTCGCCGAGCTCGGCGAACACCTCCCGTTCGAGGTCGCCGAAGTCGTCCGGTTCCGACGCGTACACCGTCAGCACGCCGTAGAAGTACTCCTCGAAGGCCAGCGGGACGCTCACGACGGAGTGGAACTCCCGGGCGAGCGCGGCCTTGCGCCAGTCCTCGCGCTGGAGGTCGTCGACGACGTTGCCGACGACCGTCGGCGTCTCGTCGACGGCGGTGCGGACGGCCGGTTCCGTCGCGCTCCCGCCGGTCGCGAGGTCGACCGCGTCGAGGTACTCGGCGCCGTCGCCCGCCCAGGCGCTGGGCTCGACGGCGTTGCCGGCGGCGTCGAGGCCGCCGATCCACGCGAAGGCCACGTCGTCGCTCTCGACGAGGCGGTCGCAGACCGCCGACTCGATGGCCTCGCGGGACTCCGCCTGGATGAGCGACTGGTCGATCCGGCGGATGAGGTCGGTGATCCCGATCTGGCGGCGCAGGCGGGCGTTCTGCTCGGCGAGCTCGGCGTCCCGTTCCCGGAGCGTCCGCTCGCTGGCCAGCCGGTCGAACGCGGCCTCGGTCGTCGCGACGAGCGTCTCGGCCAGCTGGCGGGTCGCGCCGCCGACCGCCCGCTCCTCGGTGGCGACGACGAACACGCCGTGGTCGCCGACGGGGACGAGCAGCCCGCCGCTGACCGCGGGGCCGAACACCGCCGACTCGGCGACGGTGCCCGTGTCGTCGAACACCGTCGGGGTCCCGGTGACGTAGGTGTTCCACAGCAGCGAGTCGGCGGTGCCGGCGCGGACGGGGTCGGCGTCGCAGAGCCGCTCGAACCCCTCCGAGCAGGCGACGGCGTCGAGCCGGTTGGCGCTGTCGTCGAGCAGGTAGACGGCGACGCCGGCCACGTCCAGCACCGACCGGGCGGTCTCGACGACGAGTTCGGCGGTCTCCTCGTCGGTCTCGACGCCCAGCAGGCCCCGCGTCGCCTCGTGGAGCGACTCCAGGGCGAGCTCGCGTTCCTTCTGCTCGGTGATGTCCTGGATGGAGCCGCGCACGCGGACGACCTCGCCGTCCTCGCGGACGGGCTCGCCGATGGCGCGCACCCACCGGACCGACTCGTCGGTCCCGAGGCGCACCTCCATGTCGTAGCTCTCGCCGACCTCGACGGCCCGGCGGAAGTACTCCCGTATCTGCTCGCGGTCGTCGGGATGGTAGAACTCGACGGCCGTCTCCAGGTCGATGTCCGTGTCGGGGGAGACGCCGTGGAGCCGGTAGAGCTCGTCGGTCCAGGTCATCTCGGGGTCGTCGCCCGTCAGGTCCAGCTCCCAGCCGCCGATGGAAGCGATGCGGCCGGCCTGCTGGAGCAGGTCCCGCGTCCGTTCGAGCTCGCGCTCGCGGGCCTTGCGCTCGGTGATATCGCGGACCACGCAGACCTGCCGGCCGTCGTCGAGGACGGTCAGCGACAGCTCCTGGGGGAACGTCGAGCCGTCGGCCCGGCGGCCGACCGCCTCGCCGCGCCAGTCGCCCGCCTCGGCGAGGACGGGCAGCACCTCCCGTTCGAGGCGGTCGACCTCCGCGTCCTCGTAGCACAGCTCCCACCGCTCGCCGAGGAACGCCCCGGGGTCGTCGTAGCCGTAGACCTCGGCGTGGGCGCGGTTGACGAACTCGTAGCGACCGTCCTCGTCGAGGATCGCCATCCCGTCGATGGACTGCTCCATCGCGGCCGACCGCGCGGCGAGCTCGCGCTCGCGCTCCTTGCGCTCGGTGATGTCCTCGATGTAGCCGACGACCTCCTCGACCTCGCCGTCGTCGTCGCGGACGGGCGCCGTCGACAGCGAGACGTCGATGCGCTCGCCGTCCTTCCGGACGCGCTCGCGCTCGACGCCCGTGACCGACTCCCCCGCGAGGACGCGCTGGCGGACCTCGTCGTCGCCCTCGCGGTCGGCGGGGACCGCGGGGTAGGGCTCGCCCAGCACCTCCTCGGCCGACCACCCGAAGATCGCCTCCATGGCGTCGTTCCACAGCGTGACCCGCCCCTCGGGGTCGGTCGCGACCACGCCGACCGGGGAGGTCTCGACGAACTTCTGCATGCGCTCTTTGGTCGCGCGTAGCTCCCGTTCCCGCTCCTTGCGCTCGGAGATGTCCCGGCCGATCCCGACGACCACCGGCTCGCCGTCGGGGCTCTCCAGCCGCGAGGCGACGAACTCGAAGGGGACGGCCTCGCCGTCGGCGGTCAGGAACGGCGCCTCGACGCGCGTGTCGCCCGACCGCAGCGCGGTCTCGATCGCCGCCGCGATCCGCGGCCGGTCGTCCTCGGCGAAGAAGTCCGTCGCGTGCATGTCGGCGATCTCCGAGTCGTCGTAGCCGGTCACCGCCCGCAGCGACCCGTTCCACCGCTGGAGCCCCCCCTCGGCCGAGAGGACGTAGAACACGTCGTCGATGGCATCGAGGATCTCCTCGGTGTACTCCCGGTACTCCTGGAGGCGCCGCTCGCGCTCGCGGAGCTTCTCCTCGGCGGCCTTGCGCTCGGTGATGTCGCGGCTGATGCCCATCACCCCCGCGACCGCACCGTCCTCGTCGCGATATGGGTACTTGTGGTCGAGGAAGACGCGGTTCTCGCCGTCGACCGGGCGGGTCACCTCGCGGGAGACGTGCTCGCCGTCGTCGAGGACGCGCCGGTCGTCGCCCCGGATGTCCTCGGCCGTCACCTCGTCGAACAGCTCCCCGTCGGTGGCGCCGGTGATCGCCGCCGGCGACTCCCCGAAGTACGACGCGAACGCCTCGTTGACGAACCGGTAGCGGCCGTCGCGGTCCTTGATGTAGATCGGGTCCTCGGTGTTCTCGACGACGGCCGTCAGGCGGCGCTCGTGCTCCTTGCGCTCGGAGATGTCGCGGGCGACCCCGGCGATGATCCGCTCGCCGTCCGGGTTCTCCAGCGGCGAGGCGACGATCTCGAAGGGGACGGCCTCGCCGTCGCTCGTCTCGAAGCGGGCCTCCAGCGGGACGCCCGCCAGCTCCTCGATGTTCGCGATCCCGTTGCGGACCGCCTCGCGGTCGGCCTCGACGACGAAGTCGGTCGCTTGCATGTCGGCGATCTCCGAGTCGTCGTAGCCGGTCACCTCGGCGAGCGTCTCGTTCCAGCGCAGCAGGTCGCCGTCGTCGTCCAGCACGTAGAACACGTCGTCGATGGCGTCGAGGATGTCGTCCGTGAACTCGCGGTACTCGGCGAGCTCGCGCTCGCGCTCCTTGCGCTCGGTGACCTTCTGGGAGACGCCGAACAGCCCGCGGACCTCCCCGTCGGGCCCCCGCCAGGGGACCTTCGTCGTGAGGTTCCACTCGTCGACGTCCGGGACGTACTCCTCCTTGCCGACGATGGCCTCGCCGGTCTCGACGACCCGCAGGTCGTCGGCGTGGCTCTCCGCGGCCAGCTCGTCGTCGAACAGCTCTGGGTCGGTCCTGCCGACGAGCCGGTCGGGGTCCCAGCCGTAGGTCCCCTCGACGTAGGCGCTGCTGACCCGCTCGTAGCGGCCCTCCCGGTCCTTGACGTAGAGGTGGATCGGGACCTGCTCGAAGATGGAGTCCAGCAGCGACTTCTCGCGGGCGAGCTCGGCCCGGCGCTCGACGCGGTCGGTCACGTCCTCCTGGAAGCCGACGTAGTGGGTCACCTCGCCGTCGGCGTCCTCGACGGGCGCCAGCCGGACCCGGTTCCAGAACTCGGTGCCGTCGGCGCGGTAGTTGCGCAGCTCGACCGTCACCTCCTCCTCGGCGTCGATGGCCTCGCGGAACTGCGCGACCCGCTCCTCGTCGGTGTCCTCGCCCTGGAGGAACCGGCAGTTGCGCCCGAGACACTCCGACTCCTCGTAGCCGGTCAGCTCTTCGAAGCGCTCGTTGACGGCGACCAGCGGGTTGTCCGGCTCCGTCGCGTCGGCGACCGCGACCCCGACCGGCGCCGACTCGATGACCCGCTCCTGCAGGCGCCGCTCGCGCTCGCACTCCCGGAGGTCGTCGACCAGCCCCTCGACGGCCGCCGCCAGCTCGCCCAGCCCGTCCTCGCGGTCGGTGTCGAAGCTCACGTCCTCGCCGTCGCGCGCCCGCTCGATGTCGTCGACCAGCTCGGCGACCCCGTCGTCGCCGTCGCCCGACGCCGCCAGCCCGAGCAGTCCCGTCCCCGCGAGCCCCCCGAGCGGGCCGAGCGACTGCGCCGACGGCAGCCCCTCGACGGCGAGGCAGGCGACGAGCGCGGCGAGCGCCGCCGCGACGAGCGCGACGGGCGCGCGACCGCGGGTGTCGGGCGGCCCGCGGTCACGCCCGTTGACCGCCGTCGGTGTACGGTTCCCCCTGTCCGCGACCGCCCGGCCCGGCCCGGGGTCGCGCGTCGAACCAGCGTCCATTGTCGGCCATTGCGAGGGCGCGCAATTAAGGTCTCCGCCGACCGACACGTCGCCGGGACTCGGGGTCGGGGCGGTCCGCGGCGCCGACTCGCGGCCGGTCGAGGGCCCGCCGCGGTGACCGGCGACCGGGACGCCTGTTCGACCGTGTCGGACGCGAACCCGCGATCCCGAACGTCGAGCCCGCCGTCCCGGATACGCGACGGCTGTCCCCGGCCCGTCGGCACCGGCACTCCTCCGGGGACGCTATACATATTACCCCGGGGTCGCCGGTCGCGGTATGCACGTAGCGGACAGTTCGATACCGGCAGTGGTCCTATCCGGTGACAGGATGGACGGCATAGCAGTACACGGATCGAGCGGGCAGGTCAGTATCGACGTGATCGAGGCGATAGCGGACGAGACCGGGAGCGACCCGCTTCGGATGGAACCGCCGCTGTACGAGGTCGTGGACACGGACGCGCTGGACGCGATCTACGAGAGCGGGGCGGCGACGGTGGAGTTCGAGTACGACGGCCACAGCGTCGTGATCGCCGACGACGGGACGGTCACCGTCGACGGCGAGGGAGGCGTCTGAGATGGCCTCGACGGGCTCGACGGAGGACGCCGAGGGTGCGATCCGGGAGACCTACGAGGAGTACGACGTGGGCGACACGCGCCTGGCGATGATCGCCGACCCGGAGAACGAGCACGCCTGGATCCAGTCGGACGTGACCGAGCCGATCGAGCAATGAGGAGTCCGGAGGCGGTGGGCGCCGGGGCGGCGACCGCGGGTCCCGAGCCGGCGACCGACCGGACCGAACGCGCGGCCGACGCGCCGTCGGGTCCGACGGCGCACCGACACCTGTGACAGCCGTGATCGACGACATCGCTCCGGCGACGGCGAGCGCACCGGCGGGCAGTGACGAGTCGATCGACGTGCTCTGTGTCGACGACGACCCCGACTACCTGGACCTGATCGAGCTGCACCTCTCTGAGCACGACGACATCGCGGTGCGGACCGAGACGGTCCCCGCCGAGGCGCTCGCCCACGTCGAGGACGTCGACTGCGTCGTCAGCGACTACGACATGCCCGGGACGAACGGCCTGGAGTTCCTCTCCGACGTGCGCGCGCGGGCGCCGACGCTCCCGTTCGTCCTCTTCACGGGGTCGGAACGGGCAGCCATCGCCGAGGAGATCCCCGACGCCACGTGGACGGAGTTCCTCCGGAAGGACAGCCCCGCGACCACCATGTCGATCCTCGCCGGGCGGATCCGGCGGCTGGTCCACCACCGCCGCACGATGCGGACCGCCGAGCGGAGCCTCACCGCCATCGAGGCCACCGGCGACGCCGTCGCCGTCGTCGACCCCGACGGCGCGTTCTCCTTCGTCAACAGGGTGTTCGCCAGCCGCTTCGGGGCCGACCCCGACGACCTGGTCGGGCGCCCCTGGCGGGCGTGTTTCCCCGACGAGGAGGTCCAGCGGCTCGAGTCCACGGCCCTGGAGACCGTCCGCGACGACTGGCAGTGGACCGGCGGCACCGTCTGCGAGACCGACGGCGGCGACACCTTCACCGCACAGACCCGCGTCGCCGGCCTCGACGACGGCTCGCTCGTCTTCTGTCTCACCGGCGCCGCCGAGGAGTAGCCGCGCCGCTCGACGGGCCGCGGCCCGAAAATTTTCGACCGTTCTACGTCCCGTGCTGCCAGGAGCCCATGTACTCCTCCTGGGTCTCGGTCAGCGAGTCGAAGTCGACGCCCTCCGCGTCGAGCTTGATCTCCGCGACCTCCCGGTCGAGCCGGTCGGGCACGTCGTGGACGCCGGCGTCGTACTCGTCGCCCGACTCGACGAGTTCGCGCACGCAGACCGCCTGCACGCCGAAGCTCTGGTCCATCACCTCGACCGGGTGGCCCAGCGCCACCGGCGTCGCGAGGTTGACGAGCCGCCCCTCCGCCAGCACGTTCAGCCGGCGACCGTCCGCCAGCTCGTAGGCCCGCACGCCGTCGCGGGCCTCGTACTCGTCGACCGCCAGCTCCGAGAGGGCGTCCAGGTCGATCTCCACGTCGAAGTGGCCCGCGTTCGCGAGCAGGACCCCGTCCTGCATCTCCTCGAAGTGCTCGGAGACGATCACGTCGCGGTTGCCGGTGGTCGTGATGAACACGTCGCCCTCGGCGGCGGCCTCGTCCATGGGCAGCACGTCGTAGCCCTCCATGTGCGCCTCCAGCGCGCGGCGGGGCTCGACCTCCGTGACGACCACGTTGGCGTTCTGGCCGCTGGCCTTCTTCGCGACGCCCTTGCCGCAGTGGCCGTAGCCCGCCACGACGACGGTCTTGCCGGCCCACGAGAGGTTGGTGGTCATCGCGATCGAGGCCAGCGAGGACTCGCCGGTGCCGTGGACGTTGTCGAACAGCCGCTTCATCGGCGTGTCGTTGACCGCGAACATCGGGTAGGCGAGTTCGCCGTCGTCGTCCATCGCGCGCAGGCGGTGGACGCCCGTCGTCGTCTCCTCGCAGCCGCCGACGATGGTGTCGATGAGCTCGGGGTAGTCCTCGTGGATCGCCGCCACCAGGTCCATCCCGTCGTCGACGGTGACGGTCGGCTCGTGTTCGATGACCGCCTCGATGGCGGCGTAGTACGCCTCGTCGTCGACGCCGCGCTCGGCGTAGGAGGTCACGCCCTCCACCGCGTCGAGGGCGACGCTCACGTCGTCGTGCGTCGAGAGGGGGTTACAGCCGGTGATCGCGACCTCCGCGCCCCCGACCGCGAGCAGTTCGGCGAGGATCGCGGTCTTGGCCTCGACGTGCATCGCCATCCCGACGACTTCGCCGGCGAACGGCCGGTTCTCCTCGAAGTCCTCGCGCAGCGACTCGCAGATCGGCATGTGCTGGCGCGCCCACTCCATCTTCCGGCGGCCCGACTCCCGTTTCGCCTCCGGGTCGTCGACGCGCTCGGTGATCGGCTCGGTCATGGCCCAACGAACGTGTAGCCCCGGGAAAACCCCACCGGATCGGCGGTCGACGCGTCCGACCGCGACGCTCGATCGTCCGGCCGAACTGGCGCGCGCTGAAGCGCGCGTTCATGCGCGCGACTGTAGCCGCGCGAGGGATGAGGGAGCGACCGGTGGGAGCGAGCGAATCGGCTGGGGAGGCTCGTGGCCGTCTGCGGTGCTGTGCGGTTGCGGTGCCGTGCGGTGCCGAGCGGGGCGGTTGCCGTCCGGTGCGGTGCCGTTGCGGTCCCTGGCGGACTGAAAGGGCGAGGCGCGCTCGCGCTCGTATAGTCGTCTGAGCGGGCCGAGGGATTTCAGCGCCTGCTGTCTCCTGCGGTACTGATCCCTGCTAGCGAGCGCGGCGGGGGCGTTCATCACTCACTGTCGAGTGCAGTAGAGCCGACAGCTAGCGGGCGGGCTGGGACTCGCGACGAGCGGACACAGCCGCGACACTCGCGACGCGAGCCGAACAGACACACGCATTCACGGCGGGGAGTCCTCAGTCGGCGGCTTCGCCCTCGCGGCTGGGCGTGCGGCGGCCGCCGAGGGTGTACACCCACAGGAGTCCGAGGCCGACCATGTAGGCGACGGCGACGGGGATGGCGAACACGAGCATCGTCAGGAGGCTGGAGGGGGTGATGAACGCGGCGAAGACGACGATGGCCATGACGACCGTCCGCCAGCGGTCGAACATCGTCTGGAAGGAGACCAGGCCGCCGCGGTGGAACAGGAACATCGTCACGGGGACCTCGACGAGCAGGCCGAAGCCGACGGTCGTGAGCACGACCAGCCAGCCGAAGTTGTTGATCCGGTAGTAGATGACCATGCTCGACTCGATGGCGTCGGCGGCCAGCCAGGAGATGATCGCCGGCGCGACGTAGAGGAAGCCGACGACCGACCCGCCGACGATGCCGACCAGCAGCGTCACGGCCCACAGGCCGAGCAGCCGGCGGTCGCCGCCGACCAGCCCCCGCTCTTTCAGCCGCGGCCAGGCGTAGTAGAGGATCAGCGGGAGCGTCGCGACCAGCCCCAAAAGCGTCGCGAACTTGATCTCGAAGATGAGCGCCTCCGCGGGGTGCAGCGTCACGATGTCGGCCTGGGCGATCTGGCCTTCGGGCATCCGCCCGAAGAAGATCTGCCGGAGCCGTCCGATCCCGCCCTGGTAGAGGAAGACGAACGTCGCGGCCATGACGATCCCGAACAGGCCGACGATGCGGAAGGCTCGGGAGGTGAGACTCTCCAGGATAAAGGCGATGTCGTAGTAGTAGCCGCCGATGTCGTCCTCGGTGGTCTCCTCCTCGGTGAACGAGTCGACGACGCCGGCCGTCGTCGAGGTGAGGACGCCCCCCTCCTCCTCGTCGCCGGCCGCGCCGTCACCGGCGGCCGCTTCGCCGCCGGCCGCCTCGCCGCCCTCCGCGGCCTCGGCGCGGGCCTCTTGGGCCTCCTGGACCTCGTCGAAGCGGTCGAGGATGGCCTGTGCCTTGTCGGGGTCCTCCTGCTCTTCCATGGCCTCCCGGGCGAGTTCGGTCGCCTCGGCCTCGTCCATCTCCTCGAACCGCTCCGGAGGTGCGGCGGGGATGGCCGCCGCCGACAGCGAGAGCAGGTCGATGTCGGTCGGCGAGCCGGTCGGTTCCGTCGGGTCCCGCGCGGCGTCGAGTTCCTTGATGGAGAAGTAGAAGACCGCGGCGCCGAGCGCGACCAGCGCCAGCCCCGCGCCGACGAGCGCGGCGACGACCTGGGTGTCCAGCCCCGTCAGTTCCGTGAGCGTCGGGAAGGGACCGACGCGGTCCGATATCGAGGTGACGAGGTCGTTGACGGCGGGGACGCCGTAGCGGGTGACGAAGAGGTAGCCGGCGCCGCCGGCCAGCAGGGCGACGGCGAGGAGCTTGTTCCAGTAGCGGCGGGCGACCATCCCGGCGGAGACCTCGTCGGCCGACCGCCGCAGCAGCTCCGCGAAGCGGGCGAGCGCGAGGCTGAACCCGTAGAGACCGATCAGCGGGAGCGCCCACATGATCTGGGTGAGCGGGTCCGGCGGCGAGAAGAAGGCGCCGAACACGAAGATACCCAGCACGGCGTAGCGCCAGCGGTCGCGCATCGCCTGGTAGCTCAGCACGCGCAGGTAGGCGAGCGAGCTCATCGCCAGCGGCAGCTGCGCGGCCAGCCCGAACGAGAACCCGAGGAAGGCGATGAACTGGGTCCACTTGACGATCGACCACGCGGGCTCGAAGCCGGCGTTGGCGGCGTTGCCGGCGAGGAAGCCGAGCATGAGCGGGAAGAAGAGGTAGTAGGCGTAGGCGAGGCCGGCCGCGAACAGGACCGCCGAGAGCACCGCCGGGAAGACCAGTTTCCAGCGGGGGATGTCCTCGGCGGGCCACCAGCCCCGCGCCCGGAGGGCGTCGCGGCCGAAGTAGATCACGACCGGGATCGCCATCAGGACCCCGATGAACATCCCGATCTTCGCCTGCAGGAGGATCACGTCGAACGGCGTCGTGGCGACGATGCGGATGTTCTCGTTCTGGTTGAGGTCGGCCTTGAGCGCGTCCCAGATGTAGAGCCGCAGCGCGTAGAACGTCCCCATGAAACCGATCACGAAGACCATGAACGCCTTCTGGAGGTCCTCGCGGGCGCTGCCGATCATGGACCCGAGGGTCGCGCGACCCTGTGCGACGGTCCGCTTCGTGTCCTCGTCGATCGCGGCAGCCATCTCGGGGAGTGGTAACCGAGTGACTGTTATCAATCTATTCATCACGGGAGTCCGCGTGGGCCGGGACGGCCGCCCGAGCGCCCGAGCGCGGCCCGCTCGCCCCGGTCGACGGGGCGGGCGAAAAGAAGGCTTACAATAGGGGAGCGCAAACCCGGCCACGAATGACTGACGAGCGGTCCGGCGACGGCGACGCGGAGGGGGGAGCCGCCGGTCCGCCCGACGAGGAACAGGGTGATGACTCGCCCGACGAGTCCGCGGGACCGCCCGACGAACCGATCCCGGGCGGCCCCGACGACCCCGACCGCGACGACTCTGCCGACGAACACCGACCCGACGCCAACCCCTCGCCGGCGCCCGACAACCTCCCCGACGACGACAGCTCCGGCGACGACAGCTCCGGCGACGACTCCGAGGGGGCCGGTGTCGCCGACGACGCGGGGCTGCCCGGCGTCTCCGACGACGAGACGCCGGGCGACCCCAGCGAGTGGGTCGACGACGCCGACGGCGACGCCGGTGCCGACTCCAGTGATAGTGCCGCAGACGACGCCGACGCCGACGACGAGGGGTCGCCCTCGGCGGACCCGACGGAGGCGGCGCCGGTCAACACCGTCGAGGAGGGCGCCGCGGCCGACGGCGGCGACGCCACGGAGTTCGGCGGCGACATCAACCCCCACGCGAACCCGTCCTCGGGCGGGCCGGCGGAGGGCGCGCCGGCCGCGCCAGCCGGCGAGGGACTGGGCGGCGCCCCCGACGATCAGGAGATGCCGCTGGCCCAGCACATCGAAGAGATGGTCCGCCGGCTGGGCGTGGTCGTCGTCGCGATGGCGCTGGTCAGCGGGCTCACCTTCCCGTTCGCCGACCGCCTGATCAACTTCCTGTGGTACTCCTTCCTGTCGGGGTCGCCGGAGGCCTGCCCGACGACCGCGCCCTCCGCCGACGCGGCGTGTCCGTACCTGTTCCACCCGCTCGCGCTGATGTTCGCCCGGCTGAAGGTCGCCTCGCTGGTCGGGTTCGTCGTCGCCCTCCCCGTGACCGTCTACGAGTCGTACCTGTTCATGCGCCCCGGGCTCTACCCCCGCGAACGCCGCTACTACCTCGCCTCCGTGCCGACGAGCCTCGTCCTCGCCGGCGTCGGCATCCTCTTCGCGTACCTGCTCGTCCTCCCGACGCTGTTCGTCTACTTCACCGGCTACACCGCCCAGGCCGCCGAGGTCACGTTCAGCCTCACCGAGACGTTCAACCTCATCGTGATGATGCTGGGCTTTTTCGCCCTGGTCTTCCAGATCCCCCTGCTCATCATGCTCGCGGTGATGATGGGCGTCACCTCCCGGCGGTGGCTGGCGGCCCGCCGCATCTACTTCTGGGGCGGGTTCGCCACCGTCGCCTTCCTGTTCTCGCCGGACCCGACCGGGATGGCGCCCATCCTCGTCGCCGCGACGATGATCGTCCTCTTCGAGGGCACCCTGCTGCTGCTGTACTGGACCGGCGAGGCGGCGGCGGTCACGGCCGAGGACCTGGCGGCCCGCCGGCCGTTCGTCTGGCTCGGCGCCGCCGCCGTCGGCTACCTCGTCTCGACCGCGCCGCTACCGGGGAGCTACTACGAGCAGCTCCCTCCCGCGGTCACGTCGGCGCTTGCTGACTTCGGCGTCACCCGGCTGACGCCGCTGCTCGTCGGTCTCGGCCTCATCGCGGTCTACGAGGCGGTCCTCTACGTCGACCGGCGGTTCGGCGGTCGCTCGGGGGCCTACGGCTACCTCGCCCGGGCCCGCGTCGGCGTCTGGCCGCTGTCGCTGTTCGTCGGCTACCTCGGCAGCCCCGACCCCGCACTCCTCCGGCGGGTCGACGCGGTCGACCTCTCGACGGTCGAGGCCGCCGGCGTCGCCGTCGGGTTGATCGTCACCTACGAGTTCGTCCTCGTGGTCCTCGACTGGTACGAGAACCGGGGGTGACCGGCGGGGCCATGACCGGGCGGGTGCTGCTGGTCAGACACGGCGAGACGACGTGGAACCGCGACGGCCGGATCCAGGGATGGGCCGACGCGACGCTCACCGAGACCGGCCGCGAGCAGGCCCGCGCCGTCGGCGCCCACCTCGCCGACGGCCACGACCTCGACCGGCTCGTAGTCTCGGATCTGAAGCGGACGCTGGAGACCGCCGCGGAGCTCCGGGCGGCCGGCGTCGCGGCCGAGCCCGAGCGGGCCCGCGCCTGGCGCGAGCGGGACTTCGGCGACCTCCAGGGGCTGACCCGGACCGCCATCGCCACCCGCCACCCCGAGTACCACCGCGAGGGGTCGCTGCTCGCCGTGCGGTCGGTCGAGGGCGGCGAGTCCCTGTCGGCGTTCGAGACCAGGGTTCGAGAGGGCTGGGAGCGGCTCGTCGATGAACTGGACGGGGACGAGACCGCGGCGGTCATCACCCACGGCGGGCCGATCCGGGCCGTGCTGGCGGCGGTGACCGGCCGCGAGCTGGCGGCGCTCGCGCCGGAATTCTCGCCCGCGAACTGCGGCGTGACCGAACTCGCCGTCGACGGGGCGGCGTGCTCGGTCGTCGACCGCGACGGCACCGACCACCTCTAGCGCTCCCCTGCCCGGCCCGCTCGCCGGGCGGCCGAACCGTGCGAACGACGCGCCGACCGCGTCGGCCGCGACCGCACGAATATTTAAATCCGAACGGGCGACCAGCCCGGCGCGTGACCGACGACCCGCCGGCCTCCCCGCCTCGCGAGCCCCTCCGGAGCGACCGCGCCGCCACGCCGGTCGTGGGCGTCGTCCTGCTGGTCGGGGTGACCGTCCTGCTCGCCGCCGTCGCCGCCGCGGCGGTCGGGTTCGAGGGCGCCCGTCCGGAGCCGGCCCCGCAGGCCAGCCTGGACGCGGAGCTGTCGGCGACGGACGGCTGGCCGGACGGCCAGCGGCTCCGACTCGTCCACGAAGGGGGTGATACCCTGGCGGTCGCGGACCTGGCCGTCGTCGTCGCGTTCGAGCGCACGGGCGACCGCGCGCGGCTCTCGGGGTTCCCGACCAGGCGCCTCACCGACGAGCACGTCCGAGGTGCGGACCTGTTCGACCGGACCTACGCCGGCGTCGACGGGGCGCTGGACGCTGCCCACACGGACGGTCAGTGGGCCGCGGGCGAGACCGCCTCCGTCCGGATCGCCCAGAACGAACTGGACGTGCGGCCGGGCGACCGGGCGGCGGTCCGGGTGATTCACCGGCCGACCGGCGCACAGTTGACCCGGACCGAGGTGGGGGCGTCGTGACGGGGAACGGGCGACCGACGGTTCACGGTGGACGATCCCGGAGCCGGAATCACGACTCGGGCGGGAGACGGACGGGAACTGCCCCGATCGCTCGATATTATAAAGGGCCGGTATGACAAGCCTTAATTCCGCCCCCCGACAAGTCTCGTCGTCGATGGGTATACCCGCAGCGGCGTGGCCGCAGTTGGCGCCGGTCGCACAGCAGACGATCGACGTGTTCGGAAACGCCGTCCCGAAGAGCTACATCGCCATCGCCGGCGCGCTCCTGATCCTCGTGCTGATCGGGCTGTCGGCGTTTTTCTCCTCGTCGGAGATCGCGCTGTTCTCGCTGCAGTCCCACCGGATCGAGGCGCTCGTCGAGGAGGGGCGGTACGGGGCCGAGACGCTCAAGAGCCTCAAGTCCGACCCCCACCGTCTGCTGGTGACGATCCTCGTGGGGAACAACCTGGTCAACATCGCGATGTCGTCGATCGCGACCGGCCTGTTCGGCCTCTACATGAGCCAGGGGCAGGCGGTGGCCGCGGCGACGTTCGGGATCACCGCGATCGTCCTGCTGTTCGGCGAGAGCGCGCCCAAGTCCTACGCGGTCGAGAACACCGAGTCGTGGGCGCTGCGGGTCTCGCGCCCGCTGAAGCTCTCGGAGTACGTCCTGCTGCCGCTGGTCGTCCTGTTCGACTACCTCACCCGGGTCGTCAACAAGGTGACGGGCGGCCGCTCGGCCATCGAGACGTCATACGTCACCCGCGAGGAGATCCAGGACATGATCGAGACCGGCGAGCGCGAGGGCGTCCTCGACGAGGAGGAGCGGGAGATGCTCCAGCGCACCCTCCGGTTCAACAACACCATCGCCAAGGAGGTCATGACGCCGCGGCTGGACATGGACGCCATCTCGACCGAGTCCTCGATCGACGAGGCCATCGAGCAGTGCATCCAGAGCGGCCACGCTCGCCTGCCGGTCTACGAGGGGAGTCTGGACAACGTCATCGGCGTCGTCAACATCCGCGACCTGGTCCGGGACCGCAACTACGGCGAGACCGAGGACGGCGACCTCGCGCTCGAGGACCTCATCGAGCCGACCCTGCACGTCCCCGAGTCGAAGAACGTCGACGACCTGCTAACCGAGATGCGGAAGGAGCGGCTACACATGGTCATCGTCATCGACGAGTTCGGGACCACCGAGGGGCTGGTGACGATGGAGGACCTCACCGAGGAGATCGTCGGCGAGATCCTGGAGGGCGGCGAGGAGGAGCCCATCGAGTACGAGGGCGACGACACCATCGTCGTCAAGGGCGAGGTCAACATCGAGGAGGTCAACGAGGCGCTCGACATCGACATCCCCGAGGGCGAGGAGTTCGAGACCATCGCCGGGTTCATCTTCAACCTCGCCGGCCGCCTCGTCGAGGAGGGCGAGGTGATCGACTACGACGGGGTCGAGATCGCCGTCGAGGGCGTCGAGAACACCCGCATCATGAAGGCCAGGGTCACCCGCACCGAGGCGTACGACCCCGACGAGGCGACCGAAGTCGGCGAGGGCGAACCCGACGCCGACGAGGTCCCCTCCGAGTAGCCGCGACGGTCCGGCCGTACCGATCCGTCGGCGTCCGGTGGGCCGCGAGCGGCCGCCGGTCGCCCGCCGTGTGACCCCGTCTCGAATCCCTTCGTTTCGGCTGGAGATCCGACCGAGAGCGGCGGATCCGCGCCGCTGTTCGGAGTCGGTGTTCCACGCCGGCGGCCCCCGGAACTGACTGCCGGGAGCGACGGACGGTGCGACGGCCGGGGTCGGCGGACGGCGCGGCCACCGGTCACCGGTCGATCTCGGCGCGGCCGCTGGTGGCGCTGCGGATGCGGTCGCGGAGGGCGGCTCCGTCTGCGACCGGGACGCGCACGTCGAAGGCGACCCGCTCGGCGTAGTCGGCGTCGAACTCGACGGCCTCGCTCTCCAGGATGCCGCGGACGGTGCCGGAGTCGTCGTAGTCGACGGCGACGGCGAACCGCTCGTGGGGGCGCTCGGTGGTCGTCCCGGCGGCGTCGAGGCCGTCCTTGACGGCGCGGGAGTACGCCCGCGCCAGCCCGCCGACGCCGAGGTTCGTCCCGCCGTAGTAGCGGGTGACGACGGCGACGACGTTCTCGACCCCCTCCTGCTGGAGGACGTTCAGCGCGGGGTCGCCCGCCGACCCGGAGGGCTCGCCGTCGTCGCTGGCCCACTCGCGAAAGGGGTCCGCGCGGACGCGGTAGGCCGGCACGTTGTGGGTCGCGTCGGCGTACTCGCCGCGGATCTCGGCGACGAAGTCCTCGGCGGCCTCGACCGTCCGGGCGGGCGCGACGTGACCGAGAAACTCCGATCCCCGGACCTCGAAGCGGGCCTCCCCGCGACCGGCGACCGTCCGGTAGGGCTCGCGCTGGCTCACACCGCTCACTTCCGGGGGGAGCCGAAAAGCGCTTGCGCTACTCGCCGTCGGACAGCCGCTCGCCCCACACCCGCTTGTCGAGCAGTTTCACCGTCGTCCCGTCGCGGACGCGGAGCTGGCAGGACAGCCGCGGGTAGCCGAAGCGGTCCGCCAGGTCGTCGTGCCAGTGGTCGGGGTCCGGCGGCTCGGCGAGGCGGACGCCGCAGGTCGCACAGAGGCCGCGGCCGCCGCAGTTGACCCGCCGGGCGTACCGGCCGTGGGGGGACAGCCCCGCCGCCAGCAGGGCGTCGCGGAGTATCGTCCCCTCGCTCGCGGTCACCTCGCGGCGCTCGCCGCCGGGCAGCTCGACCGTGACGGTCGCGTCGCTCACGGCGACACTCCGGACGCCAGCGACAGGAACCTGCCGGTCGTCCCGGGCCACCGGTCGGTCGGGCTCCCGGTCGCCCCACTCCGTCGGCGGCTCCGGGTCATCGCCGGCGACGGGCGAGGACGGCGACCCCGGCGGCCAGCCCCGCGGCGACGACCGCGGCGGCCGCCTCCGCCGGGACGCCCGCCCCGAGGACCGTCGAGGCCACGACCGCGACCAGGAAGACGGTGCCCGCGACCGCGGCTATCGGCGAGACGTCGAGGTGGCGAAGCGGCGGCGAGTCGCTCACGGCGGGGGCGACGGTCGGGCGCGGCAAAAACTCACCGCAGCTCGATGCTGTGGACGAACTCCATATCGCGGATCTCCGTCAGGAGGTCGCCCGGGATCGACCCGTCGGTGATGACGTACAGCTTCGGCTCGTCGGTGAACTCGGGGTCCTCGCTGATGGTCTGGCGGATGGAGATCCCGCGGTCGGCGATGGCGCCGGTGACCGTGGCCACGATGCCGGTCTCCTCGGCGTCCCGCACTGTTATCGCCAGCGCCGACAGATCGAGCACCGGAGCCAGGTCCATCAGGCTCGGGATGGCGGAGATGTTCTGGAAGATCCGGCGGAGCTGGTCGTCGGCGAGGATCGCGTCGGTGGTGGCGTCGACGACGCGGCGGTCCACGTCGACCTCCCGGGCGATGCCGGTGTTGGGGATCTCGATGCCGCCCGAGACCACCCGCCCCTCGTCGTTGACGGAGAAGCCCCGCTCCAGCAGCAGCCGGATGACCGCCTGCTGGCTGGGCGAGTCGGCGAACTTCTCCATGATCGCGTCGAAGGTGGCCCCTTCGTCGGGGGCTCCGCCGTCGGTGCGAAGGTCGGGGGCCGTCCCCTCGGCGCCGAGGGCGGCGGAATCGCGCTCCTCGCGCATCTATAGCTCGCCCTTCGTGCTGGCCACGTCCGTCCGGCGCTCGTCGATCCGGGTGGCGTCGTCGAGCGCGCGGGCCAGTCCCTTGAACAGCGCCTCGACCTCGTGGTGGGCGTTCTCGCCGTCGACGCCCGCGTGGAGCGTCAGCCCGGCGTTCGTGGCCAGCGACCGGCAGAAGTGCTGGGCCATGTGGCTGGTCATCCCGCCGACCTCGCCCTGGGAGAACGCGCCGTCGAACGCGAAGTAGGGGCGGCCGCTCACGTCGACGACGACGCTCGCTACGGCCTCGTCGAGCGGGACCTTCCGGTCGGCGAAGCGGCGGATGCCGCGCTTGTCGCCCAGCGCCTCGGAGAAGGCCTCGCCGAGGGTGATGGCCACGTCCTCGACGGTGTGGTGGTCGTCGATCTCCAGGTCGCCGTCGCACTGGACCGTGAGGTCGAACAGGCCGTGGGTGGCGAACGACTCCAGCATGTGGTCGAAGAAGCCGATCCCCGTGTCGACGGTCGCGTCGCCGTCGCCGTCCACGTCGAGGGTCACCTCGATCGCCGTCTCGGCGGTCTCGCGGGTCACCGCCGCCGTCCGCTCGGTCATACGTCGACCAAGCGCGCCCGCCTATTTGGCCGTTGTGTTCGTTCGAGCGCCGTTTCCGCCGGCGGTCCCGATATCCGCCGCTCCCCGCGACCGTCGGCCGCCCGACGGCGGCCCGTCCGTCGCGCGTCAGACGCGCGTCTGCCCGGGCTTTATTTCCGGTTGTGACAATGACAGGATCGTGGACCGACACTGGACGCACGAACTGGTCGCCCTGTCGGGGGTCCTCGCCGGCGCCGTCATCTTCGCGGCCGGCGACGCGGGCCGGCTCGCCGCCGGCGTGGCCGCCGTCAGCGCCGCCGCCCTCCTCCTCCCGGCGCTGTCGTCCGGTCGTCGGACCAGTCCCCGCTGACGCTCAGTCGTCGCCCGGCGCCGACCCGCCCGCGGCCCGCGCGGTCCGGCGCCGCTCTGCGACCCGCGCCAGCACGACCACGCCCAGCGCGGCCACCAGCGGCGCGACGAGCAGCCGCATCGCCGCCGCGGCGTCCGCGCCGCCGACGACGACGCCCATCAGCGCCGGCACGCCCCCGACCGAGACCGACGAGACCGCCGACGCCAGGGCGTTGACGGGGCCGCTGTGCTCGGGGACGGCGTCGGTCGCGTAGGCCATCATCGTCGGGAACACGCCCGATATCAGCAGGCCGATGGCGACGACGCCGGCCAGCACGGCGAGGCCGTCCGCGACGAAGAACGTGAACGCGAACGCGGGGACGAGCAGCCCGAGCACGCCGACGAGGAGCGCGAGCGGGCCCAGCCGGTCGGTCAGCGCGCCGCAGGCGAACCGGCCGGGGACGTACGCGACGAGCATCGCCGTCAGCGTCAGCTCCGCCCAGCCGGCCGGCAGCTCGGCCCGCGCGTAGTAGGGCAGCCAGGTGAACAGGCCGCCCTCGACGCCGGTCACGAAGAAGAGGGCGGCCAGCAGCGCGAGCACCTCCGGGCGGCGGACCAGCTCGGCCAGGTCCGCGCGGGTGAGCGGCTCCTCGTCCGACTCGACGGCGGGCGACCGGAGCGACCGGAAGACGAGCGCGAGCGCGAGCACGGCGAGGCCGACCGCGCCGTAGGCGAGCCGCCACGACCCCGCCCGCAGCGCGAGGACGACCGCCAGCGGGCCCAGCGCGGCGCCGACCGCCCAGGTGCCGTCGTAGCGGTTGTAGACGCGCCCGCGCTGGCTCGGGTAGAAGTGGCTGAGCAGCGGCCGGTCGAGCGCGCGAAAGACTCCGACGGCCGCCCCCTGGACGACCAGCGCGGCGAGAAACAGGGGGAACGAGGGCGCCAGCCCCATCGCGAGCAGCGCGCCCCCGGCGAGGGCGGCGCCGCCGGCGATGAACCGCCGCGCGTCGACCCGGCCCGCGCTCGACCCGACGGCGAGGATGACCAGCAGGTAGCCGACCGTTCCCGCCGGCGCGACGAGCCCCAGCTGCCACTCGGGGACGGTGAACGAGCCTTCCAGCGTCGGCAGCACGGCACCGCGGATCTGCATCACGGCGCCGGTACACGCCATCGTCAGGAAGATGGCCGCCGTCCACAGTCGGCGGTTGCGGGCGTCCGTCTCGGTCGGGCCGTCGCTGTCGGTGTCGCCGCCCGGTGGTGTGCCGCCGTCGGCGGGCGCGCCGCCCGTCCCGTTGCCGTCCGTCGCCGGCCCGCTCACCGGGCGCGCCTCCCCGGTCGCGGTCCGTCCCGCTCGCTCGTCGGATACATACCCCTCCCTCCCCGTTCGATCCGGAAAACGTTTTTGTAGACAGTCCAAGAATCCTCGAAGATGAGCGAATCGCGGATCAGGGACCACCTGGGGGCGTTCGGGCTGTCGGCGACGGAGGTGGAGACCTACCTGGCGGTCCTCCGCCGGGGGGAGGCGACGACGGGTGAGGTGGCGGCCGCGGCGGACGTGTCCCAGGGGTACGTCTACGACGTGGCGGAGACGCTGGTCGACCGCGGGCTGGTCACCGTCGACGAGGGCGCGAGCCCGACCGTGCTGCGCGCGCGGCCGGCCGCGGAGGCCGTCGCGGAGCTGTCGACGCGGGTGTCGGACCTGCAATCCGCGATCGCGGACGTGTACAGCGAGCCGGCGGCGGCCGACGTGGGATTCGAGGTGGTCCGCTCGCGGCGGACCGTCGAGCGCCGCGCCGAGCGCTTCCTCGCGGACGCGACCCACGAGGCGTTCGTCGTCGTCCCCGCGACGGCCTTCGCCAGCGTCAGGGACGCGATGGCCGCGGCGGTCGACCGTGGCGTCTTCGTCTACTGTATGCTCCTGGCGCCCGACACGGACGTTGTCGCCGACGCGGTCGACGACTTCGGCCGGTACGCCCACGTCGTCCGGACGTGGGAGGCCCGCCCGCAGGTGTTCGTCCTCCGGGACGCCCGCGCCGGGCTCGTCGGCTCCCACGGCGTCCTGACGGGCCGCCACGGCGACGAGTACGCCGTCACCTTCGGCCAACCCGAGGTCGCCAACGGCTTCTACGGCAACATGGTCAGCAACGTCTGGCCGATGGGGCAGGTCCGCCACGTCTCGGAGCCGCCCGAGCTGCCGGCCACCTTCGAGTACTTCCGCAACGGCGTCACGACCGCCGCCCAGCACCTGGCGGCCGACCGCGAGCTCGTCGCGGACCTGACCGTCGCCGACACCGGCGGCGACCACGAACTCGACTTCGAGGGCGTCCCCGTCCGCGAGGCCAGCCAGACGCTGGTCCCGCCGGTCACCAGCTCCTTCCCCGTCGAGAACGCACTCGTGGTCGAGACCGACAGCGGCCCGGTCAGCGTCGGCGGCGACTCGCCGGGCTTCGACCCCTACTTCGAGGACTTCGCCGCCCGGCGGGTCACGCTTCGGGCGGCGTAGCGTCGGGGCCGGCCGCGGGGCCGTCGTCACCGCCGTCGCTCGCCTCGCCGCCGTCCCGCTCCTCGGCGGCGCGGTTCGCGAGCCGGTCCAGCCCGAGCGTCGCCAGGAAGCAGACCGCCCCCACGTACAGCAGCGAACTCGGGTCGGCCACCAGCCGGCTCACGACGCTGTTGCCGTAGCCCAGGACCGTGCCCAGAAAGCCCATAGAAATTTTAGACTAAATTGAACCGGGTATTCTTTCATTTTCGCTTAATAGAGAAACTGATTATACCACTTAATATTTGATTGTCTAAAGTGTACTCACTCACTATGGTACGTATGGATCTTAGAGATAAAGAGAAGAACGAAGAAGTAGCAGATACGGTATCCTCAACCGTCCCATTAAATGATAGAGAAATCCAGAGTGATGATATCCTGAGTAAATTCACCATCGAAGAATTTGTGGTGAAAAAATATCAGGATGCAAACGAGTGGGAAAACAGAATCGGCGGAAAACACATCGCTACATTGATGTTGACATATCTGTCGTTTGTTTTGGTTTCTTATTCACTCGATAACCATATCAGCGTCTCAGACCAGCAAGAATCAATAATATATCTGATCGCGGTTGGGGTTCCGATGCTCGTTTCTATTTCTCTTTGGTTCTCGAAAAAGATATTTAATAACAGAGCGGAGAAGCAGCTAACCGACCATGATGAGGCCATATATCATCGATTATCCCGTAGTATCAAAGAATTTGAACGTGGGAATATAACAAATTCGCGGGAAGAACTTGAAGAATGCCGCAAACTCATGTCGTACGACGGTCCTTACGCTCTACCGCCAGAATTTTCCAAAGAGCTTCAGGTGTATATGAAATCAGTTGAAGACCGCAATTCCGATCAGTACTTCACTGATACGTTCCCCGAGGTCGCGAATAAAATCTTACAGTGTTTAGCTACTGTCTACGTGTCTGATCTTAAGTACTTATATACAGAAGACACTCAACTTGAGCAAGCAGATGGATATACTCCTGTTGAAATGATTAAATCATATCTGGGGGATCGGACAAAGAGTCGAGCAGTACGGATCGTAGTTCCATATATAATAGTATCTCCGATAATTTATGCAATTTATTTACAAAACACTGTACTGGCACAAATTCTAACTGTGATTGTTGTTGGTGTTGTCCAAACATACAACCGACCTGATAACGAGAACTGAATGTGTTCTTCTCTAAAACATAGGGCCGCGTTTAGACGGCAGTTAGAGCGGCTGGAAAAATTGTTCCGCTCCTGCGGATCCGAATTATCGGCGAATCTCGACAGTTTCTGAGTCGTGATCGATCTGCTGGTACAAAAAACGATTGGGTGAGTCGAACTAGTGGCGTCTGTTTATTGCTGATCGCGACACAGCCCCTTAGCAGGCTGCGATTCAGCGTCTAAACAAGGCTAAGTCTATCTATCTCTGTTGAACTCCCTCAATCGCCTCTTCGAGCGTGAACTCCCCCTCGTAGAGCGCGCTCCCGACGACGACCGCGGCGGCGCCCGCGTCCTTCAGCGCGCGCACGTCCTCCAGGGTCGCGACGCCGCCGCTGGCGACCACCGGGATGTCCACCGCCTCGACCACCCGCTCGACGGGCTCGGTCCGGACCCCGTCCAGTTGCCCTTCCACGTCCACGTCGGTGAAGAGGATCCCGCCGGCGCCCAGATCCTCGTAGCGGGCGGCGGCCTCGGCTGGGTCCAGCCCCGTCCCCTCGGTCCACCCGGAGACGACGACCTCGCCGTCCTTCGCGTCGAGGCTGACGAGGACCGTCCCGGGGTAGTCCTCGCTGATCTCGGCGACGATGTCGGGGGTCTCGACGGCGGCGGTGCCGAGGATCACCCGGTCGACCCCGGCGTCTAGCAGGCCCGTGGCGTCCTCGACGGTGCGGATGCCGCCGCCCAGTTGCGTCTCGACATCGACGGCGTCGACGACGGCCTCGATGGCCGCGGCGTTCGCGCGCTCGCCCTCGAAGGCGCCGTCCAGGTCGACGAGGTGCAAGGTGTCCGCGCCCTGTTCGACCCACCCCTCGGCGGCCTCGACGGGGTCGCCGTAGGCCTTCCCGGTACCGCGCTCGCCGCCGACCAGCTGGACGACCTGCCCGTCCTGTACGTCCACGGCGGGCACGACCTCGAACTCGGGGAACATACCCGTCCGTGGGCGAGCGGGGGGCGAAAGCGTGTCGGTCGACCCCGGCCTCGCCCGGTCGCCGTCCCGGTCGACCCCCGTCAGTTCGCGCCGGCGTCGCCGCCGGACGCGGCGACTGTCGGTAGGTTTTACTCGCCGGTGGGTCAGGGGATCGGTATGGTCGAGGCCCTCCTCCTCGTCGGGCTCGCGGTCGCCGTCTTCGTCGGGTTCAACATCGGGGGCTCCTCGACGGGGGTCGCCTTCGGCCCGGCCGTCGGGAGCAACACGATCTCGAAGGTGACGGCGGCGGGCCTGATGACGGTGTTCGCGCTGCTGGGCGGCTGGACCGTCGGCCGCGAGGTGGTCGACACGCTCGGCAGCGACATCGTCACGACGACGTTCACGCTGGAGATCAGCATCGGCGTCCTCTTTTTCATCGGGCTGGCGCTGTTCCTCTCGAACGTCGCCGGCGTCCCCGCCTCCACGTCGATGACGGCGGTCGGCGCGATGGCGGGACTGGGGCTGGCCCGCGGGACGCTCAACTGGGCGGAGATGGGCCAGATCGTCACCTGGTGGCTCGTCTCCCCGGTGCTGGCGTTCTGGGTCAGCGCCGTCGTCGGCCGCTACTACTACCCGCGGCTCGTCGAGTGGTTCGCGGTCACCCAGACCGAGGGAGCGCTCCTGGAACTCGACCGGTCGGGCGGCCTCCCGAAGCCGGTGCTGGGGCCGAACACGACCCGCCGGGAGTTCGTCGGGACGCTCTCGGTCGTCGGCATCGGCTGTTACATGGCCTTCTCGGCGGGCGCCTCGAACGTCGCCAACGCCGTCGCGCCGCTGGTCGGCAGCGAGTCCGTCGGGATGAACCCCGCCATCCTGCTCGGCGGGGGCGCCATCGGCCTCGGCGCCTTCACCATCGCCCGCCGGACGATGGACACCGTCGGCAACGACCTGACCGACCTGCCGCTGCTCGCGGCGCTGGTCGTCGCCGCGGTCAGCTCGACTATCGTCACCGGCCTCTCGGCGCTGGGCGTGCCCGCGAGCTTCGTCATCATCGCGACGATGAGCATCGTCGGCCTCGGCTGGGGCCGGGCGACCCGGACGGTCACGCTCTCCGAGGCCCGGAAGGGCGACGCCCCGGAGGTCTCGGTCGGCGCGCTCGCGGCCGACGCGCCCGACGCCCCCACCGTCGGCGGCGAGGGCGGGACGCCCGAGCCGACGGACTCGCCGGCCATCGGCGACGAGGAGAGCGAGGACATCCCACGGGCCGCGGATCTGTTCGAGCCCGAGACCACCGCCCGGGTCATCTTCCTCCAGAACGTCGTCCCCGGGATCGCGACCGTCGCCTCGTTCCTGCTCTTCCGGTTCGTCCCGCTGTGACCCGGTCCGGCTCGTCCCCGTGAACCCCTCCGCGTCGGCCGGAACACGTTCGGACGTACGTCCACCACAGGACCCGCGCGGCCGGCAGATATTGCGCTCGCGGCCGCGAAACGGTCCGACGAACAGCAAGGTCTAACAGTCAGGGGGGCGAACTTGGCAAGTGATGCCCACCGTAGAGTACCTGAATTACGAAGTACTGGACGACAAGGGTTGGGACATGTACGACGACGAGACCTTCGAGAAGGCCGCCGATGCCGACCTCGACGACGAGGACTACGGCACACTCGAGGTCAACGAGGGCGAGTACATCCTCGAGGCCGCCGAGGCCCAGGGCTACGACTGGCCCTTCTCGTGTCGCGCCGGCGCGTGTGCCAACTGCGCCGCCATCGCCGTCGAGGGCGACATCGACATGGACATGCAGCAGATCCTCTCCGACGAAGAGGTGGAGGAGAAGAACGTCCGCCTGACCTGCATCGGCAGCGCCGCGACCGACGAGGTCAAGATCGTCTACAACGCCAAGCACCTCGACTACCTGCAGAACCGCGTCATATAATCGGCCCCTCCGGGCCGACGCTTCTGGGCGGGGCGACTCGCCCCCACTCTCCGCCGCCCCAGCGGCCGCGCCGTCGATTCGCGGCCCGGGACCGTCCGGTCGCGGCCCGGCGGCCGTCCCCGGCCGGGGCCCGCCGCCGTCGAAACCACTAATTGCCGCCGGCGCGCTGGTTCGGTCGTGCTCGACTGGCTGGGAACCGTCCTGACGGAGAGCTCGCCGCCGGACCTGCTGCGGCTGGCGGCCGTCCCCGTCTTCGCCTGGGCCGCCTACCGGGACGTGCGAACCCGGCGGGTGCCCAACGCCACGTGGCTGCCGCTGGCCCTGCTGGGGATCGCCCTGCTCGCGTGGGACGTCTCGCGGGTGTCGGCCGGCGACCTCCCCGGGGGGCTCGTCGCCCGCGAGCGGTTCTACCTCCGCGTCGCGCTCTCGCTCGGGATGGTCGGGTCCATCGGCTACCTCTTCTACTGGTTCGGCGGCTTCGGCGGCGCCGACGCGAAGGCGCTGATCGTCCTCGCCGTCCTCTTCCCGACCTTCCCGACCTACTACCTCCCCGCCGAGTCGCTGCCGCTGACCCGGACGACCGTCGGCGTCTTCTCGCTGACCGTCCTCTCGAACACGGTGCTCGTCGGCGCCGCCTACCCCGTCGCCGTCACGCTGCGCAACGCCGTCTCGGGCCACCTCGCGCCGATCATGTTCATCGGCAGACCGATCCGCGCCGAGGAGGCGACCGCCGAGTACGGCTCCCTGCTCCAGACGCCCGACGGCTTCACCCGCGGCGGCCTCGACCTGGACGCCCTCCGGATGTACCTGCGCTGGCGCGGGGCGACGCTGGCCGCCCTCCGCGAGGACCCGGAGCGGTACCGCGACCCCGCGAGCCTCCCCGACGACCCCGACCCGCCCGGCGACGGCTCGATCCCCGAGAGCGGTGAACTCGCGACCGAGAGCGACGGCGGGGCGGCCGAAGGCGACGACGGGGCGGCCGCCGACGGCGGCCGCGGGAGCGAAGCGAGCGGTGGCGACGGGTCGGCCACCGACGGGCGCGACGACGGCGAGCCGGCAGCCGACGGGGGTGGCGACTACGACGACCCCTGGGGCGCGGGGGCGTTCCTCGACGACATCGAGGGGTCGGCCTACGGGACGACCCCCGAGGGGCTGCGCGACGGCCTCGACGTGCTCACCGAGGAGGACGTGGTGTGGATCTCCCCGGGGATGCCCTTCATCGTCCCCATGTTCGTCGCCCTCGTCGTCAGCCTCGTCTACGGCGATCTCTTCTTCCAGCTCGTCTCCGTGCTCGTGTGAAGGGCGCTTGCACGGGCTGTCCGCATTACTCCTCGGGGACGAGTCGTTCGTAGAGCGGCCCGATGGTGAAGATGGAGACGAGCCACAGGACGGCGACGGCGATGTAGGCGAGCAGGGCCCCGCGCTGGAAGCCGGGCGCGTTCGTCACGACCAGCAGTGCGAACGCCCCGACGAGCAGCCCGACCGCGACGACGGTGTTGCCCGCGTTCCAGAGCAGGAACGCCCGGGTCCGCGCGTCTTCCTCGGCCATCGCCGCGAGGAACCGCCGGACGGATCCGATCATCGCCCGTGGGTTGTGTCCCGCCCGGCATAAGTGTGGGCGACGCCGCGGGACCGGCGGTCGCGACGCCGCCGTCAGCGGGTCGGGCGCCGGTCCGGCCGCCTCGCCGACGACAAAAGACCTATTCGGCGGTCGGACCCAGGTGGGGTATGAGCGACGTCGACCTGGCGTTCGACGAGAACGAGCGCCTCCCCGCGGTCGCGCAGGACGCCGACACGGGCGAGGTGCTCATGCTCGCGTACGTCACCCCCGAGGCCGTCGAGCGCAGCCGCGAGACGGGGCTGGCCCACTACTACTCGCGCAGTCGCGAGGAACTCTGGAAGAAGGGCGGCTCCAGCGGCCACGTCCAGGAGATCGAGGAGATCCGCGTCGACTGCGACGGCGACGCGCTCCTGTATCTCGTCGACCAGACGGGCGGGGCCTGCCACACCGGCTACGAGTCGTGTTTCCACCGCACCGTCGACGGCGAGACCGTCGGCGAACAGGTGTTCGACCCCGACGAAGTCTACGAGTGAGATGAGCGACGCCGCCCAGTCCCCGGCCGACGACCCCCGCGCCGCCGCCGACGACCTCGTCGCCGACCTGCGGGAGGCCCGCGACGCCCTCCAGCGCGCCCGCGAGCGCGTCGACGAGGTCGGCGAGTCCGAACTCCGGACCGTCGCCGACACGTACGACGACCTCACCCGGCTGTTCGACCGCTACGAGGAGGAGGTCACCGGCGACGGCGACTTCAAGACGTTCATCGAGTTCCAGAGCCAGATCGCCGCCGTCGTCGAGGAGATGCCCGACGACATCCGCCACCAGGAGGTCTTCGAGGAGGTCGACGACCTGCTCCAGCAGCGCCGGCTCACCGAGTCCGACTGGGCGAAGGTCCGCTCGGCGCTGGAGCCCGTCCGCGAGGACGTGCGCCGGATCGACGACCGCGACGAGGCCCGGGAACGCTACGAGGACGCCCGGTTCGCCGTCGAACGCCGCCTGGACGACTTCGCGGACCGGATCGAGGACCTGGAGGACCTGCAGCGCCTGGGCGACGCGGACCTCGACGCCCCGACCGAGCGGCTGCGCGACCCCATCGAGACCTACAACGACCGCGTCCGCGACGCGTTCGCCGACTTCCGCTCGTCGGCGAGCGCCCGCGACCTGCTGGCGTTCGTCGCCAAGACCGATGCCTTTCCGCTCGTGCCCTTCGAGTCGCCGCCCGCGGACCTCCGGGAGTACGTCGAGAGCCACGCCGCCGGCGAGGAGCCGGTCGGGCAACTGCTGGAGTACGCGGAGTACTCGAAGTCGAAGCTCGACCATTACGTCGACGACCCGGCGGCGCTGAAGCGCAACGTCTCGACCCGGCGGACCTACCTGCGGCGGCTGGACGCCGAGCCGCTGACCGTCGACTGGCCGCCCGTCGAGGCCGAGACGCTCCGGTTCCGGGCACGCGAACTGACCAGCGTCGTCGCGCGCTTCGCCGACCGCGTCGAGGAGGGGGAGGCGGTGCTCGTGGCGCTGCGCGAGGTGCGGGAGTTGCCCCGGGAGACGGACTACGAGCGGCTCCGCAACAGCGCGCAGGCCCGCGCCCAGCTGGGCCCCGAGGAGCGCGAGCGGCTGGCGAGCGGGGACGTGGCCGACGAACTGGAGGCGTGCCGCGACGCGACGGAACGGCTGGAGGACGCGCTGGAGGAGTACCCACGGCTTTGAGCGGCTGGTCGGTGAGTTTCGGTGACTCTCTCGGCGCCAGCACCGCGACCGGAGCGATCGAGAACAGCACCGCAGAACAGCGTGAAAGCCCCAGCCGGTTCGACTTGAGGGGCTCGCTGCGCTCCTCGCTCACTGTGTTCGCTGCGGTGCTTGCGTCGCCCGTCTGCGTCGAACCGGCTGCCCCTTTCATTCCCGCCCGCATAGACTGGTCGGTCAGTAGAAACGGGCGGGAATGAAAGGGGCGACCGTCTCGGCGACGGCCGGGGAAGCAAGCACCGCAGCCGAGTGAAACGAGGCGAGGCGCGCAGCGAGCCGCCCGAGCCGAGACGGTCGGGGCTTTCACGCTGTTCTGCGGTGCGGTCGAACGGATCGCTGCGGTAGACTCGCTCCCGGTTCCTCCGGAGACTACTCCTCGCGTTCCTCGGGTGTGTAGGTCTCGACCTCCAGGGCGTGGATGTCGGTGGTCATGCGGTCGCCGAGGGCGTCGTAGACCATCTGGTGGCGGTCGACGAGCGACTCGTCGGCGAAGGCGGGCGAGACGACGGTGGCGGCGAGGTGGTCGTCGTCGTCGGCGCCGCGGGCGCGGGTGACGGCCGCCTCGGCGTCGGGGATGGACTCCTCGATGAGCGCCTCGATGTCGGCGAGATCCATGCCCGGAGCGAGGCGGGCGAGCGGAAAAACGCTTGTCACTGTCCGCGCGGGAGACGGGAGTTTCATACGCCGGCGCCGCCTTCCTCCGCGTGGCGGCGATGACGAATGGTTACCCCTCCGAGCCCCTTGTGACGACACGGGACTCCGAGCCGCCACGTCTCCGAACCCGGTAGCGGCGGCGCGGGCGCTATCCATCCTGCCGCGCTCGCACCAGCACTGCCGCGCTCAGACCAGCACGTCGACCTCGTAGCCCTCTTCGCGCAACGCTTCCAGCAGCGCGTCGGCGTGGTCCGGCCCCTTCGTCTCCAGGTCCAGCTCCACCTCGGCGGCGTTCATGGCCACGTCCTTGCCGGCGCGGTCGTGCTCGATGGCGTGGATGTTCGCGCGGGCGTCGCTGATGACCTCGACGAGCCGTTCGAGTTCGCCCGGCCGGTCCTTGAGCGTGGTCCGGATCCGGAGATAGCGGCCGGTCTCGACGAGTCCGCGCATGATGACCGTGGTGAGGACGTTCAGGTCGATGTTGCCGCCGCAGAGACAGGGGACGACCACCTCGTCGTCCTCGTAGTCGAACTTGCCCTCCAGCAGGGCCGCCAGCGGCACCGCGCCGGCGCCCTCGACGAGGGTCTTCCCTCGCTCCAGCAGCGTGGTGAGCGCGACCGCGGTCTCGTCGTCTGTGACGGTGACGACCTCGTCGACGCGCTCGCGGATCACCTCGAAGGTCCGCGTGCCGACCTTCCGGGTGGCGATGCCGTCGGCGATGGTGTCGACGCTGTCGCGTTCGACGATCTGGCCCTTCTGCAGGGAGTCGGCGACGCTGGAGGCCCCCTCCGCCTGGACGCCGACGACCCGGGCGTCGGGGTTTTTCGCCTTGACCGCGGTGGCGATACCGGAGATGAGCCCGCCGCCGCCGATGGGGACGACGAGCGTCTCGACCTCGGGGAGGTCTTCGAGAACCTCCAGACCGATGGTGCCCTGGCCGGCCATCACCATCGGGTCGTCGAAGGCGTGGACGTAGACGCGGCCCTCCTCGCGCTCGATCTCGTGGGCCTTCTCGGCGGCCTCGTCGTAGTCGGCGCCGTGGAGGACGACCTCCGCGCCGTAGTTGCGGGTGGCCTTGACCTTCGAGACGGGGGCGTGCTCGGGCATGACGATCTTCGAGTCGACGCCGATGCGGGTGGCCGCGAGCGCGACGCCCTGGGCGTGGTTGCCGGCCGAGGCGGTGACGACGCCGGCGTCCTGCTGTTCGTCGGAGAGCGTCGCGATCTTGTTGGTCGCGCCGCGGATCTTGAACGAGCCGGTCCGCTGGAACGTCTCCAGTTTCAGGTGCACGTCGGCGCCGGTCATCGCCGAGAACGTGTGGGAGTAGTCCAGCGGCGTGTGCCGGGCGGTCGCCGCGACCCGCTCGCGCGCGTCGAGCACGTCCGCGAGTTCGATCATACCACAGCTACCGCTCGACGGGAGTTAGATGTGGGGGAAAGAGCGTGTGACACCACCGACTACCGCGCGATAGTACTTGAAGGCGAGCCACCCGGAGTGAAAGTGAAACCGCGGGACTGCGGAGGGAACCGCCGTCGTCCCGGGGGCGCTCCCAGCGTCTACTCGATCCCCCACTTGTCGTGGTTCGCGGTCGCGTCGGTCGACTCGTTCCCCTCGTACCCGTCGAAATCGGTGAACGTACCGTCTCGCTGTCGGATGGTCACATCGTTCCTCCGGACGTACCGCCGAACCCGCTCGGCGAACCCGTCTTCGCCGGGCCACTCCGCGGGCGCGTCCAGCCGCTCGGGGTCGCCGACGTAGGTCTCGACGGTCGCGTCCTCGCCGCTCCCGTCGCTGTCCGCTCCGTCGTCCGCCAGCGGCACCGACACGCGGACGTACAGCCCGCTGTCGACGCCCTCGTAGCGGTCGAGCGCAGCGATGTCGTCGGTCCGGAGGATCCGGCCCTCGACGGACCCGCCGGGGGCGAGCGTCGGGTACTCCCCCTCGACGCGGCGGAGCCCGTCCAGCACGGCCGACTCGCGGAACTCGAAGTCGTCCAAGACCGTCCGGGCGCGCTCGGGGTCGGTGAGCGTCCCGTAGACGAACACGTCCATTGGCGGGTGGATAGCCGGCGAGCCGTATCGGCGTTGCGGTGGTCTGGGCCCCGGCGGTCGCGGGACAGGACCGCGACGACCTATCGGCCATCGATAGCTTGAATCGGGCCGAGTCCGGAGCACGGGCAATGTCGGCGGCGAGCGCCCGCGAGCGCGTGCTGGCGGTCTGGCGGCGAGTCCTCTCGCTGTCGTGGCCGATGATGGTCCAGCACGTCTTCCGCACGCTCATGCGGACGACCGACGTGGTCGTCACCGGCCTGTTCTCGCCGGCGGCGGTCGCGGCGGTCGGCCTCGCGGACCTGTACGCCCGCTTCCCGCTGCGGATCGGCCTCGGGCTCGGCAGCGGCGCCATCGCGCTGTCCAGCCAGGACACGGGGAGCGCGGCCGTCGAGAACCGCGACCAGGCGGTCACCCAGGCCGTCCTGCTGGGGCTGCTCTCGGGGGTCCCGTTCGTCGCCTTCGGCTTCCTGTTCGGCGAGCAGGCCATCGCGCTGCTCGGCGCGCCCGCCGACGTAGCGTCGATGGGCGGCACCTACCTCGCCGTCGTCTTCGCGAGCGCGCCGGCGCGACACGTCGCGCTGGTCGCCGCGCGTGCGCTCCAGGGCACCGGCGACACCCGGACGCCGATGTACGTCGACGTGACCTCCTCGATGCTCAACATCGTCGGCTCGCTCGTGCTGGGGCTGGGCCTGTTCGGCGCGCCCAGGCTCGCCATCGTCGGCGTCGGGATCGCGACCGCGGTCGGCAACGCGTTCACCGCGGGCGTCCTCTCCGTCGCCATCTGGAGCGACCGGACCGAGGCGTCGTTCGCCCGGCCGCGGGACCTCGTGATCGCCAAGCAGCTGCTGGCCGTCAGCGCCCCCCGGATCGGCGAGGGACTGGCGACGACGCTGGCCGAGTTCCCGTTCAACGCGCTGCTGCTGACGTTCGGGACGGACGTGAACGCCGCCTACCAGATCGGTCGGCGGATGTACCAGCAGGTCACCTCGCCGCTGGGGCGGGCCTACCACACCGCCGCCAGCGTCGTCGTCGGGCAGTCGCTGGGCGAGGGCGACGTGGCCGCCGCGCGCTTCCAGGGGTGGGCGACGACCGCCCTCGCGGTCCTGACGATGGGCGCCATCGCCGTCGCGCTCTTTCTCGGCGCCGACTGGTTCGTCTCGCTGTTCACGAGCGACCCGCCGACCGCGGGGTACGCGGTCGGGTTCGCCCGCGCCTACGCGGTGGCGGCGCCGGCCATCGGCGCCTACCTCGCTATCTCGGGGTCGCTCCAGGGCGGCAGCGACACCCGGACCCCCTTCGTCGCGCGGACGACCGGGATGTTCGGCTTCCTGCTCGGGTTCGGCTACCTCTCCAGCGTCGTCCTCGGGTGGGGCGTCCCCGGCATCTACGCCGCGGTCGCGCTCCAGCAGTTCTGGGCGCTGGCGGTCGTCACCTGGGGGTTCGCCCGCGGCGACTGGGCCGAGAAGGCCGCCGCGATGATGGACGAGCGCGGGAGCGCGAGCGGCGGCGACGGCGACACCGAGCCGCCGGACCCTGATCCGACCGACTGAGCGGCCGCGGGGGAGACGGGGGCCGTTATGACCGTCGCACCCGAACGACCGGTATGGAGCTGATATCGGTCGCCGCGGTCGCCGAGAACGGCGTCATCGGGCGCGACGACGAGGTGCCCTGGGACCTCCCCGCGGACAAGGAGCAGTACCGCGCGCGCGTCGCCGGCCACCCGACCGTCTACGGGCGACGCACCTACGAGATGTTCTCGGACCCGCCGGGGTCGGCGCACGTCGTCCTCAGCCGGACGGAGCGGAGATACGACCGCGAGAACGCGCATCACGCCGCCTCCGTCGCGGAGGCCGTCGAAATCCTCGAATCGCTGGGGGCCGACCGCGCCTACGTCCTCGGCGGCGCCGGCATCTACGCCCTGTTCCAGCCCCACCTCGACCGGATGGTCCTGACGCGGGTCCCCGGCGAGTACGAGGGCGACACCTACTACCCCGAGTGGGACGAGGCCGACTGGCGGCTGGTCGAGACCGACGAGTACGAGAACTTCACCGTCGAGACGTGGGAGCGACGAGGGGAAGACGAGGAGTAGCGGAGGCGGTGCGGGCAAGCATTCGGCGCGGAGCGCCGGTTCACCGGAATCGAGCGAAGCGAGATTCCGGCTTTTTCACCCATGTTTTTGCCGCCGGGGTTCCCGCAGGCGCGCTCCGCGCGCCGAGGAGACCCCGGTGGAAAAAGATGGTCTAGTAGCTGTCCACGTCGGTCCCGACCGAACAGACGTACTCGCCGGTGGCGACCTGGGGGAGCCGGCGGGCGCGCCAGAAGACGCCCGAGGAGTCGGCGGTGACGGTCTCCTTGACGCCGCCGAAGGTGTCGGTGACCTCGAAGAGGGTGTCGCCGCGGGAGACGCGCTGGCCGAGTTCGGCCTGCATGGAGACGAGGCCGCCGGCGGGGGCGCCGTACTGCTCGAAGCCGCTGGCGCGGGTCTGCGGGGACAGGTCGACCGAGCCGTCGGCGAACCCGTAGTAGGAAAGGACGTTGAACACGCCCTCGACGCCGGCCTGGATGGACTCCTCGTCCCAGCCGACACACCCCCCCAATTCGGGGTCGATAGTGGGGATGCCCTCGTCGGGGGCCGCCCGGGCCAGCTGGCCGTCGGGGCCCTTCTGGTCGAGGACGTAGCCGCAGTCGAAGACCTTCGCGAGTTCGAGGCAGGCGTCGTGGAGGCGGTGCCGTTTCCCGCAGCGGACGCGACACTCGTCGATCATCCGGGAGGTCGACCCCTGGTGGAGGTCGAGGATCAGGTCGGCGCGGCGGGCGGCCTCGAAGGTGGCGGCGGCGATGCGTTCGGTGGAGGTGCCCGTCTCGTCGCCGGGGTAGGCGCGGTTGGTCTTGGTGTCGTCGATGGGGTTGCGGTGTTCGGCCACCTGGAAGGCGTGGTAGTTGACGACCCCGACGACGAGGATCGTCCCCGACAGCTCGGCGGGGTCGAGCTGGGGGACGACCCGCTGTACGACGCCGACGCCGTTGAGCTCGTCGCCGTCGCTGGCCGCCTGCATGTAGAGCGTGTCACCGTCGCCCGCGCCGTTGATGACCGCGACCGGGAGCCCCACCTCCGTCCCGTCGCGCGTCTCGCCGACCGACAGGCGCCCCGTGTCCATCTCGCCGGGGGCCGCCTGGGCCGTACCGAGCGTCGTCATTACCAACACTGCGGGACCGCCCGTTCTTTAGCGGTTCGGTGTCTCCCGGCCGCCGGGACCGGCGCCGCCGCGGCGCTCCGCCTCGCCCGGGCGTCGCGGCGGCCGTCGATCGACGCGACTTTGCCGGTCGTGGCCCAACGGACGGACATGGCCGGCGACCGACCGGACCGCGACGCCGCTCCGCCCGGGGCAGCCGACGCAGTCCCGGCAGAAGCCGCCGACGCGGACAGCGGCAAGGCCGCCTTCGTCGCCGCGCTCCGGGTCCGCCGCAACGCCAAGTGGGGCCTGGCTGCCGGCCTCGCGCTCGCGCTCGCGGCGTTCGTCCTGTTCGTCGCCCTCCCCGGGTCGCGGCGCTCGCCCGCGCTGTACGTCGGTCTCGGGTTCGTCCTCGCGATGTCGACGGCCGGCCTCGTCGCCTTCCTCCTGACGCTGGGCCGGGCCGTCCGCCTCTCGCGGCGGCTGTGACCGCTCTCCCCGACGCGACCGTCTCACTGCGCCAGACCGCCCCGACGACCCGCCAGATGCCCGTAAATCGACCCCGAACCGCCGCGAAACCGGTCCGTGCGACCGGTCCGGCCCGCCGCAACACGGGCGTTCGCGAGAATCGAACATCTCCGGCTCTCGTCGCCGCGATAACGACGATCGACGAAACATATATCGACGACTGGATCGCTGGTTCGTCGGGGGCTGCGGTTCGGAGGGCGGCGATCCGTGTGCGGTGTCGCGATCGCGGCGGTGTACGTTCGTCCAGTGAACGTTCGGTGATTCCGTACGCGTCCACCGGAGAACGGTAACCCTTTTGGCCGGTCCAGGCGAACGAGTGGGGTATGACCGACGAGCTACGGAAGGGCCTCGAGGGCGTGCTCGTCGCCGAGTCCGATCTCAGCCAGATCGACGGCGACGAGGGGCGACTCATCTACCGCGGCTACGCGATCGAGGACCTCGCAAGACACGCGAGTTACGAGGAGGTCATCCACCTGCTGTGGCACGGCGAGCTGCCCGACGCCGACCGCCTCGACGCCTTCACCGACTCGATGGTCGCCGAGCGGTCGGTCGACGAGGACGTGCTCGAGACGGTGGGCCAGCTGGCCGCCGCCGACGAGAACCCCATGGCCGCGCTCCGCACGGCCGTCTCGATGCTCTCGGCGTACGACCCCGACGCCGGCGAGCCCGCCACCGACCGCGAGGCGACGCTCCGCAAGGGCCGGCGCATCACCGCCAAGATCCCCACGATCCTCGCCGCGTTCACCCGGATGCGCGACGGCGACGACCCCGTCGAGCCCCGCGAGGACCTGAGCCACGCCGCCAACTTCCTCTACATGCTCAACGGCGAGGAGCCCGACGACGTGCTCGCGGAGACGTTCGACATGGCGCTGGTCCTCCACGCCGACCACGGGTTCAACGCCTCGACGTTCTCCGCCATCACCACCGCCTCGACGCTCTCGGACCTGCACAGCTCCGTCACCTCGGCCATCGGGACGCTGAAGGGCCCGCTGCACGGCGGCGCCAACCAGGACGTGATGGAGATGCTCAAGGAGGTCGACGAGAGCGACCGCGACCCCGTCGGCTGGGTCGAGAAGGCCCTGGACGAGGGGCGGCGCATCTCCGGGTTCGGCCACCGCGTCTACAACGTCAAGGACCCCCGCGCGAAGATCCTCGGCGAGCGCTCCCAGGAACTCGGCGAGGCCGCGGGCACCCCCAAGTGGTACGAGTACTCCACCAAGATCGAACAGTTCATGGCCGAGGAGAAGGGCCTGGCGCCCAACGTCGACTTCTACTCGGCGTCGACGTACTACCAGATGGGCATCCCCGTCGACATCTACACCCCCATCTTCGCGATGAGCCGCGCCGCCGGCTGGATCGCCCACGCCGCCGAGTACGTCGAGGACAACCGCCTGATCCGCCCGCGCGCCCGCTACACCGGCCCCGAGGACCTCGAGTTCCCCGATCTCGACGAGCGGTAGCGCGGCCCCGACCGGAGTGAACGAGCCGCCGCGACCGACACCTTCTGGACCGCCCGCGTCGATAGTTCCCCCATGCTCACCTGCGGCGACTGCGGCCGCGAGTACGCCGACGGCGCCGACGCCCCCTGGCGCTGCGAGTGCGGGGGCCCACTGGACTACGCCGACCGGCCCCTGCCCGACGCCGATACCCCACCCGACCACCTCGACCGCGACCGCGGCCTCTGGGCGTTCGAACCGTTCCTCGATACCGAACGCGCGGTCACGCTGGGCGAAGGGTGGACGCCGGTCGTCGACGCGCCCGCGTGGGACGCCGCCTTCAAACTCGAATCGGTGTTCCCGACCGGGAGTTTCAAGGACCGCGGTGCGGCGCTGACGATATCGCGAGCGGCCGGGCTCGGCGTCGACCGGGTCCTCGAAGACTCCTCGGGCAACGCCGGCCTCGCCATCGCGACCTACGCCGCCCGCGCGGGCGTCGACGCCGAGATCTACGTCCCGGCCGAGGCCAAACCCGGCAAGCTCCGGGCCATCGAGCGGACCGGCGCCGACGTGGTCCGCGTCGAGGGTACCCGGGGCGACGTGACCGACGCCTGCGTCGAGGCGGTCGAACGCGGCGAGGGCTGGTACGCCAGCCACGCCTGGAACCCCGCGTTCTTCCGCGGGACGGCGACGTTCGCGCTCGAACTCGCCGCCCAGCGGGGCTGGGAAGTCCCGGACGCCGTCGTCACGCCGCTGGGCCACGGGACCCTCTTTCTCGGCGCCTACCGCGGCTTCCGGGCGCTCCGCGAGGCCGGCTGGACCGACGGGATGCCGCGGCTGCTCGGCGCGCAGGCGACCGGGGCCGCGCCGGTCGCCGACGCGCTCGGCCGGGATGCACCCGACAACGCGCCCTCGAACACCGCCGCCGACGGCATCCAGATCCGCGAGCCCGCCCGGCTGGACAGGATCCTGGCGGCCGTCGAGGAGACGGACGGCGACGCGGTCGCGGTCGGTCCGGAGGCCACCGAGCGCGAACACGACCGCCTCGCCCGGGCAGGCTTCCACGTGGAGCCGACTTGCGCGACAGCCACGGCGGCCCTGGCCGACTACCGCGAGCGTGGCGTCCTTGCGCCGGACGACGACGTGGTCGTCGCGCTCACCGGGACGGGACTGAAGGGATGAACCGACCGAACGATTTTGTGTCTGTGTGCACAAACACAATACATGGGAACGAAGACGATCGGGCTCGACGACGAGGCCTACGAGCGACTCAGCGCCGAAAAGCGCGAGGGTGAGAGCTTCAGCGACGTGGTCAAGCGAGTGACCGAAGCGGTTCGGACCGACTGGCGACGGGGCTTCGGGAAGTACGAGGACGCGGACGGCGAACGACTGGAGCGGGCGGCCCGGGAGAGTCGGGAACGCCGCGGGGCAGGACTCGCGGCCAGGCAGTCCGACGTGTTCGACGCGCTGGCCGGTGAGGGCGACGAGAGTCCGCGACGGGACGACGACGAGGGCGACGCGTGAAGCTGCTCGACACGACGTTTCTGGCCCACTACTACCGCGGCGACGCCCGCATCGAGTCGTTCCTCGAAGCCCACGAGGACGAGGAGGATCTGGTCACCTCGACGGTCAACGTCGAGGAGATCGCCGTCGGTGTTCACGCCGTCGAAAACGATCCGTCGCTTGAGTCGATCCTCGCGGAGCTGGGCTGGCTCACCGTCTTCCCGTTCAGTCCGGACGACGCGTTCGCCGCCGCCGGGATCGAGGCGGACCTCCACGCGGACGATACCGTCGCGCAGGACCGGATCAACGCGCTGGCTGGCGACGTGTTGATCGCGGGCGTCGCCGAGAACCGCGGTGCGACGGTCGTCACCGAGAACGTCGACGACTTCGAGGCGCTCGGCGTCCCGGTCGAATCCTACTGATGACCAAGCGCAAAGCCGACTACTGTCCGTACTGCGGGACCGCGCTGGAGACGGCGGTCTTCGAGGGGCGGGACCGCCGATACTGTCCCGACTGCGAGGAGATAATCTTCCAGAACCCGACGCCCGGGGGGAGCGTCGTCGTCCTCGACAGCGGGGGACGGAGTGCCCCGGGCAGTGCGGCGAAGCCACAGGATGGCGACGCGGCGCTGCTGATCGAGCGCGCCAACGAGCCCCATCGGGGCGCCTGGGCGGTCCCCGGCGGGATCCTCGAAGTCGACGAGTCCGCCCGCGCCGGCGCCGCGCGCGAACTCGAAGAGGAGACCGGGCTGGCGGTCGACCCCGACGCGCTCGAACTCGTCCGCACCGACTTCACGGTCGCCGACCCGGCCGACGGTTCGTATCTCTCGGTCTGTTTCGCCGTCGAGCGGGCCGCGACGACGGGGTCGCTCGACCCCGGTCCGGAGGCCGCCGACGCGCGCTGGTGGCCGTTCGCGGAGCTGTCGGCCACCGACGCCTGGATCCGCTCGGTCGACCGCCGGCGGGTCGAGGCCGCCGTCGACCGGCTGCGGGACGGTTCGGTTCGCTTCGGCGAGTGAACTACCGCCACAGCTCCCGCTCGACGACGGCGTCGGTGTCGACCGACAGCCGCGTCTCGGCGACGCCGTCGTACTCCGGGGCGGCGGAGTAACAGATGTACCGCTCGCTGTCGTCGCTGCGCGTCCGGACGACCGCCGGGAGCACGTCCGCGGGCGCGGCGGCCGGCGGCGGCGGCGGCCCGACGATGACTCTCCCGTCCGGCGGGTCGGAGTGTTCCTCTCGCACGACCGGGCCTACGCCGTCCCCGATCATTGTTACGGGTCAGTTACCGGCGATCAGGGGCGTATAACCGCTGATTCGGCCGTCCCTACCGGCCCGGAGGGTCGACCCCGTCTCGCCGGAGTTCGATCGGTTCGGGCGCCCGCTCGGGACCGACACCGTTTCGGCGCTGGCCCGCGCCCACCCGCCCATGACCGGAAGCGTCCACCACACCGGAACGACCGTCGCCGACCTGGACCGGGCCGTCGAGTTCTACACCGAGGTCTTCGATCTCGAAGTCCTCGCCGAGTTCGAATCGTCGGGCGAGAACTTCTCCCGGGGCGTCGGCGTCGAGAACGCCACCGGTCGGTTCGCCCACCTCGACGGCGACGGCACCCGCGTCGAACTCGTCGAGTACGACCCGGAGGGTGGCGAGGCCGTCGCCGAGGCCGTCAACGACCGCGGCGCCAAACACCTCGGCTTCGGCGTCGACGACGTGGAGGCCTTCTACGAGGGACTACCCGACGACGTGGAGACCGTCAGCGAACCCCAGACCTCCTCGACCGGCACGACGATCCTCTTCCTCCGCGACCCCGAGGGCAACCTGATCGAGGTCCTCGACGCGTAGACGCCGGCCACGCCGACCGGCCACCTGCATCGCGATCGGGACGGCGACTGCGACCCCGCCCGTCGCAAGAGGTATCCACGAGGGGACCCAGACCACGGGTATGACGTTCCAACCCGACGAGGGCCTCCCGCAGGAGGAGGTCGACCAGCGCGTCGACGAGGCCATCGAGGACAACGAGGTCGTGCTGTTCATGAAGGGCACGGAGATCATGCCCCAGTGCGGCTACTCCGACCGCGCGCTGACGCTGCTCAAACAGTACCGCGACGACGTCGAGGTCGTCGACACGCTGGAGTCGCTCGACGAGTTCCGCGCCGCGCTCGAACGCCACAGCGACCGCGAGACCATCCCCCAGACGTTCGTCGACGGCGACTTCGTCGGCGGCAGCGACATCCTCAAACAGCTCGACGAGCGGGGCGACCTCGAACCGAAACTGACCGCCTGACCGCCTGGCTGCCCGACCGCGAGACCGTCGGTTCACCGGCGAACCGAACCCGTTAGTTCCTCCACAAGACCTTTCTCGGGAGTGGACGCACCCGCCCGCATGGTCCCTCTCCCGCCGTTCGCGGATCCGTCACCGGCGTCCCCGGTACCGACGGCGGTGGCTCCGCCGTTGTTCGCCTCCCCGGTCGACGAGATCGTCGACACGTTCTACGGACTGGCCTTCCTCCTCGCCGTGTTCGTCGCGGCCGGCGTCGGGCTGGCGGCGCTGTGGCTCCCGTTCCTGATATCCCGGCGCGTCCGTGCGCTCTTCGCGGTCGGCCCGCTGGGCCACTGGGCGGCGAACTACGGGCTGGCCTTCCTCGCGCTGGCGACGCTACAGGTATCGTTCCTGTTCGCGGCGCTGACGAACGCCCCCAGCGACGACGCCGTCGCCACTATCGTCATCTTCACCGGCCCGCTCATCGCGCTGGCCTGCTGGGCCGTCGCCGCCTTCGGCCTCCCCGCGCTCGGCTACGACTGGCTCGAAGACCCCGTGGTCACGCGCGCCCTGCTGTTCGCCGGCGCCGTCTGGTACGCCGTCGTGACGACGGTCCCGCCGTTCGTCGCGATGGTCTTCTACTATCTGCCGACGTAAGACCGGGCCCCGCCGGTGGCACACCGTCGCCCGTCCGCTCGTCACCGAGTTTAAGCCGCTCGCGGTCGCCCCTCCCGGTATGAAGCGCATCGTCAGCACCGACGCGGCGCCCGCGGCCGTGGGCGCGTACAGCCAGGCGACCGAGACCGACGATCTGGTCTTCACCGCGGGCCAGATCCCGCTGACCCCTGACGGCGAACTCTTAGACGACGCCGCCATCGACGTCCAGACTCAGCAGGCGCTGGAGAACGTCGAGGCCGTCCTCGACGAGGCGGGCGCGGGCATGGCGGACGTGCTGAAGGTGACGGTCTATCTCGACGACATCGACGACTTCGACGGGATGAACGACACCTACGAGACCTTCTTCGACGACGAGCCGCCCGCCCGCAGCGCCGTCGGCGTCGACGAACTCCCCAAGGGCGTCGGCGTCGAGATCGAGGCCATCGCGACGAAGTGATGGCCGACGAGGCGGACTCCCCCGGCGACCGCGCGTCCGACGAGCGCCCGGACGCGGCGGCGACGGCTCCGCGAGAACCGCTGGTCGCCCCCGCCGCCAAGTCGAGCCTGCTGTGGGGGCTGGTCGGCGGGCTCTCCTTCCTCGTGCTCGCGCAGGGCTACGAGCTCCTCGGCGACCTGGGCGTCGGGTTCGCGCCGAAACTCGGGGTCGCCGCGGTCGTCGCCGTCGCCGCGGCGACGGCGACCCACCTGACCCGGGACCGGCTGCCGACCGAGAACGAAAGCCCTTAACCACCCGACCGCGGTATTTCCACCTGAGCCAGGATGGCCGAACGGTAAGGCGCACGCCTGGAAAGCGTGTTCCCTTTGGGATTCTGGGTTCAAATCCCAGTCCTGGCGCTTCTGACGCGAACAACTTCGGCGAGCACCTCGTGTGCTCGCCATCGTGAGCGCGCGAACTGTCTCTGACCGGGATTTGAACCCCTGGAAGTCGCAGCCCCGGAACGGCCCGGAGGGCCGCACGCCCGGAACGTCTTCCTCCGGTTCAAATCCCAGTCCTGGCGTACCACCTTTTTCCGACGGGGGTGTCCTCGCGCCGCGGAGCGGCGCTGCGGGCACCCCCGCCGCAAAAACGTGGGCGAAAAAGGCCGAGCGCGCTCCGCGCGCTCGGTGGAAACCGCGCTCGCTGCGCTCGCGCGGTACAGTGGCGGCGCTCGTCTCCACGCCCCCACAAGACCTATTGTTTCGGTTGGGTGTTGTCGGAACATGGATAGACGCTCGTTTTGCCGGCGGCTGGCCGCACTCGGTGGTACTTTCGGCCTGGCCGGCTGTCTGAGCCGGCCGGACGAGCCGGGGACGGCGACGGCGCCGAGGGCTGCCGGGGGGACCGACGCGACGGAAACCGCGACGGCCACGGACGCCGAGGCGACGGACGAGCCGACGGACAGTGACGCGGCCGAGACGACGGCGTCCGGAGATGCCCAGGCGTCGGACGCGCACTGGCCGACGTTCGGGGGTGACGACGGACACACCGGGTACCGCCCGGACGGCGCGGGGCCGGTCGACGGGCGGATCGCGTGGTCAGCGATCGGCGACGCGCCGACGGTCCTCTGTCCGCCGACGGTCGCCGACGGCGTCGTCTACACCGGGAGCGCGGCGGACGCGGTCCACGCCTTCGACGCGGAGACGGGCGAGGCCCGCTGGGAGTTCCCCACGAGCAGCTACGTCGAGACGGCGCCGACGGTCCGCGACGGGCGCGTCTACACGGCCGACGCCGACGGCGTCGTCTACGCGCTGACGACCGACGGCGAAGCGGCCTGGCGCCACGAGACCGAGCAGAACCTCCACAGCAGGACGCTCGCAGTCCGCGACGGGACCGTCTACGTCGGAACCGCGGGGAACATGCCGATGGTAGTCAGCGGCGACACGGACAAGTCGAAGGCCGGCAAAGTCCTCGCGCTCGACGCCGACTCCGGCGAGGAGCTGTGGTCGTTCGAGGGGCCGGAGGACTGGTTCACCGGCCCGGCGCTCGGCGACGGGCGGGTCTACGTCGGCAACCACACCGGCGAGGTGTTCGCGCTCGACGCGGCCAGCGGCGAGGAACGCTGGTCCCGGTCGGCGACCGCGGCCGAGGACGACAGCGCGACCGTCCTCGTTCCGCCGACGTACGACGACGGCTCGGTGTACGTCGCCGTCCACGCCGCCGGACGAGTCGCCGCGCTCGACGCCGAATCGGGAGAGCCGGAGTGGCGGGTCTCGCTCCCCGAAGCGAACGTCAAGTCCTCGCCGGCGGTGACCGACGACCGGGTGTTCGTCGCGTCGTACGGCTACCGCGGCGCCGCGCTGACCGGCGGGGAGACACCTACGGCGGAGGAATCCGGCACGGTGGGCGTCCTCTCGGCGCTCGACCGCGCGGACGGGAGCGAGGACTGGACCCACGAGACCGACCACGACTTCCGCTCGTCGCCCGCCGTCGCCGGCGACCGCGTCTACGTCGGCGGCGGGGACGGCGTCCTGGCCGTCGCTCGCGACGATGGGACCGAGCGGTGGCGCGTGACCTTCGACGACTACGTCGACTCCTCGCCCGCCGTCGCGGCCGGCCGGCTGTTCGTCGGCTCGGCGGACGGCTCGCTCTACTGCGTCGCCGAGGAATGAATCACTCCACGAACGTCGCGGTCCGGCCGATGTCCAGCCGCAGGAAGACCGGCAGCGTCGCGGCGGCGACGACGATCTCCAGGCCGCCGGCGACGAGGAACGCCTCGGGGTAGCCGTAGGCGCTCGCGACGCCCCCGCCGACGACGACGCCGGCTAGGAAGCCCAGGCTACCGAAGACGTTGAACCCGGCCATCGCGACGCCGCGCTCGGTGTCGGCGGCGAGGTCGGTCACAAGCGCCATCGTCGCCGGCGACATCAGCGCACCCAGGATACCGACGGCGAGCATCCCGGCGCCGGCGAGCGCGACCGTCGGCGCGCGGCCGACGCCGATCACGACCAGGCCGTAACACGCCGACCCGGCGACGATGGGCACCGTCCGCCCCACCTTGTCCGAGAGGATGCCCATCGGGTACTGCAGGAGGGCGAAGGGGGCGAAAAAGAGGGCGAGCATCAGCCCGGTGGCGCCGGGGCCGAGGCCGAACGCCGACCGGAAGTAGAGGGTGCCGACGAGGGCGAAGAAGCCGGCCGTGAGGCGGTCGAGGAAGCCGAAGGCGTAGGGGACGGCCAGCGTCGGCGTCCCGCGGAGGCTCGCGACTGCGCGGGCCAGCGAGTCGCGCTCGCCGTCGGGCGCGCGGTCGTCGACCGCCAGCGCGAGGGCGGCCACGGCCGCCAGCAGCGCGCTCGCGAGATAGAGCGGGACGAACGGGCCGACCTCGTAGAGCTGGCCGCCGAGCGGGGCGCCCAGCGCGGTGCCGCCGCCGATGGCCGCGCCGGCGGCGGCCATGTTCCGGCCGTGGCCGCCCTCCAGGTCCATCAGCATCGTCATCGCCAGCGAGAAGGCGCCGATAGTCGCTGCGCCCTGGGCCGCGCGGACGACCAGCACGCCCTCGAAGGAGAGGCTGGTGAACCCCGGGAGGACGGCGAGCGCGAGATAGCCCGCCGACCCCCCGAGCGCGCCGGCGGCGATGAAGGGCGTCCGCCGGCCGGCGCGGTCGCTGGCGGCGCCCCAGACGCCGGCGAAGGCGACGAACGCCGCGAACTCCGCCGCGAGGAACCACATGCTCGCGTCGAGGTCCGTCGTCGCGCCGAGCGCGCCGACCAGCCGGTCGACGCCCGGGTACAGCAGCACCTGCGCGAGCAGGACGGCGAACACCATCGCCGCGAGCCAGGCGCGGTCGCGCGAGCCCGTCATCGACCGGGGCTAAGGGACCAGTGGGATATCCTACTGTCGGAACCGATGCGACGGAAGGGTCCGTATCGGAGGCCGCGCCCGCTCAGAACGGCGCACGGGACCCGTCGCGACCCGCCGACCCCGGGACGGCGTCGTCGTCGAACCCGTCGCCGGGGGTTCCGGCGTCGCTCCCGTCGTCGGGGTCGGGTAGCTCCCCGGTCTCGACGAGCGTCGCCTCCATGTCCCGGAGCGCGGCGTTGATCTGACTCGCGCGCTGGTGCATCGGCGCGACGCGGACCCGCACGAGGTCGAACTCGTGGCGGTCGGCCAGGCCGTTCCAGGCGCGCAGCGACCCCCTGGTGAGCGTGTCGCTCTGCGGGCAGAAGGCGGTCGTCGGCGTGAACTCCGCCCGCAGGACGCGGGCCGGCTCGTCCCCCTCGCGTCCCGACCCGTCTGGCGTCGGCAGGTCGTCGTCGACCGCCTCTGCCCGCTCGACGGCGTAGCGGTACCCCGCGTCGGGGTGGCGCTGGTCGTTGTTCAGCCGCGCGAGGTTGTAGCCGAAGGTCATGTCGTAGACCGCCCGCTCCTCGAACAGTTCGCGCGCCAGCCGGTGGACCGCGAGGTGCTCGCGGCCGTCGAGCACGTCGTGCTCGGCGAGGAAGTCACCGGGCGCCGGCGCGTGCCCGGGGACGAACTCGTCGTAGGGGTCGAAGGTGTCGTCGCTCCCGCCGAACGGCGACGGAACGTTGACCATACCGACAGTCGGGTCGCTATCCCGCTATGTCCCGTCCCGAACTTGTTCGCCCCCTCCCGGAGGAGCGAGCGTGCGGGGGCGACTGGCCGCGTGCAGGCGCGCCGTCACTCGGCGGGGGTGATGTAGACGTGGAACTCGTCGTCGGCGACGCGCTCGGTCTCGTGGTCGAATCCGCGGTCGTCGAGCACGTCGTACAGCGGCTCCGGCTCGAAACTGTTGACGAGTTCGAGGGTCCCCTCCACCGGGAGGTCGTCCAGCGCGGCCATGATGTCGCCGAACGGTTCGCCGTCGATCTCCCGGGCGTCGAGCGTCCGCGTCGCCTCTCTCGATACGTCGGCCATACCCGTACTTGCGGGTCCGCGGGCGAGCGCGTTGTCCCGAAGACGTTCGGGCGGGTCGTCGCCGCCTGGGAGCCGACGCCGCGGTCGGTCGGGTCGCGCGGTTCGGGCCGCGAGCGGCGACCTCGCCGAACCGGTGCGGCGTGACACTGACGGGGCTGGAGCGTGTCCGGACGCGTATGCAGACGGTCACGGTCTCGCGACGAGTCGACGCCCCGCCCGAGCGCGTGCGCGACGCGATGGGGGACCTGGAGGCGTTCATGCTCGCCGCCGGATTCACCGAGGTGACCGTCGACGGCGACGACATGCACCTGGAGAACCAGGTCGGGCTCGCCACGGTGACGCTCGACCTGCGCCTGGTCGACACCGAGGCCGACCTGGCCTACGAGCAGGCCGAGGGCTTCTTCGAGACGATGGACACCGAGTACCGCGTGGAAGCCGTCGACGGCGGCTCGGAGGTCACGGCGACGACCGACTTCGAACTCGACGTGGCGCTCGTCGGGCAGGTGCTCGACGCGACCGTGATCAAGCGCCAGCGACGCCACGAGCTGGAGTCGCAGTTCGACTGGCTGGAAGCGCAGTTCGCGGAGTGAGCCGGGTCTATCGCTCGGGGTGGACGGGCGCGTCGAACCCGCCGCGGACGAGCGGTTTCGCGACGTGCCGGCGGGCGCAGGGCGGCACCTCGTACCACCCGAGTTCCAGGTCGCGCTCGACGGGGGCATCGACCTTGCCGTCGGCGCTCGTCCCGCAGTCCCGGCAGCGGTATCCCTGGCCGGCGCCCGCCGACCCCATCGACCGGCCACACTCCGGGCACTCCGGGTTCGCCGGTTCGGTCCGCACCAGTTCCCTGACCGCGAACTTCTCCAGTTTCAGCGTCCCGTCGCTCAGCTCCCCGCAGACGGTCAGCCGGTCGCCAGGGCGCAGCGCCCGCACGCGGTCACGGAACCGCTTCGTGGGCTCGAAGGCGGCGATCTCGGCGGTCTCGCCGTCGTCGCTCCGCAGGGCGGTGAACACGTGGCCGCCCTCCCGGGTCTCCGGGTCGGCGACGACCTCGCCGTCGACCCGGTAGGCCCGTCCGTCGGCGGCGCTCCCGAATCCGTCGACCTGCCGCAGGTGGGCGTCGGTCCCCTGGTTGGTGACGAACAGCGCCCGGCTCGCGACCGGTTCGCCGTCGATTGCCCTCGCCACGGACCGCACCGTCTCGGCGTCGTCGCCGCGGATCCCGTGGAGGATCGGGCAGGGCGTCCGCGGGGCGCAGACGGGGTAGCTCTCGCCCCGGTCCACGGTGTCCCATGCGTCCGGGTAGGCGCGCCCGGCGGCGGCGAACACCGACTCCTCGTTCACGTCCCGCTCGGTCCCCCAGCGGTCGCGCTCGCGGTAGGAGATACACTCGAAGGTCCACTCGTCGAAGGCCCGCCACGCGCCCACGGCGGCCAGCGCGCCGACCCGGCCGCGGCCGTTGCCGGCGTGGGCACTCCGGTAGCCCGCCTCCGCGGCCAGGTCGACCGCGTCGTCGATCCCGTGGTAATCCCGCACCGCCGCCCGCGCGAACGCGGCCACCTCCTCCGGGACCGCACCGGGGTCGCCCGGCGCGACGACGACGCCCGGATTCGTCCGGGGGTCCGCGGTCTCGGCCAGGTCGAGGTGGTCGCGGGCGAGTTCGAGCGCGCGGTCGGCGTCGAGGTCGGTGTGGACGGCCAGCGCGGCGTTACCCCGGGTCTTGTGCTCGACGCCGGGATTGAGCCGTACCAGCAGGCGCCGCTCGACGGTTCCACCCACGTCTTCGATCCGCTCGGCGAGGGTGGCGGCGACGAAGGTGGTACACATCCCGCGCTCGCGGGAATCCGTGTCGTCGAGCCCGATGACGGTCACACGGGCCATAACGCGAGGGCGGGCAAACGGGTTTCGACCGGGAAATTCTATATCAATCTATCGGTCGGCGTGAAAAAACGGGAGGCACGGCGGGTCTACGGGGGCACAACGCATATATGCGAAGACCTACTTACCTCACACCATGTCACGGTCGGCACTGGTCGGCAACGTCACCGCGATGTTGGAGGACGCGGGCTTCGTGGTGAGCGAGCGCTGCGCCATCCGGCCGAAGAGCTTCGACGTCGCGGCCCGCCGCGGGGAGGAGGTCCTCCTCGTGAAGATCCTCGGCAACATCGACGCGTTCGACGGCCACACCGGCGCCGAGATGCGCCGCCTCGGGAAGTACCTGGGCGCCACGCCGCTGGTCATCGGCCTGCGCACCCGCGACGAGGAGCTCAAACCGGGCGTCACCTACTTCCGCCACGGCGTCCCGGTGCTCTCGCCCGACACCGCCATGGATCTCTTCGTCGAGGAGGTCCCGCCGCTCATCTACGCGGCGCCGGGCGGCCTCTACGTCAACATCGACAGCGAGGTGCTCGCGGACGCCCGCGAGGACCGCGACTGGTCGCTCGGCCGCCTCGCCAACGAGCTCGGCGTCTCCCGGCGGACCGTCTCGAAGTACGAGGACGGCATGGACGCCTCCGTCGAGGTCGCCAGCCAGCTGCAGGAACTGTTCGACGCGCCGCTCACGTCGCCCGTCGAGGTGCTCGACGGCGCCGAGGAGGTCCGCGAGGACGAGGAGACCCCCGACGACCCCGAGGTCGACCCCGAGGACGAGCCCATCGTCGCCGTCCTCACCCGCGTCGGCTTCGACGTCCACCCGACGGACCGGGCGCCATTTAAGACCGTCAGCGAGAACGAGCGCCGCGAGGAGGAGATGCTGACGGGCCACTCGGAGCTCACCAAGACCGCAGAGAAGCGCGCCCGCATCATGTCCTCGGTCGGGCGGGTCACCCGGACCCGGTCGGTGTACGTCGTCGACCGCGCCACCCGCGAGTCCGTCGAGGGCACCGCCATCGTCGAGGAGGCCGAGATGGAGAACATCGAGGAGGCCGACGAACTCCGGGACATCATCCGCGAGCGGGCCGACCCCGAGGGCAGTTCCGCGTGACCGCCTCTCCCTGAAGGCGCCCGTTCGGCCCGTGCCCCGTCTCACAACATGGACTTCAGCGACCGCGTCGTCACGCCGCACTGGCCCTGGTACTCGCATGGCGAGCACTTCTCGCGGTTCGCGGTCCGGGAGGGCGGGCCGTCGACGGCGGCGGCGGTGCGGACGGCCGAGCGATAGGTCGCTTTCCGGCGCGTCGTGAGCGGTACCTCGCGGACGACGCCGAAGGCGGGGTACTCGGCGAAGGCGGTCTCGACGGTCGTCTCGCGCTCCCAGGCCAGCGCCTTCGCGGCGGCGACCAGCCGGACGGTCTGTGGCTCCCAGACCCCCTGTTCGGGCGGGGAGCCGGCGAACACCAGCGACGGCCGCGGCGGCCCGTCGAGCACCTTGTGCGCGACCCCGCGACACTCCCGCCCCTCCAGCAGCACCTCTCGGCCCGCGGGGTCGACCAGGTCGTCCCAGGCGTCGAGGCTCGCCCGCAGGCGGCCGAGCCGCGAGCGGTACTGCGTGGGCGTGATCTCGATCGGCGCGGCCTGGATCTCGGGGTCGGAGTCGAGCAGTTCGGGGTAGCGGAAGGCCAGGTCCCGGCGGGCGCGGACCTCCTGGGGGACATCCTCGTCGGCCGCCGGGTCGCGCCGGCGGTAGTAGAGCTTCCGCGGGCAGTACGCCGCCGTTGCCACGTCGCGGAACGTGTGCATACCCGGCGGTGGTCCCGCTTTCGGTCTTAAACTCTTGCGCCGCCATCTGTTTGCCACCCGGGTTTCCTCGTCGCTGCGCTCTCTGCGGGGAACCCGGTGGCAAAGACAGGGGTGAAAAGGCCGCTCGCGCCGCCGGCGCGAGCGGTGAACCGGTGCCGCAGGCGCCGGATGCTCAGTACAGGTTACGGCCGTTGCGTCGAGCGGTTGCGGTGCTGTTGGCGCGCGCTGTCGTCTCGGAATCGCTTGCGATTCCGATGGGCCGTCAGCGCTTGCTCTGACGTTGGCGGCCTCCGTGCCGCGACGGAACCGCGCGAGGTCTTCGTGAACTGTGTGAACGAAGGCTCGTCGGAGCTTGCTCCGACGGTGGATTCGCGACTCGCGGGTCGCGAATCGGCTGGGGAGGCCCGTGGCTGTCTGCGGTGTCGTGCGGGGCGGGCGCGGTGCCGAGCGGTGCTGTGCGGTCCCTGGTGGACTGAACGGGCGACCGCGAGCGCGCCGAGGGCGTTCAGCGCACACTATCGAGTGCGGTCGCGCTCGAAACACTTCCACGGCAGACCCACCAGAAACAACGACTCGACTCACACGCGAAACCCGTCAGTACGAGTCGGGCACGGGCTGAGGCTCCGATGCCGGAAAAATCGAGGTCGGTGCCGCCGCTCAGAACGACACGTCGGTCTCGATGTCCTCGGCGGCCTCGTCGAGGCCGTCCTCCTTGACGCTCTCGGTGAGCTGGCCCGAGATGGCGGCGTCGGTGAGGATCTCGTCGAACTCGGTCTGGTAGCGGTGGTTCGCGGCCCGGGCGGCGTCCTGGGCGTCGACGACGCGGCGGTAGTGGGCCAGCGTTGACTCCTCGACGCCGAACTCCTCGGCGAGCGCGGCGTCGCTCTCCTCGCGGCGGCGGCGCAGCTCGCAGATGTCGAACGGCGCCGCCGTGTCCGCCTCCCGGAACAGGTGCAGGTCCATGCGTGCGCGGAACACTTCCCCGGTCGAGATATCCAGGTCCTCGGCGATCGCCTCGTCGGACCTGTCGTCGTAGAACCCCCGGACGAGGGCGACGTACGTCTCCGTCCCCAGGTCGGAGTCGAACTCGTAGCGGTCGCCGAGCGCCTCGATTACCCCCCGCAGGCGCTCGCGGATGGTCGACTCGTCGGGCTGGTCCGCGATGGAGCCCCGCTGCTCCGCCTGGGTCTCCGTGACCGTCTCCTCGTCGGAAACGTCCATGAAGATGTCCCGCAGTTCCTCTGTCTTTTCGTCCATCTCCTGGGCCCCAGTCGAGGGCCGCACACCTAAATAATTGTTGACACCTGCGGCGAACGACCGGTCGGGGGGTACGACCCACCACCCCGAGGACCGGTACACTTCCGGGCGCGAAATCGACAAACGGGACGGCGGTTGTGAGCCGTTGTCGTGTGATTTCGTGGCAAGCTTTAAGCGCGGCGTGGCCCGCCTCTAGGGTATGCTCGTGCTCCAGGCGGAGGCGCCGACCCGCCCGACGTTCTGGGGGATCGGCCCCGTCGGGAAGGCGGCGTTCTACTACCTGGCCGCGGTCGCCATCGCCGTCTTCCTGCTGGGGTCGTACCGGCGGGTCGCCCGCTACGCCGAGGGCCGCGAGGACCCGCTGAACCGGCTCGACGACCTGCCCCGGCGAGTCGTCGACGCCGCGCGGGTCGTCCTCTCGAACCGGACGCTGCGCGACGGCGACCTCGTCGCCGGCCTCGCCCACGCCTTCGTCCTCTGGGGGTTCCTGACGCTGCTCATCGCGACCACGATCCTCGGCATCGACATGGACGTCTACGGCCCGCTGACCGGCGATTCGTTCTTCGTCGGCGACTTCTACCTCTCCTATTCGTTCGTCGTCGACGCGATGGGACTGCTCTTCGTCGTCGGGCTCGGCGTCCTGCTGTACCGGCGCTACGCCGCCCGCGACGGCCGCCTGTGGGGCCGCCACACCTCCGCCGAGGACGACCTCTTCGTCTGGGCGCTCTTCCTGCTGGGCGTCGGCGGCTACCTCACCGAGGGGTGGCGGATCCTCGGGCAGGGCTTCCCCGACTTCGAGACGGTGAGCTTCGTCGGCTGGGCGGTCGCCGTCGCGCTCGACGGCGTCGGGGTGACCCCCGCGATGGCCGAGGCGACCTACCCGCTGGTCTGGTGGAGCCACGCGATCCTCGCGCTGGCCTTTATCGCCGCCGTCCCGCTCGGGAAACCGTTCCACATGCTCGCCTCGGCCGCCAACGTCGTCGCCCGCGACGAGGACGCCGGCCGGCGGCTCCCCGGCGTCCCCGCCGACCTGGAGGCCACGAACGCCGAGTCCATCGACGACTTCACCTGGAAGGAGCTGCTCGACCAGGACGCCTGCACCAAGTGCGGCCGCTGCTCGGCGGCCTGCCCGGCGAAGGCCGCCGGCCGCCCGCTCGACCCGCGGGACGTGATCCTCGACCTCAAGAACTACCGCGAGGCCCGCGACGCCGGCGGTGAGAAAGTCGACATCGTCGCCGATGGGGGCACGTCTGTCATCGACGCCGCGACGATGGAGTCCTGCATGGCCTGCATGGCCTGCATGGACGCCTGCCCCGTCGAGATCGAACACCTCGACTCCTTTACCCGGATGAACCGCCAGCTCGTCGACCAGGGCGACCTCGACCGGAACGTCCAGGACGCCTTCCAGAACGTGATGCAGCAGGGCAACACCTTCGGCGAGTCCCAGCGCAAGCGGGCCGACTGGGCCGACGAACTGGACGCCGACCCGACCGACGCCCGCGAGGAGTCGGTCGAGTACCTCTGGTACGTCGGCGACTACCCGAGCTTCGACGACCGCAACCAGCGGGTGGCCCGCTCGCTCGCCCGCCTCTTCGAGCGGGCGGACGTGGACTACGGCATCCTGTACGACGACGAGGTCTACGACGGCAACGACGTCCGGCGGGTCGGCGAGGAGTTCCTCTTCGTCGAGCAGGCCGCGACCATGGTGAACGCCTTCGAGGACTGCGAGTTCGAGAAGGTCGTCTGCACCGACCCCCACGCGTTCAACACCTTCGACAACGAGTACCCCGAGGTCGACTTCGAGGAATTCGCCGACGACCCGATGCTGGAGGTGCCCGAGGAGAACTGGGACGGGGCGCCGGTCTTCCACTGGACGCAGGTCGTCGAGGACCTCGTCGACGAGGGCCGCCTGGGCCTGCGCGGCGACGAACTCGACTACACCGTCACCTACCACGACCCGTGTCACCTCGGCCGGTACAACGGCGAGTACGAGGCGCCCCGCGACCTGATCGAGGCGACCGGCTGCGAGCTGGCCGAGATGCCCAGGAACCGCGACGATTCGTTCTGCTGCGGCGGCGGTGGCGGCGGCCTCTGGATGGAGTTCGACGAGGACCCCAAGCCCAGCGAGGAACGCCTGCGGGAGGCCGTCGAGGACACCCCCGTCGGCCCCGCCGTCGAGAAGTTCGTCGTCGCCTGCCCGATGTGTACCACGATGTTCGAGGACGGCCGCAAGACCGGCGGCTTCGAGGACGAGATCGAGGTCGTCGACGTGGCCGAACTGCTGGTCGAGGCCGTCGAGGTGCGGGAGACGGGCGGCGTCGCGGGCGACGAGACGGGTCCCGCGGCGTCGCCGGCGGACGACTGAGACGCCGGGACAGTCACTCGCCCGAGAGCGACCGCGGGTCGACTCGGTCGACGACCCCGTCGAAGTCGTCGTCGACCGCGAGCACGTGGTCGACGTCGTGTGCTTCGACGAGCGCGACCGTCGTCGCGTCGGTGAAACTGAGCGGCTGATCGTCGTAGCGGCCGAACGCCTCGACCGCGAAGTCGAACTCCGCTCGGGAAACGAAGTGGAAGTCGACCGCGTCGGGGTATCCGTCCCGTCCCAGGATCCGATCCCCCACGGTCTTCGCCTCGTCGTACCTGCCGGTCCGTTTCCGCACGAGCGCGACGGCCTCGTCGTAGACGTATTCGCTCGTCAACGCCGGTCCGAACCGACCGCGCAACACGGCGTCGAACGCCGTTCTGGCGGGCTCGTGGCGGCTGCTCCCCTCGTTCTGCAGCGCGTAGTAGAGTCCGGTGTCGAGAAAGACGCTCATTCGTCGTCGAACTCGGACAGCGCTTCGTCCCCGTAGAGGACCTCGTCGATATCGTCCGCCGCCGTATCGATACCCCAGTCGCTCGTGCCCGCGAAGAACCGCTCGATCTCCGCCTCGGAGAGCCCCTCGAAGTCGTCGTCGACCGGGTCGCTCGCCTCCTCGCGAAACGAGTCGACCAGCGCCTCGCGGGACGCGAACTCCCGCTCGACCATCCGCTCGACGACGGCGCGCTCGGACACCGCACGGCCGGTCTCGCGCTCGATCTCCTCGCACAGCTCCCGGATCCGGGCCTTCGTCCGCTCGTCGACGGGAACCGACGCCATACCCGCGTGTTGCTCGCTTCCGCGGATAAACCTCCGCCGGGCCGTACTCGTCGAACTTCGCTTCGCGATTTACTCGCTTCAGAAGTCGCCGAGCCGGGACTGGCCGCTGGACTCGTCGGTGAAGTCGGCGGCCCGTTCGAGCGTCGAGGCGAACGTCTCGCGCTGGGAGGGGTCGTACAGCGTCGCCGCGGGGTGGACGCAGACCAGCACCCGCCGTCGCTCGCCGCCGATCTCGGCCTCCACGACGTCGCCGGCCTCGCTCGTGACCGCCACGTCCCGCTCCAGCAGGTGTTCGGCGGGGACCTTGCCGAGCGTGACGACCACCGCGGGGTCGACGCGGTCGATCTCCGTCTCCAGGTAGCCCCGGCAGTTCGAGCGCTCGTCGTCCGTCGGGTCGCGGTTGTCGGGCGGGCGACAGCGGACGCAGTTGGTGATGCGCACGTCGCCCCGGTCGAGGCCGGCGTCGCGGAGGCCGTCGTCCAGCACGTCGCCGCTGCGGCCGACGAACGGCTCGCCCTCCTCGTCCTCGTACCGGCCGGGCGCCTCGCCGACGAACAGCAGGTCCGCGTCCGCCGGGCCGACGCCGCTGACGATGCGACCCCGATTGTCGACCAGCTCGGGACAGCGCTCGCAGGCGACCACTTCGAGTCCGTCCATCTCGCCGTCGCTCATACCCGGGGGTCGCCGCCCGCGACCATAACCGGGTCGGTCTCGGCGACGGACGGGTCAGCGGTCGGCGTCGTCGCCCGCGCCGCCGTCGCCATCGCCGCCGCCCTCGCCGCCGACGAACCGCCGGTCGGCCGCGCGGGCGGCCAGGCGGGCGACTCGCAGCGGCTCCGGGCGACCGCCCTCGGGGGTGAACCCGCGGACGACGGCGGCGGCCTCGTCGGGGTCGAGGCCGGCGGCGCGGACGTAGACGGTCCCGTCGTCGAGTTCGACCGGGCGGCGCTCGGGCTGGCGGCGGTAGACGGCCAGCCGGTCGTCGAGTGCGTCACCGTCGAAGGCCTCCCGGAGCGGCCCTTCGAGCCCGTCGCTGTCCTCGAAGGCGACCGAGAGGACCGGGCGGTCGACGCGCTCGCGGATCTCCGGCAGGTCGAAGAGGTTGAACCACGCGGGCGCGACGCCCGCCAGCAGGAGGTACCGCGCGTCCTCGCGGTCGAGCCGGTCGACCAGCGAGACGACCGTCTCGGTGGCGTCGGTGCCGCCGACCGTGCAGGTGTCGAACGCGAGCCCGTCCACGACGCGGTTCGCGCGGACGACGGCAGCCGCCAGCGTGCTGTCCTCGCTCCGGTAGGATTCGGCCACCCCGATGGCGCGAACCCCGGGTTTCACGTGTTCTCTTTGATGTCCTGTAGCCTGTCGAGCAACTCGTCGTTCGACGCGTCGAACTCGTACTCGACGTCGCCGTCGTGTGTGTTCTCAGCCGTGTTGACGCCGTCGTCGTCGTCCTCGAGGTCGGCGTCTAACTCCTGATTCTCCTGTTCCGATTCGTCGTAGCTCCCGAACCCCATACACGTGATCGTTACACACTGATCGTGAAAAATCATACGCCGTACCCGGAGTAACCGGCAATTAACTGATCGAACATCGAGTGAGTCCCGTCAAACGAGACGGATACGCTCCGATCACCAGTTCAGCGAACGGGACAGAAGTTCTGGCGGCGATAACTGGACGGCCGTACCCCGAGACGCCACGGTACTGTGCCGGACGGTAGCTACCACGTATCGCCGGTGTCCGGGCCGTTCGGCGCTCGTGCGCGCAGTTCGTCGTTCGACTCCGACGGCTTCGACCACTGTTGTAGAATGGCCGATAGGTGGGCCGCGGAGGGGCCGGCCGAGCCGGTCGGTTCTCTCCGGGCGCTCGACGGACCGTCGATCGGCGCCGACATATCGGACAGATGATTTTTCACTCCGGGGTTCGTACCCGGCCGTATGAAGCGAACGACCCTCCATCGCGTACTCGCGCTCGCGCTCGGCGCCGCCACCGGGGGCGGCCTCTGGCGACTCGGGACCGAACTCGGCGTCGCCGCGGCCGGCGGGATCGCCCTGCTGGTGCTCGGGCTGGTCGCCTCGCGGCTCGTCCGCGACCATCCCGAGTTCACGAGCGCGAGCGGGAACTGGCGCGACAACAGGTGGAGCGCGGCCGGACAGGTGTTCGTGATCCTCGTCGCGTTCCAGGCGGTCTTCGCCGCCCCGGTCGAGTTCGCCGACGAGGTCGGCCTGCTCGTCGTCGTCCTCGGGACGTACATGGTCGGGTACGTCCTCGGCGGTCTGGACGCGCTGGAGCGTGGACGGGGAGCGGAGACACGTCAGTCGGCCGGTACCGCGGACCCCGCCGACGACTGATCAGTACGTCTCGACTTCGACGCCCGGCAGCCGCTCGAAGTCGTCGAGGTTGCGAGTGAGCACCGGTTCGTCGACGACGACCGCCGTCGCGCCGATGATCACGTCGCCGTCGGCCACGGGATCCCCGTCGGCAGCCAGTTCGCCGGCGAGGCGCCCGGCCTTCCGCATCACCGCCGTGTCGGCGGGATGGATCGGCTTCGACTCCAGCACCGTCTCGATCTCCTCGCGTTCGGCTTCCGACTGGTCCGCTCGGCCGACGCCGTAGTAGAGCTCGAACAGCGTCATCGAGGAGATCCGCTGCTGGACGAGGTTCGCTTCCAGTTCACGCGCCCGCTCGACGGCCGCCTCGCCCCCGTTCAGCAGATCGATGAGAAACGCGGTGTCGAGTAGCACTCACGACCCACCCAGCTCGTCGGCGACCGCTTCGAGGTCCCGGCTCCGGCGCTCGCGGCGCTCCTCGACGGCGTCCCGGACGGCGTCGGCTTCCTCGTCGGAGAGGACGCCCGCGATATCCAGCAGCGAGCGCTCGCCGGCCAGCCGGAGCACCACGTCCGAGAACGTCTCGTCCTCGCGCTTGTGCGCGGCGAGGCGCTCGTAGGCGTCCTCCGAGAGCCGGATGCTCTTGGACATGTGCATACAGTCGTATGCAGCGCGCAAAAAGCCCTTCGCCGCCCCGGCCGCTACTCGCCGTCAATCGGCCGATACTGGTCGCGCAGCCCCTTGAGATACCCCACGGCGAACAGCCGGCCCCTTGTCGTGGTACCCGGGCGAGGCGTTGTCCTCGCCGGCCATCGTCGGGCAGTGACTCGATACGCGGGCCGCTACGCGGTGTCCTCGGAGACGCGGTCGGCGAGGTAGATGTCGGCGTCGGGGTTCTGGTCGGCGTCCTGGACGATGTCGCCGCGGTCGCCGGCCGCCGCCAGCGCCTCTCGCGCGGTCGGGCGGTCGACTCGCCCCACGAGCTCCAGCGCCTGCAGGAGGGCCGGTTTCGGGACGCCCTCGCCGGGGCCGCCGAGTTCCAGGTCCGCGAGGTACTCCGGCTCCTCGTCCTGGATGAACCGGACGTACTCGGCGGCGTCGGTCGACCCGCCGAGCTCCTCGTGCCACAGTTCCGGGAAGAGGCTGATCCGGTGGTCGTCGACGGCGTCGCCGATCTCGTAGTAGCCGCCGCCTTCCCAGCGGTCGGCGTCGGTGGTGTGTTCGTCCACGTCCGCCAGGAACGCCTGCCTGTCGAAGGCGTAGTCGTCGCGGGCCGCCAGTTCCTCCGCGTACGCCTCGATGGTCCCGCGTTCGACGCCCGCGCCGTCGTGGTGGCGCTCGATCAGCTCGACCAGGTCGCGCCCGCCCATCGACTCCCCCTCGCGGACCGCCTCCTCGACGGCCGCCTGGTTCGGTTCGGTCACGTGGCCGGTTCGGCCCTCGACCGAATAAGCCGCCGGCCGGCGAGCGAATGGTGGGCGCCGGGCGCGGTCGCCGTCGGCCGACTCGCGGCCGACCCCGACGGGCGGACGGACGCGACTAAGTGCGAGCGGGCGGAACCGGGAGCAATGCGAAACGCGCTGGTCGTCGCCGACGACCTGACGGGGGCGACGGACACCGGCCACGGCTTCGCCGCGCGGGGCCGGGGCGTCCGCGTCCGCCGGTCGGTCGACGCCGACACTGCGGACGCTGGCTCCGGGGGCGACCCCGCCCCCGGGGCCGACCCCGTCTCCGAGACCGACGCCGACGTGCTCGTCGTCGACACCGACAGCCGCGACGCCGACCCCGGGACGGCCGCCGCGGCGGTGGCCCGCGCGGTCGAGACCCGCCCCGCCCCCCTCGTCTACAAGAAGGTCGACTCGACGCTGCGCGGGAACGTCGTCGCCGAGGTCGACGCGGCGCTGGCGGCCGCCGGCGCCGCCCTGGCCGTCGTCGCGCCGGCGTTCCCGGCGACCGGCCGCACCACCGAGGGCGGGCGCCACCTCGTCGACGGCACTCCCCTCTCGGAGGCTGGCTACGGCGTCGCCGAGTCGGACCTCCGGGGGCTGTTCGCCGGCTCGGAGTACCCGGTCGCGCGCCTCGACGGCGACACCGTCGACGCCGGGCCGTCGGCGGTCGCGGCCCGGCTGGCCGACCTCGCCGCGGCCGACCGCCCGACGCTCGCGGTCTGTGACGCCCGGAGCGACGGCGACCTCGACGCTATCGCGACGGGCGCGGCGTCGCTGGAGGCGAGCGCGCTGCACGTCGGGAGCGGCGGCCTCGCGGCCCACGTGAGCGTGCCCGGCGACCCGTCCGACCCGCCGCCGGACGTATCGACCGACCCCCGGCGGTCGGGCGTGCTGGGCGTCGTCGGGAGCGTCAACGAGCGGACGCTCGCCCAGCTGGAGGCGGTCGACGACGGGGCGGTCGTCGCCGTAGACCCCGCGGCGGCGGTCCGCGACCCGGCGTCGGCCGGCCGCGCGGCCGCCGAGTCGCTGGGGGCGCTGCTCGACTGGCACGGCCGGGCGGTCGTCACGGCCGCGACTGAACCGGACGACGTGGCCGCGGCCGAGCGGGCGGCCGGGGAGATCGCCGGGGAGGGGACGGCCGCCGACAGCCTCGCGGCCGACCGGGCGACCGGGGAGATCGCCGGGGAGGGGACGGCCGCCGACAGCCTCGCGGCCGACCGGGTCGCCGCGGCGCTGGCCGCCGCGGCGCGGGCGACCGTCGAGGCGTCTCCGCCCGCCGGGCTCGTCCTCACGGGGGGAGACACCGCCGGCACAGTGCTGGACGCGCTGGACGCGGGCGAGATAGCGCTCACCGGGGAGGCGGTCGCCGCGGGCGTGCCGGTCGGGGCGGTCGCGGACGGTCCCGCGGCGGGGACGCGGGTGGCGACGAAGGCCGGCGGCTTCGGGACGGAAAGGGTCATCCTCAACTGTCTGGACGCGCTGGGTCGGTAGCATGGAGCGACCGACCGTCGCCGTGACGATGGGCGACCCCGCCGGCGTCGGGGCCGAGGTGGTCGTCGAGGCCTACCCGAGGCTGTGCGACGCCGCGGTGCCGCTGGTCGTCGGCGACGCCGACGTGTTGCGCGCGGCCGTCGAGGTCTGCGGGGGCGACCCGGTCGTCGAGCCGGTCGACTCGCCGGCGGCCGCGGACGCCGACCCCGAGCGGATCCCGGTGCTGGACCTGGACAACGTTGACGCCGCCGACCTGACCTACGGCGAGGTCCGCGAGGCCTACGGCGCGGCGAGCCTGGAGTACGTCGAGCGGGCCGTCGAGCTGGCGATCGACGGGGCCGTCGACGCTATCACGACCGCGCCGATCAACAAGCAGGCGACCCGCTGTGCGGGGAGTACGTACGCCGGCCACACGGGGCTGCTCGCCGACCGCACCGACACCGACGAGTACGCGATGATGCTGGTCGAGGGGCTGGACAGCGTGGCGTCGGAGACGCCGCGGGCAGACGGAGCCGGCGACTCCGTCGACGGGGCCGCGGACGGCGGCGTCGACGCGGACCTGATCGTCACCCACGTCAGCACGCACGTCCCGCTGACCGAGGCGTGCAACCGCGTCTGTCGGGGCCGCGTCCGGACGACCGTCGACGTGACCCACGAGGGGCTTCGCGACCTGGGGATCGACGAGCCGACCATCGCCGTCGCGGGGCTGAACCCCCACGCCAGCGACGGCGGCATCCTCGGCGTCGCCGAGGGCAGCGAGATCGAACCCGCCGTCGCGGACGCCCGGGCCGACGGGCTGGACGTGGTCGGCCCCGAATCGCCGGACACCGTCTTCGCGCAGGCCGCGGGCGGCGCATACGACTGCGTGGTCGCGATGTACCACGACCAGGGGCACATCCCGATCAAGATGCTCGGGTTCGACAGCGACGACGCCGTCTCCGGCGTCAACGTCACCGTCGGCCTGCCGATCGTCCGCACGAGCGTCGACCACGGCACCGCCTTCGACATCGCCGGCGAGGGCGTCGCCAGCGAGGCCAGCATGGTCGACGCCGTCGACGTGGCCGCACGCATCGCCCGCAACCGGGCGGCGCGGGCGGACGCCCCGGGACCGGACGGGGACGACTGACTGCGGGGCTCCTCGCCACCACCGGCGACGCGCCCGGACCGGGCTCCGCCTGCCTCTCGCCGGACCGGGGACCCGCCCCGCCGGGTCGGCCGCCCCCGCTACCGCGGCACTTATCTTTCGGCACGCACCCATCGGAACCGATGGGAGAGCGGGCGCGACCCGACGTGGAAGCGATCTCCCCGGACGCCTGGCGACTGCTGCGGGTCGCGGCCGGCTTCAGCCAGCGCGACGTGGAACGGGAGGTCGACGAGGTCATGCAGGCGCATATCTCCATGCTGGAGAGCGGGACCCGCGCCCTCTCGGTCGACCGACGCGAACAGCTGCTGGACCTGTACGTTGCCGAACTCACCGCCGAACAGGTCGACGCGCTCGTCGAACACTTCTGAATCCCTGCGGCGAACGCTTCCGAGTTTGCCCGCCGACCCGGGTACCGGAAGGAAAATCATTAAGTATATCGTCGTCACAAGCCCGTGTATCAATGATACGAGGGCGTTTCAGCGGGAATCGCGGGACGTTACTGGTGTTCGCGGTCGCGGTCGTCGGGACCGCGGTCATCGCGTTCGGGCCGTCGCCGGCGGGGCTGAACCCGCGGGCGCAGTACGCGTTCGCGACGATGTTCTTCGCCGGGGTCCTGTGGGTGACCGGCGCCCTGCCGCTGGCGGTGACGGCGCTGTCGATCCCGGTGATGCTGACGGGATTCGGCGTCTACGCCGATCTCGACGCCGCGCTCAGAGGGTTCGCTGACCATCTCATCTTCCTGTTCGTCGCGGGGTTCATGCTCGCCAACGCCCTGCAGAAGTACGACATCGACCGGCGGATCGCCCTGTGGCTGATGTCGCGGATGGGGACCTCCTCGCGGCGGCTGGTCGGCGCGGTGATGATCGCTACCGCGTTCCTCTCGATGTGGGTGTCCAACACCGCGACGGCGGCGATGATGACGCCCATCGCGCTGGGCGTGCTCTCGCAGGTCATCGGCGCCGAGGGGATCGCCGCCGCCTCCTCGGCAGCGGAGGCGGCTATCGACGACATCGAGACCGACTCCGGCGCCGACGACGCCGCGACCGACGGCGGGGTGGCCGACGGCGAGACGATCGCCGGACTCGGGGCGGAGGACGGATTCACGAACCTCCAGATATCGATGCTGCTGGGGACGGCCTACGCCGCCAGCGTCGGCGGTGTCGGGACGCTCATCGGCACGCCGCCCAACGCCATCCTCGCGACCCAGCTCAACGAGCTGCTCGGCTACGAGATCGGGTTCGCACAGTGGCTGGCCATCGGGTTGCCGGTCGTCGTCGTGACGCTCCCGCTGGTCTGGTACCTGCTGACCTACCGGCTCTATCCCCCGCAGATCACGGACGTAGAGGACGCCCGCGCCGAGGCCGAGCGCTACCTCCGCGAGGAGGGGAGTCTCAGCACCCGCGGCCGCCGGGTCGCGGTCATCTTCACGGCGACGGCGGGGCTGTGGGTCGTCGGCGGGTTCGCCGACCTGTTCTCGCAGTACCTGCCGGCGGCCGTCGCGGTGACGCTGTTCGGCGGCGAGGGGACGAGCGTCTTCGGCGTCGACGGCCACCAGGGGCTACTCTACTACGTGATGGTCGGGATGGCCGCCATCCCGGCGCTGGTGCTGGCCGACACGATGGAGTGGGAGGAACTCGTCGACATCGACTGGGGGACGATCCTCCTGTTCGGCGGCGGCATCTCGCTGGCCGGCGGCCTCTCGACGACCGGCGCGACCGAGTGGCTCGCCGACTCCGTCTTCAGTTCGCTCACCGGCGCGCCGATCGTCCTCGTCGTCGCCGCAGTGGTCCTGCTGATCATCTTCCTCACCGAGATGACCTCCAACACCGCCACCTCCGCAATCGTCATCCCGCTGCTCATCGGCGTCGGGAGCGTCTTCGCGACGACGCTGGGTCTGCCCGAGGTCGCGTCCGCGGTCTTCCTCGCGACTAGCGGCGCCATCGCCGCCAGCTTCGCGTTCGCGCTGCCGGTTGCGACCCCGCCCAACGCCATCGTCTTCGGCAGCGGCTACCTCGAACAGCGCCACATGATGCGCGCCGGCGTCCTCCTCAACCTCGTGATGACCGCCGTCCTCACCGGGCTGATCTGGCTGCTATTCAAATTCGTCTGGCCGGCGGTCCTCTGGTGAGCGGTTCGACCCGCCAGTCCGGGGGTACACTCATCACTCCGGCGTCCGACATCGGGGCCTGTGAGTCCCGACGCCGAGGGCGGCGGCCGAAACGTCGAGGGCGAGGCGCCCGTGATCGAGGAGACGGTCGAGACCGACGAGGCGACGGTCACCGGCGACGCCGAACTGGAGCGGACGCTCGGGCTGAGCGGCGGCCTCGCCATCGGCATCGGGACGATGATCGGCGCGGGCATCTTCGTCTTCCCCGGCCTGGCGGCGGGCGAGGCGGGGCCGGCCGCCGCGGGATCCTTCGCCATCGGCGCGGTCGTGGCGCTCCTCGTGGCGCTCCCGACCTCCGAGCTCGCGACGGCGATGCCCAAAAGCGGCGGCGGCTACTACTTCATCTCCCGGGGGCTGGGGACGCTCGCGGGCACGGTCGTCGGCCTCTCGCTGTGGTTCGGCCTCGTGTTCGCCACGGCGTTCTACCTCGTCGGCTTCGGCTACTACGCCGTCGACACGCTCGCCGAGGTGGGCGTCGCGGTCGGCGACGGCCTCGCCGTCCCGATCGCCCTGCTGTTCGGCGCCGGCTTCACCGCCCTGAACGTCACGGGCACCGAGAACGCGGCCAAACTCCAGAACGGCGTCGTCGCGCTCCTGCTGTCGATCCTCTCTGTGTTCCTGCTGTACGGCGCGCTCGACGCGCTCGGGGTCGTCGGCGCGCCGAGCGCCCCCGAGCGGTTCATGCCGTTCGGTCCGGTACCGGTCCTGACGACCGCGGCGCTCGTGTTCACCTCCTACCTGGGGTTCGCACAGGTGGCGACCGTCGCCGGCGAGATGAAGCGACCGGGGCGGAACCTCCCGCTGGCGATGGTCGGCTCGGTCGTGATCGTCGGCGTCATGTACGTGCTGACGGTGTTCGTCGCGACGAGCGCGATCCCCAGCGGCGAACTGGCCGCCCTCGGCGAGACGGCGATGGTCGACGTGGGGCGGCACTACCTCGGCGGCGCGGGCGCGCTCGCCATCGTCTTCGGCGGGCTGCTGGCGACGATGTCCAGCGCCAACGCCTCGATCCTGAGCACCTCCCGGGCCATCTACGCCGTCTCCCGCGACGCCATCCTCCCGCGGTGGGCCAGCCGGATCAACCTCAAGTACGGGACGCCCCACGTCGCGCTGGGGCTGGCCGGCGGGCCGGTGCTCGTGCTCGTCGGGACGGGGGAGGTCGAGGTGCTCGCGGAGGTCGCCTCCTTCCTGCACCTGGTCCTCTACGGCCTGATGTGCGTCGCGCTGATCGCGCTCCGCCGGGACGAACCCGAGTGGTACGACCCGGACTTCCGGGTGCCCGGCTACCCCGTCGTGCCGGTCCTGGGCGCGCTGTCGAGCTTCGCGCTCATCCTCTTCATGCAACGGCTCTCCCAGGTCGTCGGGCTCGCCGTCATGCTCGCCGCCGCGGGCTGGTACTTCTATTACGCTCGCGGCGTTAGTCTCCGGGGAGCACTATGACCCGCGTCCTCGTGCCGCTGGCGATACTGGCGGGGGAGAGCGTCTCGCCGGGGCTGATCGACCTGCTCGGGACCGTCGACGTGACGGTGCTGGGCTATCACGTCGTCCCGGAGCAGACGCCGCCCGACCAGGCCCGCCTCCAGTACGAGGACCGGGCCAACGAGGCGCTCGACGACGTGACCGAGGAGTTCGCGGCCGCGGGCGGCGCCGCCGAGCGCCGCCTCGTGTTCACCCACGACCGCGAGCAGTCGGTCGAGCGCATCGCCGACGAACTCGACGCCGACGCCGTCGCGGTCAGGGGCGCGACCGGCCCGGTCGAGCGCCTGCTGGTCCCGCTGACCGGCGCGGTGGCCGCCGACCGCGTCACCGAGTTCGTCGTCACGCTCGTCGGCGACCGCGACGTCGACGTGACGCTGTTCGTCGCCACCGACGCCGAGGACGAGGCGGGCGAGACGGCGCTGGACGACGCCGCGGCGTCGCTGCGCGAGGCCGGCATCGACGTCGAGACGAGCCGCGCGACCGGGCCGCCGTTCGAGTCGCTCGTCGACGCGGCCGCCGGCCACGACGCCGTCGTCATGGGCGAGCGGGCGCCGTCGCTCAGGTCCTTCCTCTTCGGCGACGAGGCCGAGCGCGTCGCCGCGGAGACGGTCGGCCCGGTGCTGGTCGTCCGGCGCGGCGAGGAGGCGGCCGCGCCCGAGCGCGACCCGGACGCCGACGCCGCCTGAGCGCGAGGGTCCGACGACGGCTCCGCCTGACCGCGGTGCTGGAGCGACCGGCTCAGAGCTTCTCGGAGTCCCTCGCCTGTCTCGACCGCCGGTCGATCTGGTCGAAGCGGTTCTCGGCGGCGTTGGCCAGCCCCGGCGGGAGGTCGGAGCGCGCGGCTTCGAGCCGGTCGGTCGCCCGCTCCAGGCGGTCGGCCACGGCCTCGATGCCCGCGTCGGCCCGCCCGCGGTCGCCGGCCTCGGCGCGCTCGGCGGCCCGGTCGGCCGCCTCGGCGATGGCCGCCAGCACCTGCACGAGGCCGCGCAGGGCGTTGCCGGGACCGCCGCCACCCCCGCCGCCGTTGCCCTGTCCCGGCGGATCGCCGTCATCGTCGTCGCTGTCGCCGTCGTCGTCCCTGTCCAGTTCCGCGGCGACCTCGGCGCGGGTCTCCTCGGCCACGTCGGCGAGATAGCGGGCGAGCGACGCCTTGCCGGTCTCGGGGCGGTCGACCGTCACGCGCTCCACGTCGTCGTCGCCACCGCGACCGGGGTTGACGCGGACGGCGCCGACGGCGTCGTCGCTGTCCCGGACCTCCGTGGTGTAGGCGCCGCCGCGGTGGACGTAGACGGCGTCCGGGCCGGACAGCGGCGCGTCGTAGAGCCGCCCCGCGAAGTCGTCCTCGACGGCCAGGTCCGTCAGGTCGGCGTCGCTCTCGGCGGGGTCGACCGCGAGCTTCGTCGCGTCCTCGCGGGCGACCAGCGATATCTCGCCCCCGGCGCCCGCGAGCGTCACGCCGGCGGGCGCGTGGTCGCCGTCGTCGGTCGGGGCGTCCGTGGCGGTGTCCGTCCCCGCCGTCGTCTCGGTCCCGTCGGCGGTTCCCGTCCCGCCGTCGCCGACCGCGACCGTCTCGCTGTGGGGCGCGAGCCCGGCGCCATTGACGGTCACCCGATGCTCGCCGGCCGGCAGGTCCCGCACGGCGGCGACGCCGCCGAACGTCGGGACCGCGACGGGCTCGCTCTCGACGAGCGCGACCGCCTCGACCCGCGAGTCCCGCGTGGTAAGCCCCTCCCCGTCGGGCGCGTCGGGCGAGGGGACTGCCTCGACGGCGCGCGCGAGCAGCGTGTTCGCGGGCGCGGGGTCGCCGACGGCGTCGTAGCGGTCGGCGAGCGCCCGGCGGTGGGCGGGGTCGGAGATATCGTCGGCCGGGTTCTCGTAGCGCGTCTGGTCCCAGGGGACGCCCGGCGCCGTGAGGTGGCTCGCGACGGCGTCCTCGACCGGTCCGGGGACGGGGAACTCGAAGCTCAGCTGCGGCCCGGTGAACTCGGCGACGTGTTCCAGATCCGCCGTCGGTTCGAGGGCGTAGCCCACGTCGGCCTCGTCGGGCGCGTCCGCGGCGGGCCCGAAGACCAGGCCGGTCGACCGCTCGGGCACGTCCGTCGGCGGCGACCCCAGCGCGTCGTACGACCGGACGGTGTGGCTCTCCGGCAGGAGGTCGCCGGCCGCGACCGACGGGAGGTCCTCGTGTTCGTGGAGGGGGTCGCCGTCGAGTTCCGGGACGGCGAAGGGGAGCCGGCCGCCCTCGTCCCGCGGGAGCCCGTAGGCCAGCGGGAGTTCGGCCACGTCCCCGACGCCCTCGATGGCGCTGTTGGTGATGTCGGCGGCCAGGTCCGCGACCGAGAAGCGCTGGAACTCGTCGACGGCGTCGTTGACCGACAGCGCGCTGGAGTGCGACCCCAGCTCGGCGAGGACGGTCGGCCGGCGGTCCGGGTCGGGGTCGAGGTACTCGTTGTTCGGAACCCTGCGGGAGTGGGAGCTGGCGACGTAGAGCTGCGGGTCCGGCGCCGCCCCGGCCGTGTCGACGTAGACGTGGAGCACCTCCCAGTCGTGCCAGTGGAAGTTGGTGGTGAACTGGTCGAACGCCGAGTAGAACCAGTACTGGACGACCGCGAGCGGGGAGTCCTCGTAGGCGACGACGCTGTAGAAGACCGCGGGGTCGGGCGGGGCCTCGGGGTCGAACCGCTCGGTGTAGCCGTCCAGCGCGGCGAAGCCGTCGACGACCGTCTCGCCGTCGCGGTCGCGCTCGTAGGGGCGCGGGTCCGTCGGGAACCACCGCTCGGCGGCGTCGAAGTACAGCGTCGGCGCGAACCGCTCGGCGAGGTCGCGGGCGCGGTCGGCCGGGACGGGGGTGGTCGCCCCGTCGGCGCCGCGCTCGAAGGCGCCGCAGCCGGCCAGCGCGGCCGCGCCGGCGACCGCCCCCAGGACGGTCCGGCGGTCGACGACCGGCCCGTCGTCGGTCACCGTCTCACCGCCGAGCCGCGCCGGCCCGTCGGCGGCTCCCGCGTCGTCGTCCGGACGGTCAGCGGCCGCCGTCCCGCCGACGGGGTGGTCGGCGGTCGCGCCTCCGGGAATCGCATTGCCGGGTATTCGGACGGCGGCGGAAATGTCTTGTGACGCGGCCCGCCGCAGCGCGAACGTTTATTCGCGCACCGACACAACGAGTCCCACATGACCGGGTCGTCCGCCGACCGGGGGTCGTGAGCGTGGCCACCGTCGGCTTCTGGGCGCTGGTCGTCCTGGCGACGGTCGTGAGCCTCGGCACCGCCTGGACGCTGGGCGCCAACAGCAACTCCCCGCCCTTTGCCCCGGCCATCGGCGCCAACGCCATCTCGACGATGCGCGCCGCCTTCCTCATCGGCATCCTCGCCGCCCTCGGCGCGCTCACGCAGGGGGGCAGCATCTCCGAGACTGTGGGTGCGGGCCTCATCGACGGGGTCGCCATCACCTCGCTGGCGGCGACCGCCGGTCTGTTGACCGCCACGGCGTTCATGGCCTTCGGGGTCTACAGCGGCTACCCCGTCCCCGCCGCGTTCGCGACGACGGGCGCGATGGTCGGCGTCGGGCTCTCGCTGGAGGGCGACCCCGCCGTCGGGACCTACCGCCGGATCGCCACCTTCTGGGTGCTCGTGCCTCCCGTCTCGGGCGGGCTCGCCTACCTCACCGCCACGATCCTCCGCCGGGACGACATCCCCGAGACCGTCGGCGTCCCCCTACTGGCAGCCGTCGTCGGCGCCATCGTCGCCAACGTCGAGCTGAGCGTCATCCCCTCCGGCCCCGGCGCCACGCAGAACTCCCTGGCCGGCCTGGGGGGCGATATCGTCGGGCTGTCGCCGGTCGCCGGGGTCGAGCCGACGGTCGCCGTCGTCACCGTCGCGTTCGCCGCGGTGAGCTTCCAGTTCATCCGCCGGCGGACCCGGGAGTCGGTCGACAGCGGGATCCGGACGTTCCTCGTCGTCCTCGGGAGCGTCGTCGCCTTCTCCAGCGGCGGCAGCCAGGTCGGGCTGGCCACGGGGCCGCTCGAAAACCTCTACGGCGCCGAGCTGGGCCTGCCGAGCATCGTCCTGCTCGCGATCGGTGCGACGGGCATCCTCGGGGGCGCCTGGATGGGCGCGCCGCGACTCCTCCAGGCCACGTCCCGGGAGTACGCCTCGCTGGGCATCCGGCGGTCGATCGCCGCGCTCGTCCCGGGGTTCATCATCGCCCAGGTCGCCATCGCCCTGGGCATCCCCATCTCGTTCAACAACATCATCATCTCCGGCGTCATCGGCGGCGGGCTCGCGGGCGGGTCGGCGGGGGTTTCCCGCCGGAAGATCGGCGTCACCCTCGCCTTCTGGGTCGTCACCCTCGTCTCCTCGATCGCCGTCGGGTTCGGCCTGTACCGGGTGTTCGCGGTCGTTCTTGGCGGGTGAGGACCGCCTCACCGGACGACGGTCACGGTCACGGGCGCCTCGCCGACGACGGTGGTCGCGACGGTGCCGAGGAGCCGGCGGCCGATGCCGGAGCGGTCGCCGCCGTGGCCGCCCACGACGATCTGGTCGACGCCGCGCTCGTCGGCGGTCGCCAGGATGGTCTCGGCCGGGTCGCCGGTCTCGACGACGGTCTCGACGCTCCGGTCGGCCTCGGCGGCCCGGTCGCGGGCGCGGTCGACCAGCCGCTCGGCGCGCTCGCGGGCCTCCTCGCGACGGTCCTCGCCGGGTTCGAGGACACCGCCCTCGCTCATCGAGGCGTCGAGCGGCGTGACGACGTTCAGGACGGTGACCCGGCAGTCGAACGTCTCCAGCGCGTGGGCGAGCGCGTCGCCGGCCAGCGGCGACCCGTCCAGCGCGACGAGCACGTGCGAGGGTGCCATACCGAACGGAGTGGGGCCCGGCACAAGTATCCACGGCGCTCCGCGCGGACGGGGTCACCGGTCGCGAGGCGATGGATTCGCCGCGACGCCGAGCAGGGGAACGCTGACGGGGCGCTGCCGTCGGTGTGAGGTCGCTCCCTCTGTCCCGTCCTCAGTCGTCGGGCCGGGGGGTCGGCAGCGCCCGGTGGCGTCGCGGGGGGACGAGGAAGTTCCCCCGGCGACGGACGAAGATGTACTCCAGGATGCCGTTGTTGACGCGCTGTCGGACAGCCGGCGTGGCGGCCGCGATATCGGCGCCGTTCATGGCCTCCCGGACGCGCTCGAACTCGGAGACGCGGCGCTGCAGCGACGGGAAGTGGAGGCTCGCGACCGCCTGGTCGGAGCCGATGTCGTCGGTCGACTCGAAGTGGCGGCGCAGCAGCCGGACGTTCCCGTCGTCGTCGCGGTTGGCCCGCGCGGCCTTCTGGGCGTGGCCGACGCGGCCGGCCTCGCGCGCCCGCCCCTCGATATCGTCGAGGAAGCGGTCGATCCCGCTGTCGTCGCCGAGGTTCGCGCCGACGCCCTCGACCAGCCCCGCCTCGGCGTGGGCGGGGCTGAACAGCTCGGCGACGCGCTCGTCGTAGTCCTGCTCGCCGTACCAGTCGTCGAGCCGCTGGCGGAGGTTCGCGATCACCTTCGTCGTCCCGCCGGCGAAGGGGCCCTCCTCGATGGTGACGCGGTCCTCGGTCGCCTGGTTGCCGACGAAGCCCGCTTTGAAGCCCATGAACAGCGGCGACGCCTCGGGGACGGGGTTCGAGTCGGGGATGCCCGCGGCGTCTTGGCGGTCGGCGGGGAGGCCGGCGCCGACGAAGCCGGTGCGCCGGGAGTCGACGGTCGCCACGTCGGTCAGCCGCGCGTCGACGGACTCGCCGTTGACCGCCCCGCGGTCGCCGGTCAGCGCCTCGTCGGCCGCCAGCACCACGTCCGCGCGGTCGCTCGCGAGGTGGACGACGGCGTCCTGGGTGTCGAAGGTCGGGTCCTCGAACGCCGAGAGCGCCCGCGGTTCGGGGAGCTCGACCGACGACGGGAGGCCCCTCTCGAAGCGGTCGAAGTAGGCGGGGGAGTAGGCGACGGTGTGGAGCAGGCCGTCGGCGCTCCACTCGTAGGCGCGGTCGAGCGTCGACAGCGCGGTTTCGAGCGTCGCGCGGGCGTCCTCGCCCGGGGGACCGTCGCCGTCGAAGTCGACGTACAGGAGCACCTGGTGTTCGGGCAGCAGGGAGTTGCCGCTGTCGTCGCGGGGGACGTGGTCGCGCCAGGCGTGCTGGCGGGCGGGCTTGGCCTCGGGGTCGCCCGCGGGGACGGCGTCGCCGTCGGTCCGCTCCTGGCAGGCCGCCAGCGCGCCGGCGCCGCCGACGGCGACGGCCGCCCGGAGGAACGCCCTCCGCGGGAGGTCGCGGTCGAGGTCGGGGACCATGTGGGCCGATAACGAGCGGACCGAGAAGGGGGTTTCGGCCGCCGCCGGGCCGGGTCCCGGACCGGCGCGGGACCGCCGTTCCGAGGGGGGCCAGACGGCGCCGTATCGGCGGAATTGGTAATCATTATACGCGGGGCCGCCCGACCACCCGGGTATGCAACGACGAGCCGCGGCGATTTACTTCGTGTTCTTCCTCGTCATCGGGGCCGGGGCGTACGGCCTCATCCAGACGACGGAGGAACCGACGGTTTCACTGGAAGGTGACAACGCCTACTCCGCGGGCGACGAGGTGACGTTCGGCGACCGGACCTGGGAGGTCGCCCAGGCCGACACCGGCAACGGCGAGCTCGCGTGGGTCAACGAGTCGGCCGTCGTCACGACGACCATCGACAACGACACCGAGGTCCCGGTGACCGACGTGCGCTGGGACGACCAGTCGGCCCGCATGGAGCAGGTCTTCGAGGCCGGCTCGACCGTCCAGTACAACGGCAGCGAGTACGAGGTCGGCGTCAACGAGAGCGCGGGGACGTTCACCCTCGCGCTCGCGAGCGACGCGTCGGTCAACGAGAGCTACGGCGTCGGCGACACGGTGACCTACCGGGGCAACGAGGCGACGGTCACGAGCGTCACGGGCGAGGCGGCGACCATCGTCTGGGGCGGCCCGTACCTGCTGGTCGTCCAGGCGGAGGGCGTGGCCGACCCGACCGAGGCGACGTTCGTCGAGCAGCGCGACATCGGCGAGATGGTCGACGAGGACCCCGCGCTGTACAACGAGACGATCACGCAGGACGGCGTCCGGAAGGTCACCTTCCGCGCGAACGACACCAACGTCCCCGTCGACGAGTACTTCCCGCCGGTCGAGCGCCACACCGTCGCCGAGGGCGAGACGCTGACCTACCAGGGCAACGAGACGACCGTCGACGCCGTGACCAACACCAGCGTCGAACTCACCCGCCCCGGCCAGGAGACCGTCACCGTCGGCTTCACCGAGGGGTCGAACTTCACCGTCGCGGACACGCAGTACTTCGCGCACTTCCCGGACAACTCGTCGGTGTACTTCTTCGAGACCGCCGAGCGCTACGACGACTACGCGGCCGAGGAGAACACCGTCGAGTCGTACAACGACCGGATGAACGGCCTGTGGGGCATCGCGGAGATCAGCCTCGTCACCGCGATCGTCCTCATCGCCATCGCCTTCCTGCCCGTCCGGGGCTGACCGACCGCGACCGGTCGGTCACGGAGGGCCGCGGACGGCCGCCTTCGGGACGACCGCCTTCGAAACGACCCGTTTCGAGACGACGATTCTCCGACGCGACCAGACGGGACAGCGCCGGCGCTGTCGATGAGTGGGGGTGAAGCGACGTCGAGACGGACCGAGAAACGGGGTCAGTCGGCGCGGCTGAGCCAGACGAGGCCGGCGCCGACGCCGGCGGTCGCAACGGCGCCCACGACCTGCAGGGCCGAGGCGCCGACGCTGCCTTTCGTCGTCCAGGGGGCGCCGGCGAGCGTCGCCAGCGCGACCAGCACGAGCAGGGCGCCCACGGCGATACCGACCGGTTCCAGCCGGTCCTCGAAACGGTCCGTGACGTTCATACACTACCCCTCGCGGCTCACTACCGTAAGCTTCGTGGTTCGCGACGCCGCTCAGTCCGCCGAGCGGTCCGGGTCGTCCCCGGCTCCGGCGGACGGGTCTGACTCGTCGGCGGCCGCGCCGGTTTCGTCGGTATCTGTGTCGGTCGTTCCCGCGTCCGCCCCGACCGCCTCGGCGTCCGCCGCGGTGTCCGCGTCCACCCCGTCGTCGACCGACCCGCCGGCGACGCCGTCGGCGACCAGCTCGGCCAGCGGGCCGACGGCGACGTAGAGGCGAGCGGCGACGACGACCAGCGGCCCCAGCCCGAGCAGGAGGAAGGCCACGTCGTAGGCCCACGCGGCGTCGCCGAGCAGCGGCGTCACGGCCGCCGCCAGTCCGGCGTGGGCGACCAGGACCGCGGCGAGGACGACCAGCCAGTGGACGACCGACGCGAGGTGCTCGACGAGCTCGGCCGGCCCGTCGAGCGCGAGCCGCGTCAGCGCCGCCAGCGCGGAGGCGAGATACACCAGTAGCGCCACGGCGGCGAGCGTCGCGAGCGCGCCGACGACGGCGGCCAGCGTCACCGGCGTCCGCGGCACCAGCAGGTCCAGCCCGGGCAACAGCGACGCCAGCGCGAGCACGGCGACGAGCGCCCCCGTCCCGAGGACGATCCTGCTCGCCGATTCGACCGTGTCCGTTCCGACGGCGCTCCGGAGTCTGTCGGTGTCGAGGTTCATGGCTACGGGCGAGCCCAGGGGCCGCGACCGATTATAGGGCCCCGTTCGTGAACGCGGTTTTTCGCGAATTAAGCCGGTTTAACGGTTGTGGCGTCGGTCCGGCGGACTCCGTTCTGGCCGTCCAGTCCGTCGCGAAAACGGGCCGGGAGGGAGTTGGACTACGCCCGGACGTGCTCGCTCCGCCGAGCAGTGCTCGCTCGCTTCGCTCGCGGGCACTGCGCTGCGCGCGCCCGGTCTACTTCGACTCCTCCTGCCGGTTCGTGACCCGTTCGCGCCGCTCACGGGTCCACTGTACGGGCCGGGAGGGAGTTGAACCCCCGACCATCTGGTCTCTCCCGCAACCACGCGGGTCGAACGCGTAGCCGCGATAAAAGCCAGACGCTCTGCCTGACTGAGCTACCGGCCCTTCGTCCGTGAATGAGGGGGACGGCGATTAAGTACTTACGATCAGCCCCGTTCGAAGCGGCGTTCGAGCGCGGTGGCGACGATCTCGTCGGGTTCGACGTCCTCCAGCGCGGCGCGCCTGCGGAGTTCGCGGTAGACCTCCGGCGGGAGCTCCATCGTGAGTTCGCCGAGGGTGATCCCTTCGGCGGCCAGCGCCTCGTCGACGGGGGTGCCGTCGTTGACGTCGCTGGCGACCGAGCGGACCTGGCGGACCGTCATGTCGTGGTCGAGGACGGCCCATGCCAGCTGGAGGCGGGCGGCGCCGGCGACGCGGGCGATGTGCTTGGCGGCGGTGGGGGCGATCTCGCCCATCGCGACGTGCTTGCGGATCGAGCGGGGCAGGTCGTGGACGCGGGACCACTTGCGGATGAACGCGACGGTGGCCTCGCCGCCGGCGCGCTCGGCGGCGGCCTTGTACGAGCCCTCGCCGCGGACCAGCGCGGCGCAGGCGGCCGCGCCCCGGAGCATGAAGACGGTGTCGGCCTCGCCGGCGGCGTCGCTGGCGAACTGGCGGACGGTCTCGGCGGCGGTCTCGAGGCTCTCCGGGTCGTCGGGGTCGAACTCGACGGCCTCCTCGGGCCGCTGGCCGGTGACGCTCGGGTCGCCGCGGATGACCGGCGCGCCGACCGGCGACTCCCGGTCCGTCGGCGGATCCCCTGGCCCCTCGTGGCTCATCGCTCGTCCCTTCGGAACGGTCTCTCAAAAGGGTCCCGTCTGCCGGTACGACTGGCGCACACGCGCCCGGCGGCCGACCGGCCGTCGATGCCGTCGCGGCCCCGCGGTCGGGGTCGCGGCTCGGCCACGGCCGTCAGTCGGACGCCTCGGCGCGCTCCTCGGAGAGGTGCTCCCAGACCTCGGCGCAGCCGCACCCGTCCTCCACGTCGTCGAGGTGGCTGGTGTCCGGCTCGGGCGCTTCGTCGTCGTGGGTGTCTGTTGCCTGGGTCATCGGTTCGTCGTACACCCTCGTATCGCCCCTACGCCCTTAACCGGTCGCGCTCCCGTAATTGCTACCCGGGCTGCGACCTACCGGCAATCCCTTCAGCTATCTCCGACGGGCGCGTGGGGCGTCGAGGGTCCGTCCGCCCCCCGCTGGACGGGCTCCCCACCGGCGAGTGTTGTCCGGGTCGACAGCCTCTGGAGGGTCGAGCGCGTAGCCGGGGCCAGTGACGACCGACGTTCACCAGCTCGACGACGGTGCCTGGATCAGCGTCAACGACGAGCGGCAGGTCAACGTCAGCGACCTGTGGCTGCTGGCCCGCCAGGAGGTCTGCGACTGCGAGACCGCCGACTTCCTCGTCGAGGGGTTCGCGGAGGTCGGCGTCGACCACCCGGATATCCAGGCGAAGGTCGCCGGCCGCTGTATCACCTGCGGCCGGGAGGGGATCACCGGCTGGCTCACCGTCGGCCGCGTCATCGACCCCGAGGACGGCGAGTTCTACCCCGTCGACACCGCGAGCGTCCAGATACCGGAACAGCGCCGTCGCCTCGCTCGCCCCGAAGAATAGGCAACAACATCCGCTTCTCGGGAGAGGTGGGGCGGTTTGTCGAGATGCGCGTGCGTTTAAGTGCGGAGCTATTCGGGGGAGACACGAATGCCGACGAAAGTCGAGAACTGGAAGAGCGAGGTCTACGGTAACGAGATACGCGAACACCTGATGGAGTTCGCGGAGGAGGGGTGGGACGCCATCCCCGAGGACGAGCACGACGCCTGGTTCGAGCGGTTCAAGTGGTGGGGGCTGTACCACCAGCGGAAGGGCCAGGAGTCGTACTTCATGATGCGCATCGGGACGCCCAACGGCGTCCTCGAACCGGGCCAGCTGCGGGTCGTCGGCGAGATCGCCGACGAGTACGCCCGCGGGCCGGTGGACAACCCCGAGTTCGGCGGCGCCTACTGCGACTGGACGACCCGCCAGTCGATCCAGCTCCACTGGATCAAACTGGAGGACATCCCCGAGATCTTCGAGAAGCTCGAGGCCAACGGGCTGAGCACCCAGCAGGCCTGCGGCGACTCCTGGCGCAACATCGTCGGCTGTCCGGTCGCCGGCAAGGACGAACACGAGCACATCGACGCCTGGCCGGTCGCCCAGGATCTGCACGAGACCTTCAAGGGCGACGACGACCACACCAACCTCCCCCGGAAGTGGAAGGTCTCGGTGACGGGCTGTGACCAGGGCTGTGGCCAGGGCGACATCAACGATCTGGCCTTCGAGCCGGCCGAGAAGGACGGCGAACTCGGATTCAACGTCCGCGTCGGCGGCGGCCTCGCCCGGAAGGAGCCCCGCTTCGCCCGCGACATCGACGTGTGGGTACCGACGGAGAAGGTCAACGAGGTCGCCGGCGGCATGTCCGCGCTGTTCCGCGAGTACGGCGACCGCGAGGACCGCTTCAACGCCCGCATCAAGTTCCTCGTCGACGAGTGGGGCCCGGAGAAGGTCCGCTCGGTCCTCCAGGAGGAGTTCGTCGACTTCGAGCTGCCGACCGCCGGCGAGGACATGCGCGACCAGTACACCTACAACGCCGGCACCGGCGAACACGGCGACCACGTCGGGGTCTACGACCAGCCCGACGGGAAGAACTACGTCGGCCTGAACGTCCTCGTCGGCCGGATGGGCGTCGACGACGTGCTGGAACTCGCCGACCTCGCCGAGGAGTACGGCTCCGGCGAGGTCCGGCTGACCCAGCGCCAGAACGTCATCGTCACGGACGTGCCCGACGAGGAGCTCGACGCCTTCCTCGACGAGCCGCTGCTGGAGGACTACTCGCCGGACCCGAGCCCGTTCATGCGCGGCTCCATCGCCTGCACGGGCACGGAGTTCTGCTCGCTGTCGATCGTCGAGACGAAGAACCGCCAGGTCCGCTACGCCCGCTGGCTGAAGGACAACGTCGAACTGCCCAGTGAGGTCGAGGACTTCCACATCCACCTCTCGGGCTGTACGGCCTCCTGCGCCCAGCCGCAGATCGCCGACATCTCCCTGCGCGGCATGAAGACGCGCAAGGACGGCGAGCCCGTGGAAGCGCTGGACATCGGCCTCGGCGGCGGCCTCGGCGAGGAACCGCGGTTCGCCGACTGGGTCGAACTGCGCGTCCCCGTCGACGAGGTGCCCGGCGCGATCAAGAATCTCGTCGCCAACTACGAGGCCGAGCGCGACGGGACCGAGACGTTCCGCGAGTTCGTCGCCCGCCACGACGAGGACGCCCTCGCCGAGTTCGTCGAGCCCGAGGAGACGGACTACGAGGACCCGTACATGCACAACACGAAGATGACGTGGTACCCCTACACCGACGACGACGAGATGAGCGACTCGCCCGCGCCGACGAACGGCGACGGCGAGCCGCTCGCGCCCGCCGACGACTGAGCGGCCGTCGACCTCGTTCGGCATCGCGCCTGATCCGTTTTTGAGGGCGGAACGCCTACACTCACACATGTCCGAGGAGTACACCCATCCAGCAGCGGACTCGACGGAGTGGGACAACCCGGACTTCTGCCCGTTCTGCGGCGAGCGACTCCCCGACGGCGGCGCCGGCTTCATCGACCACACGAAGGAGAGCGACACCTGCCGCGAGCGGTTCGAGGTGTGGCGGTCGAACATCGCCGACGACGTTGCCGGCGAGTGGACCGGCTGACCGGCGGGGTCGCGGTCGGTGGGGCGGGCCGATCCACGGCGGCCGACGCCCCGCGCCGTGCTCGCGGCGACCGACCCGCGGTCGCTTAAGTGGCTGGCCCGCCGACCGACGGTATGGTCGACCGCATCCTCAAGGTCAACGCCTACACCACCTTCGACCTCCTCGACGGCCGCGTCGAGGGCCACGGCTTCGAGGAGGAGGCGCTGACCGTCCTGAACGTCACCACCGACAGCCGCGACGACCCCGACCACGTCGAGTTGCAGGTCGAGATGGACAACACCGACCTCGACGAGGTGACCGCCCACGCCGACCACGTCGAACTGTCGGCCGAGCAGGCCCGCGAACTCGCCGCCGAACTGGAGAAGTACGCCGGCCGCGTCGAGGCCGCCGACGAGGAGTGAGGCGTCCACGGGCCGTCGAGACCGAGGCTAGTACCGATTCCGGCCCAACGATTAAACGCTGTCAACGCGAATGTCAACGTGACAATGGCGACAGCGGACGAGCAGATCCGGGTGAGCGACCGGGTGAAACGCGAACTCGACCGGCGTCGGCGCGAAGGGGAAAGCTACAACGACGTCCTCGAGCGCCTGCTTCCGGAGAACGCGGACACCTCGTTCGACGATGGGTTCGGCGTTCTCTCGGACGAGACCGGTGACGAGATCCGAGAGCGACGTGAGCGAGCCAAGGAGGAACGGAAGAACCGGATGCGCCGACTGGAGGACGCGTGAGGGTCCTCGACGCGAACTACCTCATCGATTATCTGAGCGGGGTCCCGGAAGCGAAGTCGTACTACGAGGCGAACGGTGGTTCCGACAACCGCTGGATCGCACCCGCACCGGCGTACGCGGAGGCTCTCGTCGGCGTCGGCAATCATCCGACGGGCGATGTCGACGAAGCTATCGAGGCACTGGCGTGGACTGACGTATACGGTGTCGACGACCGACTCGCCATCTCGGCGGCGCGAATCGCGGACGAGATCGGGTCGCAGGGCCCCTATCTCGACGACGTCGACGCGCTCGTCGCCGCGACAGGTGAGGAGTTAGACGCGCCAGTCGTCTCCTGTGACGGCGACCTCACGCACGAGGCGACGACGGCGGTCGTCGACGTGGAAGACTACCTCGAACGACACGAAGGGACGTGACGCGTACAGTGCTCGGCTCAGGTCGTCTGTAATCCGCCCGCGACCGACCACGACGCTTTTCACGGCGAGCGGCGAACCGGGGGGTAATGGAAGCACTGACGCTCGGTCCGGCGGGGACCTACTCCCACCGGGCGGCGAAGGCGGTGGCCGACGAGGTGGTCTTCACGGACTCGAAGACGGCCATCGTCGAGGCGGTCGCGAGCGGCGAGTACGAGCGGGGGGTCGTCCCCGTCGAGAACAGCACCGAGGGGCCCGTCACGGAGTCGCTCGACGCGTTCGCCGAGTTCGACGTGGCCGCGGTCCGCGAGCTCATCACGCCCATCCGCCACGCGCTCATCGCACAGGGGCCGGAGTTCGACGTGGTGGCCAGCCACCCGCAGGCGCTCGCGCAGTGTCGCGAGTACCTCGATCGGAACTACCCGAGCGCCACCCTGGAGTCGATGACCTCGACGGCCGCCGGCGTCGAGCGCGCCCGCGAGGACCCGGGCGTCGCCGCCATCGGCCACCCGCAGAACGCGGACGACGAACTCCGGGTGGTCGCCGAGGACATCCAGGACCAGTCGTCGAACGCCACCCGATTCCTCGTCGTCGCGCCCGCGAGCGAGCGCAGCGAGGCCGGCTCGAAGACCTCCTTCATCGTCTACCCGAACGTCGACTACCCCGGGCTGCTGCTCGAACTCCTGGAGCCGTTCGCCGACCGGGACATCAACCTCACGCGCGTCGAGTCCCGCCCCAGCGGCGAGCGGCTGGGCGACTACGTCTTCCACATCGACGTCGAGGCCGGCCTCTACGAGGAGCGAACCCAGGCAGCGCTTTCGGAGATCGAGGCCATCGCCGACGAGGGGTGGGTCCGCCGCCTGGGCTCCTACGACAGCGAGACGGTGCTGGACTGACTGGCCGACGGCGCTCCGCCACGGGCTTAAGGCGATTCCCCGCGTAGTCCTGGGCGAGATGACACGATCCACCGACCCGTTCGGCGACATCGAGGAGTTGATCGACGTGATGACCGGCGGGCTCGAACCGTCGGGCGACCTGGCGGTCGACGTGGCCGACACCGGCGACGAGTTCGTCGCCGTCGCCGACCTGCCGGGCTACGAGCGCGAGGACATCGACGTGCAGTTGACCGACTCGACGACGCTCTCGCTGTCGGCCAGCCGCGAGACCGAGTCCGTCAAGGAGGCCGACCGCTACGTCACCCGGGAGCGACACAGCGAGTCGGTCACCCGACGGGTCGGCCTCCCCGAGCCCGTCGTCGAGTCCGAGGCCAGCGCCACCTACGAGAACGGCGTGCTGACCGTCACGCTCCCGAAGCAGACGACGAGCGACGACGACGGCACCGACATCCCCGTCAACTGACGCCGCTCGCGCACTGCCGCGGCCGCGCCCGGCCGCCGCGGAGCGCCCGCGGGTGCGGGCGACGCGGCCGGCCGCCGGAACCGCGAGGCCGCCGGAACCGCAAACGGCTTTCGCGGGCGGGCCGAGTCGCCGGTATGGTACTCGAACCCGGCGACCCGGCGCCCGAGGTAGCGGCCCCGAACCAGGACGGCGAGACGGTCGAACCCGACTGGTCGGGCGTCTCGGTGGTGTACTTCTACCCGAAGGACGACACGCCCGGCTGCACGACCGAGGCCGAGCAGTTCCAGGCGGAGCTGGAGACCTACCGCGACGCGGGCGTGACCGTCTACGGCGTCTCCGTCGACGACGCCGACTCCCACGCGGAGTTCGCCGCCGAGTACGGGATCGAGTTCGACCTGCTGGCCGACCCCGACGGCGCGGTCGTCGACGCCTTCGACGTGGAGCGGACGCGGGGCGTCGCGAGCCGGACGACGTTCGTCGTCGTCGGCGGGTCGGTCCAGGCGGTCTACACCGGCGTCGACCCCGACGGCCACGCGCGGAACGTCCTCGCCGACCTCGTCGAGACGGGCGTCGTCTCGCTGGAGGACTGAGAGGACCGCCGATAGACTGCCCGCCGCGACCGGCGGCCGACCCCGCCGTTCAGAAGGCTTATCACCGGAACGGACCGCAGTACCGCCAATGAGTGTCGCGAACGGCAGCCTCAGGTACGCCGTCCTCGCGGTCGTCGCCGCGGCCGTCGTCTTCCCGTTCTCCCGGGTCGCGAGCGGCGTCTGCGTCGTCGCCGCGGTCGGCGTGGTCTACTTCCACCGCGACCCCGCGCGGGTCGTCCCGCCGCAGGGGGTCGTCGCGCCCGCCGACGGCAAGGTGACCGTCGTTCGGGAGGAGGAAGACGGGCTCCGGCTGGGCATCTACATGAGCGGCTGGGACGTACACATCAACCGCGCGCCGATGGACGGGACCGTCGAGAACGTCGAGCACATTCCGGGCGCGAACAAGCTCGCGTTCACGAAGGACGCCGAGGAGAACGAGCGGCTGCGCTTCGAGTTCGAGGACTACACCCTCGAACAGATCGCCGGCACGTTCGCCCGCCGGACCTACTCCTACGTCGACCCCGGCCAGGATGTGGCTCGCGGCCAGCGCATCGGGCACATCTCCTTCGGCAGTCGCTTCGACATGGTGTTCCCGCCCGAGTACGACCCCGACGACCTCACCGTCGACGTGGGCCACCGGCTCTACGGCGGCGAGACCGTCATCGCCCCGCAGCGCCCGCAGGTGACCGACGATACCGACGCCGCGGACGCTACCGACCCCGCGGGCGACACCGCCGACGACGCGGCCGGCGAACCGCGGGACGCCGCGCCCTCCGCCTGACCCGTCGGGACGCGGTTCCGAGCGCGCCCGCTGGCGTCCACGCCGCTCTCGCGTTCCGCACGTTTGTCGGGTACGTGCGGCTTCGCCCACCTCCACCAACCAATTAATAACCTGACATATTTACGGGCGGGGCGACCAGTAGCGGCCGAGGAATGACACGGACAGAGGGGGAGCGTTCGGGGACGAGCGGGGACTGCGCCTGCGACCCGTCGGTCGTCGCGGACGAGGGGTTCTTCCGGGCGCTGGTCGAGAGCGCGTCGGACGCGGTCGTGACCGTCGACGAGACGGGCGGGATCGTCTTCGCCAACCCGGCCACGGCGGAGGTGTTCGGCCACGAGCCCGAGTCGCTGGTCGGCCGGTCGGTGACGGCGTTCCTGCCGGGGGGCGACCGGCCGCGGGTCCGCGAGGCCTTCGAGGCGCTGCGGTCGGGGCCGGAGGCGCCGACGGAGTGGGAGGGGATCGAGACCGTCTGTCGGCACCGCGACGGCCGGCTCGTCCCGGTCGAGCTGTCGCTGCGGGCCCACCGGGACGGCGAGCGGCAGTTACTGACCGCCGTCGTCCGCGACGTGTCCGACCGTCACGCCGAACGGATCGAGCGCCGCCGCGAGCGGGACCTGACCGAGCAGCTGCTGCGGACGGTCCCGACGGGCCTGGTCGTGCTCTCGGCGGCGGGCGTCATCGAGCGGATGAACGACCGGGCGGGCGAGATCCTGGGCGTCGACCCCGCGACGGTGGTCGGCGACGACCGGGACACCGACGCCTGGCGGCTGCTGGACGCCGACGGCGACCCCGTCCCGCCCGACGAGCGGGTGTTCCAGCGGGCCCGGGACGCCGGGCGGCCGGTGACGGAGGTCGAACAGCGGGTCGAGCGGGCGGACGGCTCGCGCGTCTGGGTGCGGGTCAGCGCGGCGCCGCTGACCGACGGCGAGGGCGGCGACCGCGTGGTGGTGGTCGTCGAGGACATCTCCGGACAGAAGGAGCGCGAGCGCCGCCTGCGCGAGCAGAACGAGCAGCTCGAACGCCTCGACCGGATCAACGCCGTCATCCGGGGGATCGACCAGGCGCTGGTGCGGGCGACGACGCGCCGGGAGATCGACGAGGCGGTCTGCGAGGCGCTGGCCGCGGCCGACCCGTACCTGGCGGCCTGGATCGGCGACGTGAGCGCCGGCAGCGACGAGGTGACCCCGCGGGCCCACGGCGGCGACGTGGCCGACTACCTCGACGCGATCTCGGTCACGCGGTCGTCCGAACCCGTCGGTTCCGGGCCCGCGAGCCGTGCGATCCGGTCGCGGTCGGTGCAGGTCACCCACGACGTGAACACCGACCCGGCCTTCGAGGGGGCGCGGGCGGCCGCCGCCGCCCACGGGGTCCGCTCGGCGGCCAGCGTCCCGCTGGTGTACGACGGGACGATCTACGGCGTGTTGACCGTCTACGCGGACGAACCGGGGGTCTTCGACGCCACCGAGCAGGCGGTGCTCGGCGAGCTCGGGGCGACGATCGGCCACGCGATCAACGCGGTGACCACCCGACAGGCGCTGGTGGCCGACCGCGTGACGGAACTGCGGCTGGCGGTCGACGACGACCGCCACTTCTTCTCGGCGCTGTCGGCCGCGCTGGACTGCGAGGTGGCCTTCGAGGGCGCGACCGTCCAGGCCGACGAGACGTTCCGCTACTACCTGACCGTCGCGGGGGCGGACCCGGACGACGTGCTCGGGTTCGCCGACGGGTTCGCGGGCGTCGAGTCGGCCCGCGTCGTCAGCGTCGGTCCCGACGGGGAGTGCCTGCTGGAGGCGACGCTCGACGCCGGGAGCGCGTTCGGCGTCGTCGCGAGCCACGGCGGCGCGGTCCGGTCGGCGTCGGCGACCGGCGGCAGCTGCGAGATCGTGGCCGAACTCCCGGTGGCGGCCGACGTACGCGCCGTCGTCGAGGCGCTCCGCGAGGCCTTCGACGGCATCGAGGTCCGCGCCCAGCGCGACCGGGAACGCGCGGGGACCGACTCGGTCCCCTCGGGGACCTCGCTCGACGCCGACCTGACCGAACGCCAGCGGACCGCCCTGGAGACCGCCTACTACGCCGGCTTCTTCGAGTGGCCCCGCGAGTCCACCGGGGAGGAGGTCGCCGAGTCGCTGGGCGTCTCCGCGCCCACCTTCCACAGGCATCTCAGGGTCGCCGAGCGGAAGCTACTCGCCGCCCGCTTCGGCGACGAGCCGACGGACGAGTGACACTAACCGTTTAGCCACGCGACTGAATACCGTACGGGGGTATGCTCCCATACAGATGGGACGCAACCACCACGAGGCCCTCGAACCGGCCGCCGACGCCACAGCGAGTGACGAGACGGACGCGCTGTTCGCCGTCCTCTCGAACGCAGACCGCCGGTTCGTGCTCTCGCATCTCGCCCAGCGGGAGACGCCGCCGGCCCTCGACCCCCTCGCCGGCGCGCTCGCGACGTGGAACGACGACCGCTCCCGGGAGGACGCCCGCATCGCGCTCCACCACGTCCACCTGCCGAAACTGGAGGACGCGGGGCTGGTCACCTACGGCGACACCGTCGAACTGACCGACGACGCCGACGCGTCGCTGGACCTGGTCGACGACGTCTGAGTCGGCACTGAGCGAACTTCTCACAGATCCCGGAAGACGGACGAGCGGCAGCCGCGCATGTCGGCGGCGGCCCGGTCGCCGGCCGGGGACTCACTGGCCGACCGCTTACTCGATGTTGATCGCGGGTCGGCCCGGCGCGGCCTTCCCCGCCAGGTCGTCGTCGGCCTCGTCGGCCGACCGGACGACCACCTCGGCGTCGAACTCCTCCTCGATCAGCCACGCGGCCCGCTCCAGCGCCGCTTTCTCCGCCCCGGGTGCGAGCACGTCCGAGAGCGCCTCGCGCTCGGCCTGCAGGTCCTGTGCGAAGTCGGCGGCGGCGTCGCCCTGCTCGCGGATCTCGTCGTGGCTCATCAGGTCGCCGATCAGGTTGTCGGCGTCGGACTCGCGGGCGAGTTCGTGCGCGCGCGTCTTCCACTCGGGGGCGACCGCGAGCGTGATCCGCTCGGGGTCCTCGATGCCGACGGTGTCGACGATGTCGCGCACGTCCTCGCGGGTGTCCTCGACTAGGCGGCTGGCCACCTCGTAGTCGGCGGGCAGGTCCGCCTCCGGCCACTCGGCCTCGGCGAGCAGACCCTCGCCGCCCAGCCGCTCCCAGACCTCCTCGGCGACGTGTGGCGCGACCGGGCCCAGGAGCTTCACGACCGTCCGCACGCCCCGCTCGACGACGGCGGGGTCGGCGTCCTCCCGTTCGTGGTAGCGGCGCAGCAGCGAGACCACGTCCCGGGTCGCCTGCAGCGCGTGGTTGAACCGGAAGTCCTCGAACTCCGCGGTGGCCGTGGCGGCCGTCGCGGCGATCTCCCGGTCGACGTAGGCCGCGACGGGGTCCTCGTCGACGGCGCCCGCCGCGTCGGCGGCGTCGCCGGCGCCCAGGCCGCCCTCGCTCTCGGCGACCTCCTCGGCCAGCCCGTAGACGTTCTGGAGGAACTGGTAGCTGGAACGGACGCCTTCAGGGCTCCAGGCGAACTCCTTCTCGGGCTGGGCGGCCTCCATGATGAACAGCCGCGCCGTGTCGGCGCCGTACTCGTCGATGATCCGCTGGGGCGAGACGCCGTTGCCCTTCGACTTGGACATCTTGTTGCCGTTCTCGCCCAGCACCATCCCCTGGTTGGTCAGGTTCGTGAACGGTTCCCTGACTCCGTCGACGAGGTCGATGTCGTCGAGGACTTTCGTGAAGAAGCGGGCGTACAGCAGGTGCATGACGGCGTGTTCGATGCCGCCGACGTAGCGGTCGACGGGCATCCAGTCGCTGGCCCGCTCGGTGTCGAAGGGGACCTCGTCGGCGTCGGGCGAGACGTACCGCAGGAAGTACCACGAGGAGTCGACGAACGTGTCCATCGTGTCCGTTTCCCGTTTCGCGGGCCCACCGCAGTCGGGGCACTCGACTTCCTTCCACTCCTCGGCGGCGTCGAGTGGGTTCCCGGTCGTGTGGACGAACTCCGGCAGTTCGACGGGCAGGTCCTCGTCGGGCACCTCGACGAAGCCACACTCCTCGCAGTGGACCATCGGGATCGGCGTGCCCCAGTAGCGCTGGCGGGAGATCCCCCAGTCGCGCAGGCGGTACTCGACGCGGTGCTCGCCGTCGAACACGTCGACGAATTTCTCCCGGGCCTCTTCGCTCGTCAGCCCGTCGTACTCGCCGCTGTTGACGAGCACACCGTCGGGCGTGTAGGCTTCCGCCTGCACGTCCACGCCCTCGGGATCGGTCTCGGCGTCGGGTTTCGGCTCGACGACCTGCTTGATCGGGATGTCGTGTTTCTCGGCGAAGGCGTGGTCGCGCTCGTCGTGGGCGGGGACGGCGTACAGCGCGCCCGTGCCCACGTCCTCCAGCACGTAGTCGGCGACGTAGACCGGGATCTCCTCGCCGGTCGCGGGGTTTTCGGCGTACTCGCCGGTGAACACGCCGGAGGTCTCGTCGACCTCGTCGTCGTCGGCGTGTTCGACCCGCTCGACGTACTCGGCCACGTCGTCGTTCTCCTCGGCGAGTCGCTGGGCGACCTCGTGGCCCGGCGAGAGCGCGAAGAACGTCGCGCCGTGGATGGTGTCCAGACGGGTGGTGAAGATCTCCACGGTGTCGCCGGTCGTGAGGTCGAACTCCACGCTGTCCCCTTCCTGGCGGCCGATCCAGTTGCGCTGCATCTCGCGGACGTTGTTCGGCCACCCCTCCAGGTCGTCCAGCGCTTCCAGCAGTTCCTCGGCGTAGTCGGTGATCGTCAGGAACCACTGGTCCATCTCGCGGTGCTCGATGGGGGTGTCACAGCGCCAGCAGATCTCGGCGCCGCCGGGGCCCTCCTCGACCTGTTCGTCCGCGAGGACGGTCTCGCAGGAGGGACACCAGTTCAGCTCGGCGGCCTGGCGCTCGACGAGCCCCTCCTCGCGGAACCGCTTGAACAGCCACTGGTTCCAGCGGTAGTAGTCGGGCTCGCAGGTGGTGACCTCCCGCTCCCAGTCGTAGCCGAAGCCCATCGCCTTCAGCTGGGTCTTCATCGAGTCGATGCAGTCCATCGTCCAGTCGCGGGGGTTGGTGTCCCGCTCGTTGGCGGCGTTCTCGGCGGGCAGGCCGAACGAGTCCCAGCCCATCGGGTGCAGGACGCTCTCGCCGCGCATCCGCTCGAAGCGGGCGTAGGCGTCCGTGATGGTGTAGTTGCGGACGTGGCCCATGTGCAGATCGCCCGACGTGTAGGGGAACATCGCGAGGACGTACTCGGGGTCCTCGGCGTCGTCGGGGATGCGGAACACACCCTCCTCGTCCCACGTGCGCTGCCAGCGGGGCTCGATCTCCGCGTGGTCGAACCCCCGCTCTCGCTCGCGTTGTTCTCCGGTCCCGGCAGTCATGCGCGTACGTCGGACAGCGACGTTGCTATAGCTTTCCCTTCGCTGGGAGGGAGACACACGGCCGAGGGAGGCGGACTGTCCCCCCGTCGCCCCCGCTGTGGCGGCCACCGTGGTTTTACGTCCGACGGCTCCCACCGTCCGATATGCGCGTCGCTTCCCTCCTGCCGTCGGCCACCGAGATCTGTTACGCCCTCGGGGTCGAACCCGTCGGCGTCTCCCACGAGTGCGACTGGCCGCCCGCGGCCGCCGAGTTACCGACGCTGGACCGCTCGCGGGTCGACCCCGACCAGCCGAGTGCCGCGATCAACGAACAGGTCGCACAGGCCGAGCAGGAACACGGCGGCGTCTACGAGATCGATCTGGACGCGCTCGCCGAAGTCGACCCCGACGTGGTGGTCACCCAGGGCGTCTGCGACGTGTGCGCCGTCGACACGCTCCTCGTCGAGGAGGCCATCGCCGAGGCGGGCGTCGACGCCGAGGTGCTCACGACCGACGTGCACAGCCTCGACGACCTCTACGCCGACATCGAGCGCTTCGGCGACGTGTTCGACCGCGAGCCGCGGGCCGACGAACTGGTCGCGGACCTCCGGAAACGGGTCGCGGCCGTCCGCGAGCGGACGGAGGGGATCCCCGCCGAGGACCGGCCGAGCGTCGCCGTCTTCGACTGGCTCGACCCCGTCATGGTCGCCGGCCACTGGATGCCCGAACTCGTCGCGGCGGCGGGCGGCACGTACCCGATGGCCGACACCGGCGACCGCTCGACGCCCCGCGAGTGGGCGAGCGTCCGGGAGGCCGACCCCGACGCCGTCGTCGCCGCGCCGTGCGGGTTCGGGCTCGACCAGACGCTCGACAGCGCCGGCGAACTGACCGCCAGGCCGGGGTTCGCGGATCTGTCCGCCGCCGAGTCCGGCCGCGTCTACGCGATGGACGGCCACTACTACGTGAACCGGCCCGGCCCCAGGCTGGTCGACACGCTGGAACACCTCGCCGGCCTCCTGCACCCCGACCGGTTCGACGCTCCGCCCGAGGACGTGGCGCGCGAACTGCCCGTCGACGCGGCGAAGCGGGAAGAACCGGCGGCGTAGACGCTGCGGGGGAGCCGTAGCGAGAACGGCCCCCCTGCGCGGCGGGGTCGCCGGGCGGCGACTCAGCCCAGCGACACGGAGCTGACGGACTGGGACCGTTCGGCGTCCCAGAACTCCAGCCGTTCGGCGGTCCACTCGACGGGGTCGAAGGGGGTGTCCCGGAGGCCCGCGGCCCGCTCGACGGAGCCGCCCCGGGCCACCGTGACGTGGGGGACGTAGTCGTCGCCCTCCACGTCGTCGACGGGGTCGAAGCGCTCGCAGAGCCGCCGGTGCAGGTCGACGAGGCCGGGGCTCTCGACGGCGAGGTAGACGACGGGCCCCTCGCCGCGGGGTACGTCGGTGAAGACGTCGACGCCGGTGACCCGCACCTCGAAGGGGGGTTCGCCGCGGAGGGCTTCGCGGGCGCGGGCTTCGAGTTCGTGGTAGCGGGCGGCGTCGCCGCGGCCGAGGCGCTTGGCGACGAGGGTGTGCTCGCCGCGCTGGCGAAGGTCGGCGGTCCCGAGGCGGGTCCCCAGGTCGCGGGCGAGGGCGGCGACCGTCCCGGGCACGGGGACGTTCAGGCTGTACACGCACGTCAGGAGGGGCCAGCGGCCGAAAAGGCCGTCGCTCGCGGGCGGCGATACGTTCCGGCCGCTCGCGGGCCGCGGCCCGCTCAGATCCGGTCGAGCAGCCAGAGGACGATCAGCGCGGCGATGACGAGGCCGACGACCGGCTGTAGCGCGCCCAGCAGCAGGTCCGTGAGGGCGTCGAGGACCTCCAGCGCGAGCCAGACGACGACGAGCACGAGCACGACCTTCAGCAGCGTCTCGACCTCGATGTCCGCCCGTGTGTCCATGGGCGCCCGGTGGCGAGCGACCGGCAAGTGTCTTCGGGAACCTGTCGCTCGAACCGAACGCGCGGGCGACCACGAAAGACTTTCCGCGGTTCGCTCCGACGCGAGTGACGATGAGAGACGCGTCGCGGGGGGCCGTGGTGTCAGTCGCCGTCGCGCTGCTGTGTCTGTCGGCAGTCGGGCCTGCCGTCGGGGCCGCCGGCGAGCGGGGGTACCCCTCGCTGACCGACCGGGGTATCGCGGCCCAGGCGGAGCCGCCGCCGGCCTTCCAGTCGGCGGTCGACCCGGACGTGGTGGTGATGCGCGCGACCGTCGACGAGAACGGCACCGCGGCGTGGACCGTCGAGTTCCGGGTGCGACTGGACGACGAGAACACGACCGAGGCCTTCGAGTCGGTCCGGGCGGACGTGCGCGAGAACCCGTCGTCGTTCACGGACCAGTTCGCGACGGGCATGCGCCGGACGGTCGCCAGCGCCGAGAACCGGACCGGTCGCGAGATGGCGCTGGAGGGCGTCCGCGTCGCCGCGACCAGGGAGCAACTCCCCCAGGAGTACGGCGTCCTGACCTACCGGTTCACGTGGACGAACTTCGCGGCGACCGACGGCGACCGGCTGCGGATCGGCGACTCGCTGTCGGGCTTTTTCCTCGACGGCGAGTCCTCGCTCGTGCTCGGGTGGCCGGCCGGCTACGAGCCGGAGTCGGTGACGCCCGACCCCGACGAGACCGGCAACGGGTCGGCCACCTGGCGCGGCCCCGCCGACTTCGGGTCGAACGAGCCGCGAGTGGTCGCCGCGCCCGCCGGGGGCGGTCCGCCGACGGCCGCGGTCGCCGCGGCGCTGCTCCTGCTCGTCGCCGCGGCCGGCGCCGTCGGGTGGCTCTACCGCTCGCGCGACGGGGTCCCGATCGGCGGCGCGACCGGGACCGACCCGTCGAGCGGAGCGAGCGGGGCAGCGGCGGACCAGAACGGGGCCGCCGACGGGGCGGGCGACGCCGCCGAGGAGACCGACGACGGCGAGGCGGCCGACGACAGCGACGAACCCCCGGCGGAACTGCTGAGCAACGAGGAGCGGGTGATCCGGCTGGTCGAGGACAACGGCGGGCGGATCAAACAGCAGCAGATCGCGAGCGAGTTCGACTGGACCGACGCGAAGACCAGCCAGGTCGTCGGCACCCTCCGCGAGGAGGACGCCGTCGAGACGTTCCGCATCGGCCGCGAGAACGTCGTCGCCCTGCCCGAGGAGAGCGACTTGTAGCTTTCGGTCTTTCACGCCGATGCTATCGGGATCGGGGAGGAGTACCGGGGGACGGCGGCGGGACGACCGACGGCGGTAATCCGGCTTGATCGGGATTGAACCGGGTTGAAAGTCGAGGAGTTATATGGGGCCGTCGGCACAAGGGGACAACGATGGCCGAAGTATCGCCCGCCGTGGCGGCGCTCGTGGTGGTCCTCGGAGCCGTGGGTGGCGTGCCGGTCGCGGCGCTGACGGACGCGGGGGCCGGGGCACAGCAGGCCACGGCGGAGGGAACGGGCAACGACTCGCTGGCGCCGGGCGAGCGGTTCGCGGGCGTGGTCGGCGTCGAGGCGGTCGAGTTCGAGAGCGAGGTCGAGGCGCGGGCGTTCGGGCAGCGGGTCGCCGCGGCGCGCTCGAACGAGTCGGCGGCGGCGGTGGTCGCCGCCGAGGTCGACGACCTGGCGGCGCGGCTGGACGCGCTCGACGAACGGGCGGCGGAACTGCGCCGCGCTCACGAGAACGGCACGCTGAGCGAGGGGGAGTTCCGGGCGCGCATCGCGGCCGTCCACGCCAACCAGCGGGCGCTCCAGCGGCAGATCAACCGGACCGACTCCGTCGCCCGGCGACTGCCGGACGCGGCGCTGGAGGCCCGCGGTATCGACCCCGGCGCGATCGAGCGGCTCCGCTCGCAGGCCGCCGAGTTGAGCGGCCCGGAGGTGGCCGCCATCGCGCGGACGATCGCCGGACGGAATGCCGGATCCGGCCTCGGTGGGCCGCCCCCCTTCGTCGAGAACCGCACGGGGCCGCCGGACGGGACCGGCCCGCCGGACGACGCTGGCCCGCGAGACGACGGCGGGCCACCTGACGACGCCGGTCCACCTGACGACACGGGACCGCCGGGGCGCACGGAGACGCCCGAGGAAGCGAACGAACGGGACGACGACGACCGGTCTGACAGAGACGACACGCCCTCGACTGCGTCTCCCACGCCGACTGTGACTCCGACGCCGACGGCATCCCCGACCCCGACCGCGCCCCCCACGCCGACACCAACACCGACAGTTACCGACACGCCGGATCCGACGGACGCGCCGGATACACCGGATCCGACGGACGCGCCGGACACGCCGGATCCGACGGACGCGCCGGATACACCGGATCCGACGGACGCGCCGGACACGCCGGACCCGACCGATGCGCCGGATTCATCGGGCGGGACGGCGAGCCCCACTCCGACGCCGTCGCCCACCCCCACTCTGACTCCGACTGCTACCCCGACACCGACCGCTACACTCACACCGACTGCTACACCCTCACCGACTGCTACCCCGACACCGACTGCTACCCCGACACCGACTGCTACACCCACAGCGACTCCGACGACCGTCCCGACGCCGACGGCCACGCCGACTTCGACCCCGACGGGGGACCAGAACGACACGCCGGACCCGACGGACCCGCCCGACACCTCGGATCCGACGGACGCGCCGGATACGGCGGATCCGACGGACGCGCCGGATACGGCGGATCCGACCGACGCGCCCGATAGCCTGGGCGGGGGCTGGCCGGCGGGGACGTCCGGCGGGGGCGGCGGGGGTCTGCCCGCCGGCGTCTCGCTCGTGGCGTCGGTCGAGGCGCCCGCGCACGACCGGGCGGTCGGGGCGACCGACGACGCCGAGGGGGACGATGTCGAAGGGGGCGACGCCGAGGGGGACGGGCCCGACGCGTGAGCCGCGGCCGCGGACGCCTGTGACGGACTCACGGGGCCCACAGCGGCGGTTCGCAACCTTTTAGTAGCGACTTGTCGGTAGTAGCAGATACATGGCTTCGACCCGCGCTCCCGGCGCGCTGACGGCGGCGAGCCGCGGGTCCGCCGACCGACTTTTCGCGCGTCGGACGGCGGCGCCGGCAGGCGTCGACGCCCGACGACCGCGGCGACGACGACCGGGCCGTTAGGCCCGATACTACTCCTCTCCACGTCGCCACGTCTCGTTTCCAACTGCCGCCACCGTCGGGTCCTGGGCGGACATCTCACCCGACAGCGACCACACAACACATGACATCCGACCCATCCGGCACCGTCGCGCTCGCCTTCTCCGGCGGGCTCGACACCACAGTCTGCGTCCCGCTCATCAAAGAAGAGTACGGCTACGACGACGTCATCGGCGTCACCGTCGACGTCGGCCAGCCCGCGAAGGAGTTCGACGAGGCCCGCGAGACCGCCGAGGAACTCGGCCTCGACCACTACGTCGTCGACGCCAAGCAGGAGTTCGCCGACCTCTGCCTGCAGTCCGTCAAGGCCAACGGCTCCTACCAGGGCTATCCCCTCGGGACCGCGCTGGCCCGTCCGGTCATCGCCAACGCGATCCTCGAAGTCGCCGAAGAGCAGGGCTGTACCGCGCTGGCCCACGGCTGCACGGGGAAGGGCAACGACCAGCTCCGCTTCGAGGCCGTCTGGCGCGCCTCCGACCTGGACGTGCTCGCGCCCGTCCGCGAACTCGGCCTGACCCGCGAGTGGGAGAGCGAGTACGCCGAAGAGAAGGGCCTGCCCGTCGAGGGCGGCGACGGCGGCCGCTGGAGCATCGACACCAACCTCTGGAGCCGCTCGGTCGAGGGCTCCGAGCTCGAAGACCCCAACCACGTCCCCGGCGAGGAGATCTACGACTGGACGCAGGCGCCCGGGTCGGCCGAGCCGGAGACCGTCGAGGTCGAGTTCGAGCAGGGCGAGGTCGTCGCCGTCGACGGCGAGGACCAGGACGCCGTTTCGCTCATCGAGGACCTCAACGAGCGCGCCGGCAAGCACGGCGTCGGTCGCTCCGACATCATGGAGGACCGCATGCTCGGGCTGAAAGTCAGGGAGAACTACGAGCACCCCGCGGCGACGGTGCTGCTGACGGCCCACGAGGCCCTGGAGTCGCTCGTCCTGACCCAGGAGGAGCGCGCGTTCAAACAGCAGGTCGACCAGCGCTGGGCCCAGAAGGGCTACGAGGGCCTGGTCGAGGCGCCGCTGACGAAGGCCCTGGAGAGCTTCATCGAGCAGACCCAGCGGAAGGTCACCGGCACGGTGACGGTCAAGCTCGACGGCGGCCAGGCCCGCGCGGTCGGCCGCGACAGCGAGTACGCCGTCTACAGCGAGTCCGCCGCCTCGTTCAACGAGGAGGCGGTGACCGACGACATCGAGCAGAACGACGCCACGGGCGTCGCGAAGTACCACGGCTTCCAGTCCCGGTTGGCCAACCGCGTCGCCGAGAACGTGGCCGCGAAACAGGCGGAGGCCGCCACGGACGGCGGCGAGGACACGGACGAGTGAGATGACCGACGGCGAGGGCACCCTCGGCGCGGACGAGGCGGCCGACGCGAGCGGCGCGGCCGACCAGACCGACGCGACGACCGGCGGGACCGCGGTCCGCCGCGACCGCTTCTCGGGCGGCCCCGCGCGCGGGTTCATGTCCTCGCTGGCCGCCGACCAGCGGATCTTCGAGGCCGACCTGCAGGTCGACCGCGCCCACACGGTGATGCTGGCCGAGCAGGACATCGTCGACGACGAGGACGCCGCGGCCATCCTGGCGGCGCTGGACGACGTGGAGGCGGCGGGCCACGGCGAGTTACCCGACGCCGAGGACGTCCACGAGGCCATCGAAACCGCCGTAATCGAGCGCGTCGGCCCCGAGGGCGGGCGGATGCACACCGCCCGCTCGCGCAACGACGAGGTGGCGACCTGCATCCGGTATCGCCTGCGCTCGGATCTCTTCGAGGCGCTGGAGGCGGTCGTGGGGGCGCGCGAGCAGTTGCTCGACGCGGCCGCCGACCACACCGAGACGCTGCTGCCCGGGTTCACGCACCTGCAGTACGCCCAGCCGGTGACCGTGGCCCACTGGATACTGTCCTACGAGGGGCCGCTGGCCCGCGATACGGAACGGCTGCTCGCGGCGCTGGACACCACGAACCAGTCGCCGCTCGGTGCGGCCGCCTTCGCCGGGACACCGTTCGACGTGGACCGCGAGCGCACCGCCGAACTGCTGGGCTTCGACGGGACGGTCGCGAACTCGATGGACGCCACGTCCTCCCGGGATTTCCTCGTCGAGACGACGGGCGCGCTGACGACGCTGGCGACGACGCTGTCGGGGCTGGCGGAGGATCTCGTGGTCTACAGCGGCCGGGACTACCTGGAGATCAGCGACGACTACGCCTCCACGTCGTCGATCATGCCCCAGAAAAAGAACCCCGACACGCTGGAGATCGTCCGCGCCACGGCCGGGGAGGCCCAGGGGGCGCTCCAGCGGCTGTTGACGACGCTGAAGGGGCTGCCCCGGTCGTACAACATCGACCTGCAGGAGGCGACGCCGCCGGCCTGGACCGCGGTCGATTCGGTGCCGCCCGCGCTGGAGGTGGCGACGGGCGCGCTCACGACCGCCGAGTGGCACGACGAGGTGCTCGAAGCGGAGGCGGCGGCCGGGTTCTCGACGGCGACGGGCGTGGCGGATCGGCTGGCGATGGCGGGGGTGCCCTTCCGGACGGCCCACGAGGTCGTCGCGTCGGTCGCCGAGAACCTCGACCCCGGCCAGGATACCCCGGAGATCGCCGAACTGGAGGCAGCGGCGGAGAGGATCCTGGGCGAACCGCTCACGGCGTACGTCGACGAGGAGGCGCTGGAAGCGACGCTCGACCCCGTCGAGAGCGTGGCGATGCGCGATTCGCCGGGCGGACCCGCCCCCGAGGCCGTGACTGCACAGATCGACGACGCCCGGGAACGCCTCGCGGCCGACGAGGCGGCGGTCGCCGGCCGCCGCGACGCCGTGACCGGCGCGCTCGACGGACTCGAAACGGCGGTGGCCGACTATGTCTGAGGTCGGCCGCCCGGCGGCCCCGTACCGCACGCCCCACCACCGACCGCAGCCGCTCCCACGACCCCCGCGAGGGGAACTACCATATACCTGATACAGTGAACGGACTGTCCACGAAATACGGCACGCGACGCGCTTAGCGGAGCGTACGCGTATACTTCTCGTCTGATAGGTTCGAAGCCTTTAAGTGTATCCCAGCGTGAGTAGGGACTACGATGGCAGAATGCGTCGAGTGCGGGGCGGAGGTAACCCTGCACGACGGCATCGAGATAGGAGAGATCGTCGACTGTGGCACCTGCGGTGCGGAGCTGGAAGTCGTCGACACCGAACCTCCAGTCCTCGAGACGGCCCCCGAGCTCGAAGAGGACTGGGGTGAGTGAGAGTGAACGTCGGCATCCTCTACTCCCGGATCCGCCGGGACGAGAAGCTCCTGCTGAACGAGCTGCGCGAGCGCGACCACGAGGTCGTCAAGGTCGACGTTCGCAAGCAGCGCTTCGGGCTCTCGGACGCGCCCGAGGACATGCAGGACGTCGACGTGCTCGTCGACCGCTGTCTGGCGACGAGCCGTTCGCTGTACGCCACCCGGTTCGCCGAGGCCTACGACATCCCGGTCGTCAACGCCGCCGAGACGGCGGAGGTCTGCGCGAACAAGGTGAAAAACAGCCTCGCGCTGGAGGGGGCCGGCGTTCCGACGCCGACGACCGACGTGGCGTTCACGAAAGACGCCGCCCTCGAGAGCATCGAGGCGTTCGGCTACCCGTGCGTCCTCAAGCCCGTGATCGGGTCGTGGGGACGCCTGATGGCGAAGATCGACTCCCGCTCGGCCGCGGAGGCGATCCTCGAACACAAGGAGACCCTCGGTCACTACGAGCACAAGGTCTTCTACATCCAGGAGTTCGTCGACAAGCCGGGCCGGGACATCCGCATCGTCGCGGTCGACGGCGAGCCGGTCGCCGGCATGGTCCGCTCGTCGGACCACTGGCTGACCAACGCCGCCAAGGGCGCCGAGACGGCGGAGATCGAGATCACACCGGAGATGGAAGAGCTCGTGAAGAAGGCCAGCGACGCGGTCGGCGGCGGCCTGCTGGGGATCGACCTGATGGAGACCGGCGTCGACGACGACGGCGAGCCCTCGGGGTACACCGTCCACGAGGTCAACCACACCGTCGAGTTCAAGGCGCTGAACGAGGTCACCGACGTCGACGTGCCGGCGACGGTCGTCGACTGGCTGGAGACCACCGCCGCGGCCGACGACGCGGTCGAGGCGACCACATGAGGACACAGCTATGAGCTACACAGCATCGGTCGTCGGCGGCTCGGGCTTCACGGGCGGGGAGCTGCTCCGCCTGCTCGCCGGCCACCCCGAGTTCGAGGTCGTCCAGGCGACCAGCCGCTCGAAGGAGAACAAGACGGTGGGCCACGCCCACCCGAACCTGCGCGACCTCGACCTGCGCTTTTCCTCGCCCGAGGACCTGGAGAGCGTCGACGCCCTGTTCGCCGCGACGCCCCACGGCGTCTCGATGGAGCAGATCGACCGCTTCCGGGACGCGGCCGACACCGTCGTCGACCTCTCGGCGGACTTCCGCCTCGACACCGAGGCGCAGTACGACGAGTGGTACGACGGCCACACGCGCCCCGAGTTGCTGGACGACGCCGTCTACGCGCTCCCGGAGCTGACGCGTGAGGAACTGCCGGGCGCGGAGCTGATCGCCTCCGGCGGGTGTAACGCGACGGCGACGATCCTGGGACTCAAACCGCTCGTGGAGGAGGGCATCCTCACCGGCGACGAGCAGGTCGTCGTCGACGTGAAGGTCGGCTCGTCGGAGGGCGGCGCCGGCGGCGGGGAGGCCTCCTCGCATCCCGAGCGCTCGGGCGTCGTCCGCCCGTACGCGCCGACGGGTCACCGCCACGAGGCCGAGATCGAGCAGTTCCTCGGCCTGGACGTGTCCTTTACCGTCCACGCGGTGGACATGATCCGCGGCGCGAGCGCGACCTGTCACGTCTTCCCGGGCGAGCCCGTCTCGAAGGGCGACCTGTGGGGAGCGTACCGCGGCGAGTACGACGAGGAGCCGTTCGTCGAGCTCGTCGCGGGCGGGGGCGGCGTCTACCGCTACCCCGAGCCGAAGGCGGTCGCGGGGACGAATCGCGCGGAGGTCGGGTTCGAGCTCGACCCCGGAAACAGGCGCCTCGTCGTCTTCTCGGCGATCGACAACATGATGAAAGGTTCGGCGGGGCAGGCGGTCCACGCCGCCAACGTCGCGCTCGGCATCGAGGAACGGGCGGGGCTGGAGTTCGGGGGCCTCCACCCGGTCGGCGCCCCCTGAGCAGGTGATTTTTCGTGACTACAGTCGTCAAGATCGGCGGCGCCCGCGCGGTCGACCCCGCGGGCGCCCTGGCGGACGTTGCATCGCTTACCGACGAGGACGAGGACGTCGCCGTGGTTCACGGCGGCTCCACGGCCGTCGACGAGACGCTCGAACGCCTCGGCATCGAACCGGAGTACGTCGAGACGCCGTCGGGCGTCGTCGGCCGGTTCACCGACGAGGACACCATGGAGGTGTTCGAGATGGTGTTCGGCCACCTCAACACGCAACTCGTCGCGGGGCTGCAGAGCCAGGGCGTCGACGCGGTGGGGCTGAACGGCGTCGACGGCAAACTGCTGTACGGCCCCCGCAAGTCCGCCGTGCGCGTCATGGACGACGGCAAGCGCAAGATCAAGCGGGGGGACCACTCGGGCACGATCAAGCAGGTCAATTCCGATCTGCTGGAGACGCTCTTTGCGGACGGCTACACTCCGGTCGCCAGCCCGCCGATGGCCGGCAAGGACGACGAGGAGATCGTGCCGGTCAACACCGACGCCGACCGCTCGGCTGCGCACATCGCCGGCGCCGTCGACGCGACGCTCGTCCTGCTGACGGACGTGGCGGGGATCTACGCGGACCCCGACGACCCCGACACCCTCATCGAGTCCGTCGAGACGGCCGACGAGTGGGCCGCCCTCGAGGACGCCGCCGAGGGCTTCATGGAGCGGAAGGTGATGGCGATCCAGGAGGCCATCGAGGGCGGTGCGGACGAGGTGGTCGTGGCGGACGCCAACGCCGACGACCCCATCCTGTCGGCGCTCGACGGCGGCGGCACGCACGTCTACGCGTCGGCGCTTTCCGATACTGCGGACGAGACGACTGCGGACGACAACGCGGACACGACGGAGGGAGACACATGAGCGGATTCGTCTTTTCGGAGAAACCGATCCAGATCGAGGAGGGAGACGGCACAGTCCTGTACGACGACGGCGGCACCGAGTACCTCGACTTCGGGGCCTCCTACGCCTGCGTCCCGCTGGGCCACGGCCACGAGGCGGTCCACGACGCCGTGACCGAGCAGTTCGAGAAGCTGACCTACGTGCAGGCCTCCTACCCCAACGCCGCGCGGACGGCGCTGTACGAGCGGCTCGCCGACACGGCGCCCGACCCCATCGACTACACGTGGCTCTGCAACTCGGGGACGGAGGCCAACGAGGCGGCGCTGAAGTTCGCCCGCTCGGCCACCGGCAACTCGAAGATCGTCGCGACGATGCAGGGGTTCCACGGCCGGACGATGGGGGCGCTGGCGACGACCTGGAAGAGCAAGTACAAGAAACCGTACGAGCCGCTGATGGGCGACGTGGAGTTCGTCCCCTACGACGACGGCGAGGAACTCGCCGAGGCCGTCGACGACGAGACCGCGGCCGTGATCGTCGAACCCGTGCAGGGCGAGGGCGGCATCAACCCCGCCTCCGCCGAGTTCCTCCAGCGGGCCCGCGAGGAGACCGAAGACGCCGGTGCGGCGCTGATATTCGACGAGGTGCAGACCGGCATGGGCCGGACCGGCACGCTGTGGGCGGCCGAGCAGTCCGGCGTCGTCCCGGACATGATCACCGCCGCGAAGGGCCTCGGGAACGGCTTCCCGGTCGGCGCGACGCTCTGTCGCGAGTGGATCGCCGACAACTACGGCAGCCACGCCTCGACGTTCTCGGGCGGTCCCGTCGTCTCCGCGGCGGCCGGCGCGACCGTCTCGACCATCGTCGAGGAGGACCTGCCGGGCCACGCCGGCGACGTGGGCGCGTACATGCAGGAGCGCCTGGAAGGGCGGATCGGCGACGACGTGCGCGAGGTGCGCGGCGAGGGGCTGATGGTCGGCGTCGAGGTCGGCCGCGGCGCCAACCGCGCGCTGAAGCAACTCGCGATGAACCACCAGGTGCTGGCGCTGCCCGCGGGCCGGACCGTCGTGCGGTTCCTCCCGCCGCTGACCGTCACCGAGGCGGAGGTCGACCAGGTGGTCGACGCCATGGCGGAGGTCGTCGGCGATGAGTGAGAGCGCCGGCGAGCAGGGCGGCGGTGGGGGCGACGGCGAGGAGCCGGCGCCCGACGTGCCCGTCGACGAGGAGGCCCGCGACCTCCTGGTCGACGTGGTCGACACCCCCTCCGTGACCGGTGAGGAGGCGGACGCCGCGCAGGTGCTCGTCGACTTCTTCGAGAGCCACGACCGCGAGGTGTGGGTCGACGACGTGGGCAACGTCCGCGCGCCGGCCGACGACAGCGTCCTCCTGACCTCCCACATCGACACCGTGCCGGGCGACATCCCGGTCCGCGTCGAGGAGAACGAGGCGGGCGAGGAAGAACTGTGGGGCCGCGGGAGCGTCGACGCGAAGGGCCCGCTCTGTTCGATGGCCGTCGCGGCCGTCCGCACCGGCGCCTCGTTCGTCGGCGTCGTCGGCGAGGAAGTTGACTCGCGGGGCGCCCGGTACCTCGTCGAGGACCGCGACGCCGAACCCGACGCCGTGGTCAACGGCGAGCCCTCGGGCTGGGACGGCATCACGCTCGGCTACCGCGGGCTGCTCGCGGGCACCTACGTCGCCACCTCGGAGTCGGGCCACTCCTCCCGGCCGGAGAACAACGCGATCCAGGACGCCATCGGCTGGTGGTCGGCCGTCGAGGAGGAGTTCGGCCACGACGAGTGGGTGCCCGTCTTCGAGCGCGTGACGGCCAAGCCCATCAGCTTCGAGGGCGGGATCACCGACGACGGGCTCTCCGTCGAGGCGACGGCCGACGTGCAGCTGCGCGTCCCGCCGGAGTACACCACCGAGGAGGTCCGCGAGATCGCCGACGGTCACCTCGCGAACGGGACGGTCCACTGGCACGACGCGGTCGAGCCGGTGATGATGAACCCCCGGACCGCGGCGGCCCGAGCCTTCCGCGCGGCGGTCCGGCAGGTCGGCGGCGACCCGCGGCTCCTGCGGAAGACCGGCACAAGTGATATGAACGTGTACGCACAGGAATGGGACTGTCCGATGGTGACCTACGGGCCCGGCGACTCGGATCTGGACCACGCCCCCGACGAGCACGTCTCGCTCGCCGAGTACGACCGCGCCGTGACCGTCCTCGAGACCGCGACGGAGCGACTACAATGAACTTCCTCGACGTCGACGACCTCACGACCGACGAACTGGCGGCCGTCCTCGACCGCGCGGCGGCGATCAAGGCCGACTACCGCGAGACCGGCGCGACGGATCTCCTGGACGGCCAGACACTCGGGATGATCTTCGAGAAGCCGTCGACGCGAACCCGGGTGTCCTTCGAGACGGGGATGACCCAGCTCGGCGGTCACGCCGTCTTCCTCGGTCCGGACGACATCGGCCTGCACGGCCGCGAGCCGGTGAAGGACATCGCGCGGGCGCTCGGTCGCTACGTCGACTTCGTGATGGCGCGCGTCTACGACCACGCCGACGTGGTCGAACTCGGCGAGTACGCCGAGGTCCCGGTCATCAACGCGCTGACCGACGACGCCCACCCCTGCCAGACGCTCGCGGATCTTCTGACCATCCGCGAGCACTTCGAGGACCCGACCGTCGCGTGGGTCGGCGACGGCAACAACGTCTGCCAGTCGTTCGTCCTCGGCGCGGCGATGTCCGGGCTCGACCTGACCGTCGCCACCCCCGAGGGCTACGGCGTCGACGAGGGCGTGCTGAAGCGCGCCGACGGGCTCGGGACTGCGCCGGCGACGACGACCGACCCCGAGGCCGCCATCGCCGACGCGGACGTGGTCTATACGGACGTGTGGGTCAGCATGGGCCAGGAGGACGAGCGCGCGGAGAAACTGGACGCGTTCGAGGGCTTCCAGATCACGCCCGAGTTGCTGGGCGACCGCGCGCTGATGCACTGCCTGCCCGCCCACCGCGGCGAGGAGGTCACCGACGCCGTCATCGAGAGCGACAACGCCATCGTCTGGGACCAGGCGGAGAACCGCCTGCACGCCCAGAAGGGCCTGCTGGCGTGGCTGGCCGATCAGGAGTAGCGATCGTCCGCGCGCCGAGGGCGCGCGGTTCTCCGGGCCGAGCGTAGCGAGGCCCGCTTTTTCGCCCACGTTTTTCGACGAGCGGTACCCGCAGCGAGCGGAGCGAGCGAGGATACCCGAGGAGAAAAAGGTGGTCCACGGAGGGGCTGTCGGCGTGGCTGGCCGATCAGGAGTAGCGATCGTCCGCGCGCCGAGGGCGCGCGGTTCTCCGGGCCGAGCGTAGCGAGGCCCGCTTTTTCCCCATCTTTTTGCGTCGGGGGTGCCCGCAGGGAGCGGAGCGACCGAGGACACCCCCGCACGGAAAAAGGTGGGTTAGGATCGCAGGAGGGTGAGCAGCTGCTTGCCGTCGCTGTCGAGTCCGGCGTAGGCGCCCCGGGAGTACGTCCGCGGTACGACGGTCTGGACGGCCCGGAAGAGTTCGCTGTAGAAGACCGCCGTCAGGCAGAACGACGCCGGACCGTCTCCGGCGCGGAACGCGACCAGTCCCAGCGACGCGGCGAGGAGGACCGTCACCGCCGGTCCGGCCGCGATGGAGACCGCTCGGACGCGCTTCGAGCGCGTCCCCTCCCGATCGCAGTAGCCGTAGGCGACGAGTTTCCGGACGCCATCGAACCCGGCTGTCACCGTCAGCGGGCCGAGCCGAACCGTCCGTCCCGAAGCGCTCCCGATCGAGACGTGTGCGCTGCCGCCCGCGAGCAGGACCGGCGCGGCGTGGGCGGCCTCGTGGAGGAAGAGCGCGGCGACGGCCCCGGCGAGGGCGACCGGGACGGCCAGCGCGTACGGTAGCACGCCGATCATACAAATGATGGTCAACGGATGGTTTTAAAGGTATTACTCACGCGAACGGAACGTCGTGTCACGAGCGCTCGCCTCCCTAAGCTCGGGTTATCGCCGGTAAGGCGCTTCGACCGGCGAGAACGATCTACGGTGGTCAAGGTGTCGACCGGCCAAGGTCTCGTATGGCCTCGACAGCAGCGAACGCGAGCGAGCGCGGAGCGGCGAGAGCGAGCGGGGAGCAGCGGGCGCGGCGGGTGGTCGACTGGGCGGTGCCGATACTGCTGGGGCTGTACGGGCTGGCGGTGGGCTTCGGCGGGGCGGCGCTGGCGGCGGCCGCCGACCGGGCGGTGATCGCCGAGCTGGTCGCCGAAGGGATGATCGTCTCCGACGTGTTCACGGACGCGGCGCTGGTGGACGTGAGCTTCGCGACGGCGCGCTGGAGCGGGATCGGCCTCGTCGCGACGGGGTTGCTGTCGTGGGCCGCGGCGCTGGCGTTCGTCGCGCATCGACGGCGCGAGCGCGCCCGCGAGAGCGGGACGGGACCCGACCCGACGTACGCGTGGACCGACGCGGCCGCCGGTGGCGTGGTGACGGCCGTCGCCTCGTTCCTGTTGCCGTTCGCGCCGATGCTCGGCGGGTTCGCGGGGGGATACCTCCACCGCAACGAGCGGACGAGCGCGACGCGGGTGGGCGCGCTGTCGGGGCTGCTGTCGGTGCTGCCGCTGGCGGTGGCGCTTCTGTTCGTGGCCGGGGGCGTCGCCGTCGGGGCCCTCCGGGTCGACGCCGTGGGCGTCGCGCTGCTGGTCGTCGGCGTCGTGCTCGTGTCGCTGCTGTTCGCGGCGCTGTTCTCGGGCGGGTTCGGCGCGCTCGGCGGCTATATCGGCGGCCAGCTCCGCGACCGCGACGCGGACGGACCCGACGAGTACGGCGGCGAGCGCGAGGAGGGCCGCGTCGGCGACGACAGACCCGACCGCGACGAGTCGACCGCCGACTGAGCGTTCCCCTCGCGGGCACGCCGGACCGACCGGCGACACCGGACTCTCCAGTTCTCCCGCGGCGCCGTCTACGTTCGTCCAGAAGGGTACCCCGATCGCGTGCGAGAGATTGACACTCACAAACCCTAATGATTTATAATGCAGTAGAATAATCGTGACGTACAGATGCGGATCACAGAGACGCGCCAGCTGTTCACGGAATCGTGCGAGTACCCGACTGACGCGGCGACGGTCGCCGACCGGGTCGGCGACGTGGAGATCGAGGCGCCGACCGGCGACACGACGACCGTCGAGACGGTGCTCGCGCGGTCGAACGTCCGAACCTACGAGTCGGCCGACGACGCGTACACGGCGCTGATGGGCAACCTCGACGACTCGTTCATCGGGCTGAAGTACTACGACGACCGCGGCGACAACCAGCCCCACCCCCACCGCAACTGGCACTGAGCCCGGTTGCGAGTGCCCGGTCGTGGCGGTCGCGCGTGTGCGACCGTCGCGCGGCCGGAGCGAACACTGATTATCGCGGCGGTCGAACCGGGCGGTGATGGCCGACCCGCCCGTCGTCGACGCCGGCGCGCTGGACGCCGACGAGCTGCTCGACCGGATCAAATCGGAGGGGCGCGTCCGCGTCCGGACGGAGTTTCTCGACGCCGAACACGAGGTGACGCTCCGCTGGGACGGCGAGACCTTCTACTGCGACACGCCGACGCGGCTGCACAAACACGACTCGGAGTCGGCGATGCGGACCTGTCTCGTCGAGCAGGGCTACGGCCGCTGACCGTGCGGCGTGGGGGCGGTCGCGCGGCAGGGTCGGGTGACCGCCTCCGTTTAAGCGGCGGGGGGACCTACGGCCCGATACCATGGTCGAGGCGGACCCTTCGCCCGAGCGGTTTCGGGAGCTGATGCTCGACGAGCAGCCGGGCTTCGAGGACGTGCTCGCCTGCGTCTTCAACGTCCAGGAACACGAGGTGCGGACGTTCCTGACCCTCCAGGATCACCCCGGGAGCACCGTCGCCGAGCTGGCCGACCAGCTCGAACGCGACCGCAGCAACGTCAACCGCTCGCTGTCGACGCTGCGCGAGAAGGGGCTGGCCGAGCGCGAGCGCCGGCTGCTGGACGGCGGGGGCCACGTCTACCAGTACTCCGCGACGCCGCTGCCCGAGGCCCGCGAGCTGATGCACGAGACGCTCGACGAGTGGACCGCCTACGTCCACGACCGCATCGACGAGTTCGGCGAGGAGGATCTCTGACCGGTCGGGTTCGTCGGCGTGTCCGCCGGCTCCGGTACAGCGAGTGCGGACGCCCGGGGCCGCGATCCGGGCCGCGGTACGGTCGTGCTGGCAGCGACCCGCGGACAGACCACCGTGGTGGCGTCGGGACCGGCGACGTGGTTCACTCCGAGCTGCGAGGGGCCGAGAGCCGACACCGACCGCCGCCGTTTTCACGGCCGCGCCGGAGACGCCTGTCGATGACGACCAGGGCCGAACTGCAGGACCTCTGTGTCGACGCCGCCGAGGAGCTGCTGACGGAGCCGGCGGTCGACCGGACGCTCTCCGAGTGGATCGCCGCCCGGGAGTTCCCCTGCACCGGCGTCGAGGCCGGTGCCGACGTCGAGTTCCGAACGGATCTCGGCATCCGGCCGGACGCGGCGTCCGGGGAGTTTCGCCCGGCGGCGGCGGCGACACGCGCCGATGTCGCGGTCTGGTTCACGACGGGGCGGACCTACGACGAAGTCGGTGACGGGGTGGCGATGACCGCCGGCGAGGAGCCCCGAGATGTCGCGGTCAGGCTCCCGGTCTTCGTCGCGGAAGTGATGGGCGACGACTTCACGCAGTACCACGCGCTGTCGACGAGCGAGATGGAGTTCGACGAGGCGGACTCGCCGCACATCTGCCGGACGAAGTTGCCGTCTCTCAGGTGTCGGCTCCCGGGGGAAGTCGGCGACCAGGGACTGCTGTTCGTCAGCGACTACGAGGTCGAACTCGTGCCGGCCAGGGCGAACGCGAACCGGGTCGCCTCCGACGACGACATCCCCGACGACGCGTTTCGGGAGAGCGTCCAGGTGCATCTCGCTGGCGTCCTCGAACAGTTGACGGGCGACGACGTCTACCGCCACCTGTCGTGACCGCCGGCCGCGATCGAGGGGCGGACCGCCGCCCGCCGAGGCGGCGGTGGCGAAGGATGGCATTGATACGGTATCGGCCGCAATCGTGGGGTATGTCGACGGAATCCCCCGACTCGGAGTCGGAGTCCGCGCCCGAGCCCTACCCGGCCTTCGAGGAGCACGTCAAACAGCTGACCTACCTCAACGACGCCGGCGGGGTGCTGGGCTGGGACCAGCAGGTGACGATGCCCGAGGGCGGGACGCCCGCCCGGTCGAAGCAGTCCTCGGCGCTGTCGGCGGTCACCCACGAGAAGCTGACCGACGAGCGGGTCGGCGAGTGGCTGGACGCACTCGACGACGCCGACCTCTCGGGGGACCGGCGGGCGGTCGTCCGCGAGGTCCGCCGCGAGCACGAGCGGGCCGTCGAGGTGCCCGAGGACCTCGTGACCGAGATCTCCGAGACGGCCTCGAACGCGCTGCCGGTCTGGGAGGAGGCCAAGGCCGAGGACGACTTCGACTCGTTCGCGCCCACGCTGGAGAAGATGGTCGAACTCAAGCGCGACTACGCCGAGGCCATCGACCCGGACCGGGACCCCTACGAGGTGCTGTTCGAGGAGTACGAGCCCTACCTGGGGCTGGACACCGCCGAGCGAGTCTTGGAGCGGCTGCGCGACGAGCTCGTCCCGCTGATCGAGGCGATCGAGGACAGCGACGCGGACCTGGCGGACCCCTTCGCCGACGGCGAGTACGACGAGGACGCCCAGGAGGAGACGGTCCGGGCGGCGCTGGACCACCTCGGCTACGACTGGGAGCGCGGGCGGCTCGACACCGCGCCGCACCCGTTCTCGACGGGGACGCAGTTCGACGCCCGGGTGACCACGCGGTTCGACCCCGAGGACCCCATGGGCGCCATCGGCTCGACCATCCACGAGTTCGGCCACGCCACCTACACCCAGGGCCTTCCGCAGGAGCACTACGGGACGCCGCTGGGCCAGTCCCGTGACCTGACGGTCCACGAGTCCCAGTCCCGGCTCTGGGAGAACCACGTCGGCCGCTCGCGACCCTTCTGGGACGACTTCGCCGACACGGTGAACGAGAACCTCGGCACCGACGCCTCCCCGCGCGAGTTCTACCAGGCCGCCAACCAGATCTACCCGGACAACCTGATCCGGGTGGAGGCGGACGAACTCACCTACCACATGCACATCATCCTCCGGTTCGAGATCGAGCGGGACCTGGTCTCGGGCGACCTCGACGTCGAGGAGGTGCCGGGCGTGTGGAACGACAAGATGGAGGAGTACCTCGGCGTGCGCCCGGAGACCGACAGCGAGGGCTGTCTCCAGGACATCCACTGGACTCACGGCTCGCTGGGCTACTTCCCGACGTACTCGCTGGGCAGCGTCCTCGCCGCCCAGCTGTACGCCAGCGCCGAGGACGCCATCGAGGACCTCGACGGGAAAGTACGGAGCGGCGAGTTCGACCCGCTGCACGAGTGGCTCACCGAGAACGTCCACCGCCACGGCTGCCGCTACGAGACCGACGATCTGGTCCGCGAGGCGACCGGCGAGGGGTTCACCGCCGACTACTTCCTCGACTACGCGACCGGGAAGTTCGGCGATCTGTACGACCTCTGAGCGGCGGACAGGAGCGCGCCGCTCACACCAGGTTCAGCAGGAAGCCGAGGATTCCGACGCCGAAGGCGAGCGCGAGCATCTTCCCGGCCGGGAGGTCGTGGGCGACGGCGAGGCCGTAGCCCTGGATCGCGGCCTTCCAGAGCGCCCCGACGAGGCTGGAGACCAGCAGGACGGGCGAACTGAACGAGGCCGCCCGCTCGAAGAAGTCGACGAACGCCTGGGGATCGCTCGGGGCCTGCCCGAGCAGGCTGATCAGCCCGACGGTGGTCACGGGGAGCAGGACGATCCCGGCGACCTCGGCCTCGCCGGTGACCGCGAGGGTGGTCCCGAACGACCGCTGGCCGCCGGCGAACCACACGAACAGGTGCAACAGGGCGGCCAGCAGCAGCCACCCGACGAAGATGGCGACGAAGGTACCGACGATCGCCCCCCCCAGGGCGCTCTGGACCTGGGCTTTCTCCTGGGGCGGGGCGTCGACGTGGGCGATCACGCGCTGGAGGAACAGCCACATCGCGACGGCGGTCCCGACTGCCTGGACCCCGACGACGGCGAACGCCACGGTCATCGAGGGCCGGTCGTAGCGGTCGAAGTACTCGGAGGGGCGAACGAGCGGGGTGGAGGGCGCCATACTCGGCGGTGTCACGTGTGGCTGGTAAGTCTTCTGCCCCGGCAGATCGCCCGGGCTGTGAGACGCGCCTCCCGTCGTCCTCCAGCCGCGCGCCCGGGAGCGGACCGCTTAACCCGCTCGGTCCGGTAGACGCGGGTATGGCAGGGCCGGATCTCGACCCGGAGCAGCTCGACCGCTACTCCCGGCACATCATCATGGACGAGGTGGGGCCGGAGGGGCAGGCGAACCTGCTGGACGCCGCGGTACTGGTCGTCGGCGCCGGCGGGCTGGGCTCGCCCGTCCTCCAGTACCTCGCCGCCGCGGGGGTCGGCCGCATCGGGATCGCCGACCACGACACCGTCGAGCGCTCGAACCTCCAGCGCCAGGTCGTCCACGGCGACGCCGACGTGGGCCGTCCCAAAGTGGAGAGCGCCGCCGAGTTCGTCCACGAGTTGAACCCCGACGTGACCGTCGAACCCCGCGAGGTCGCCGTCTCGCCGGAGACCGTCGCGGACCTCGTGGAGGGCTACGACTTCGTCGTCGACGCCTCCGACAACTTCCCGACCCGCTTTCTCGTCAACGACTACTGCACGCTCGCGGGCGTCCCCTTCTCACACGGCGCCATCTACCGCTTCGAGGGGCAGGTGACCTCCTTCACCGGCGACGGGCCGTGTTACCGCTGTCTGTTCCCCGAGGCGCCCCCCGAGGGCGCCGTCCCCGACTGCGCGACGACGGGCGTGCTGGGCGTCCTCCCGGGGACGGTCGGCGCGATCCAGGCCACCGAGACGGTCAAGCACTTCGTCGGCGTCGGCGAGTCGCTGGACGGCCGGATGGTCGTCTACGACGCCGCCGACATGTCCTTCGAGGAGGTGACCGTCCGGCCGAACCCGTCGTGTCCGGTCTGCGGCGACGACCCCATCGACTCCGTCGACGACGTGGAGTACGCCGACAGCTGCGCCGTCCCCGCGGACTGAGCGCGATCCGGCCCCACCCCCCGCCCGACTCGGTACCACGCGATCCGGCCCGTCCGATCACGTCACCGATTCTGAATCTCAGTGATGATACTCCATCGCGAGGATTTATGAGCGAGTATTCGAGAGTGGCGGGTAGAGCGCGGGTCGCTCCGGAACGATGTCAGAGGCAGAGACGATCGGCGAGGCGCTCGACCTCTCGGCGGTCCGGCTGGAGATGCCGGGCTACGTCGAGCTGGTGCTCTCGCTGGTGATAATCTGGGGGTTCGGCGACGCCGCGTCGACGCTGGTGGCGGCCGCCTTCGCCGGCCCCTCGCTGGAGGCCAACCCGTGGATCCGCCTGTTGCTGGTCCACCACCCGCTGTCGGTGGTCGCGCTGAAGGCCGCCGTCGTGCTGTACGCCGGCGTCGTCCTGCTGGAGTGTCGGTCCGTCGTCGAGCGCGTCCCGGGCTGGCGCGCCTGGTTCCTGGGTGTCATCGGCCTCGGGACCGCGGTGGTGGTGACCAACGTCTACGTCGGTCTCGCCGCCGTCGCCGCGGCGTGAGCGGGCGGCGCCCGCCCGCGTCGCCGCCCGGGACCGGGACAACAGTTTAGCCGCTGTCGCCGGATGGGATCGGCATGACCGACGACGCGCGGACGGGTCCACCGACGGAGACGACCGCGGCCGACGATCCAGGCGACGACCCCGACGACGCCGAGCGGCTCGTCGGCGAGGGCGTCGACCGCCGGGAGGACGCCGCCCTGCTGACCGGAAACGCGACCTTCACCGACGACATCGACCACCCGGACCTGGCCTCCCTCACCTTCGTCCGGAGCGACGCGGCCCACGCCACCGTCGAGGCCGTCGACACCGACGCGGCCGAGTCGATGGAGGGCGTCCTGGCGGTCTACACCTGGGCGGACGTGGCCGCCTCCGAAATTCCGGGGGTGCTCCCGGTCTCGACGCACGGGCTGGACTGCGACCTGCCGGGCCACCCGGTGTTCGCCCGCGACCGGGTCCGCTACCAGGGCCAGCCGGTCGCCGCGGTCGTCGCCGAGGACCGCTACCGCGCCCGCGACGCCGCCGACGCCGTCGAAGTCACGTACGACGAACGGGACGCCGTCGTCGACCAGCGCGAGGCCCAGGGGTCGGACGCCCCGACGCTCTACGACGGCGCCCCCGACAACGTCGCCGCTACATCGGAACTCGGCGACCGCGAGGCGACCGACGCCGCGCTGGCCGACGCCGACCACACCGTCGAGATCGACCTGACGAATAACCGGCTGATCCCGAACGCCCTCGAACCGCGGGCGGCGGTCGCCCGCTGGGACGCCGGCGACGGGCGGCTGACCGTCGAGCTGACCAGCCAGTCGCCCCACGGCCACCGCGGGAAGCTCTCGACCACCCTCGGCCTCCCCGAGAGCGACATCCGGGTCGTCGCGCCCTCCGTCGGCGGCGGCTTCGGCCACAAGGGTCACCACCACCCCGGCGAGGCCGCCGCCGCCGTCGCCGCGATGGACACCGGGCGGCCGGTCAAGTGGACCGCGACCAGGAGCGAGAACTACCTCGCGGGCGCCCACGGCCGAGACCACCGCACGACCGCCGAGATCGGCGTCGACGACGACGGAACTATTCGAGCGCTGCGCGTCGAGACCGACGCCAACGTCGGCGCCTACGGCCTCGGCGGCAGCCTCGGGATGCCCGGCTGGTACGGCTCGCTGCTCTCCAGCCAGTACGCCGTTCCCGCCATCTTCTGCGAGACCCGCGCGGTCTTCACGAACACGACGCCGATCCACTCCTACCGCGGCGCGGGCCGTCCCGAGGCCGTCTACGTCGCCGAACGGCTCGTCGGCGCCGCCGCGCGGGAACTCGGCTTCGACCCCGCCGAGCTGCGCCGGCGCAACCAGATCGCGGAGTTCCCCCACGAGACGGCCGTGGGCGCCACCTACGACAGCGGCGACTACGAACTGGGGCTCGACGAGGCGCTCGACGCCGCCGGCTGGGCGGACCTGCGCGACCGGCCGGACCGCGACGACGACGGTCGCTACCTCGGCGTCGGCCTGGCCTGCTACGTCGAGTCGACGGGCGGCGGCATGGAGAGCGGGGTCGTCCGCGCCCACCCGGACGGCACCGTCACCGTCTCCGCCGGGACCCACTCCCACGGCCAGGGCCACGGGACGACGTACGCCCAGATCGTCGCGGACGAACTCGGCGTCGACTACGACGACATCGACGTGCGGGAGGGCGACTCCGACGCCGTCCCGCAGGGCACCGGCACCTTCGGCAGCCGCTCGACCATCACCGGCGGCAACGCCGTCGCCGAGAGCGCCCGCGCCGTCCGCGAGAAGGCCCGCGCGTTCGCCGCGAACCTGCTCGACGCGCCCGCCGATGCAGTGACCTACGACGACGGCGAGTTCGCGGCGCCCGACCACACCGACGAGACGCGCACCTTCGCCGACGTGGCGGAGGCGGCCTACGGCTGGGGCGTCCCCGACGGGATGGACCCCGGGCTCGAAGCGACCACGTTCTTCGAGCAGGACGAGACCGCATACACCTTCGGCACGCACGTCGCCGCCGTCGCCGTCGATCCGGAGACCGGCGCCGTCGACATCGAGCGCTACGTCGCCCTGGACGACTGCGGCGAGCGGATCAACCCCACCATCGTCGAGGGCCAGGTCGAGGGCGGCGTCGCCCAGGGGGTCGGCCAGGCGCGCTACGAGGCGGCGGTCTACGCCGACGACGGCCGTCTCGAAACGGATTCGATGCTCGACTACGCCGTCCCGCGGTCGTTCCACGTCCCCGAGGTCGAGACCGAGGCGACGGTCACGCCCAGCCCCACCAACGACCTGGGCGTCAAGGGGATCGGCGAGGCCGGCACCATCGCCGCGCCGCCCGCCGTCGTCAACGCCGTCTGCGACGCGCTCGACCCGCTGGGGATCGGCCACGTCGACATGCCGCTGACCGGCGAGCGCGTCCGGGCGGCGGTCCGCGAGACCGAGGAGTAGGTCGCGGGCGCGGGGGTCCCGTACCGCGCGACGGTAGCGGGCTCGCCGCGGTCACGACCCCCGCTGTCGCGCGAGGAAGTCGAGCGCCTTCGAGAGCAGCCAGACGATCGCGAGGAAGGGCAACAGCGGGACCAGCAGGATCACGAGCCCGAGAAAGAGCGCCCAGCCGATCGAGTCCATCTCCGCGTCGGGCCGGGCCTTCGGGCCCGGCGTGACCGTCCGGAGGACCTTCCGCGGCGCGCTCAGTTCCTGCCGATCGGTGGAGTCGCTCATGGGTTCCTGTAGGACGCGCGAAAGGATAAACCCGCTGCCGGGGTCCGGGCAGGGGTCGCCGGTGGGAAACACCCATGCCCTCGCAGTACGAGGTGGCGGGTATGTCCGATCTCGGGGATTTCACTGACTTCGACGGGAGCGACGAGGACGAGGGCGACGCGGGCGGGGCGGCCACGGACGCCGATTCCGGGACCGAAACCGACGCGTCGGCGTCCGACCCGACCGGCGCCGACACGTTCGACGCGGGCGAGGCCGACGACGACTTCGAGGCGATGGACGTGACGCCCGCCGGCGAGGACCGCGGCGTCGGCGTCGTCTCCGCGACCGAGGGGCTGCGCATCAGCGAGGACGGCGAGGAGACGGAACTGCGGGCGTACGTCACCGTCGAGAACCGCTCTGACGTGCGGATCGGCAAGTACCTGCTGATCCCCTACCAGGACGACGAGCGTCTCTTCTGCCGGATCACCGCCCTGGAGTACGCCCAGGAGTTCCGCGCCGACGACGCTACCGAGATCCACGCCCGCCGCGCGATGCGACGGGGCGACATCGACGAACAGGACTTCAAGTTCGTCGCCACGCTCGACCCCGTCGCGGTCCTCTATTCGGAGGACGGCGAACTCAAACGGCGGATGACCGACCGCGTGCCCAAGCCCGAGACCGTCGTCCGGGAGGCGACCGACAAGTCCGAGATCAAGACCGGCCTCAAGATCCCCGAGGACGGCGTCTTCCTCGGCCACCTCTCCGTGGGGGGCGAGAAGGTGAAGACCGCCGCCGACCCGCCCCACATCGACTACCGGCTGAAAGACGACTACGGGGACGGCGACCCGCTGGTCTTCCGGCACACGCTCGTCGCCGGCGGCACGGGCTCGGGCAAGACCCACAGCGCCAAGAACGTCCTCCGACAGTACCTCGCCGACGACCGGACCTACCCCGTCGAAGACGGTGCTCGGGACGTGTCGCCCGGGCTCGTGATGTTCGACCCGCAGGACGAGTACGCCCAGATGCACGACGACAACCCCGACCTCGACGCCGAGTTCGAACGCCGGCTGGAACGGGAGGGCATCGCCCACGGCGGGGTCGACGACACCATCGCCTTCGTCCCGAAGGTCCAGGGGGCGTCCTACGCGACCGGCGACCACCGCGCCGAGCAGGTCGAGTTCACCATCCCCTTCTCGATGGTCCAGGACAACCCCTGGCTCATCGCCGGCTCCAGTCTGAACGGCAACCAGTACAACGCCCTCCAGCTGCTTCTCAATCGCTTCTCCCGCGACTACGGCCCCGACGGGACCTACCAGCAATTTAAAACGTTCATGGACGACCCGGCGCTGCGGGAGGAACTCGACGAGACGGGGCGGGTCCACGAGGCCACGTTCAACGCGGTCAAGCGCCGCGCGCTGGGCTTCGACGGCATCTTCGACCAGGACGCCCGCCCGATCACCGAGCGGGTCCACGAGTTCGTCCGCGCGGGCGGGATCTCCGTCGTCCCGACCTACCACATCAACAACTCCCGGACCACGGTGACCGTGGTCCTCGCGCTGGCGGCGCTCATCGTGGACCAGAAACTCTCGAACGACCCCGACTACGAGCGCATCAAGAACACGCCGCTCGTCCTGGGGCTCGACGAGGCACACAACTTCCTCTCCGAGGTGGACAGCGTCCAGGGCGAGCAGATCATCGGCAAGTTCACCGAGGCCGCCAAACAGGGCCGCAAGGAGCGACTGGGGCTCTTTCTCATCACCCAGGACCCGCAGGACATCGCCGACCCCGTGTTCAAGCAGATCAACACGACGGTCGTCCTCAACCTCGGCGACGACGACGCCATCTCGGCGGTGAACATCCCCGCCAACCTGGAGCAGAAGGTCCCCTACATGGAGAAGGGCCAGAAGGTCGTCTACTCGCCGGACAACTCCGAACCGGTCGAGCTGATCGGTCTCCCGAAGTGCCTGACCAACCACGAGTGACGGCGCGCGGCGGCGGGCAGGGATGCGCGACGGGAGCGCGCGCCCGGGTTCACTTCTCCTGGGCGGGCGCGGTGAACGGCAGCGTCGCGGCGGTCCGCCGAGTGACCGTCGCGGTCCGGAGGATGAACGCGAAGAGGACCGCCAGCGGGAGGAGACCGACGGCGACCGTCGCGGCGACGAGCACGGGCAGGAACTGCGGGGGGACCGTGGCGCCGTCCCGCGTGGTGAACAGGAACAACGCGGCGGCGACGGCGACGATCGACGGCAGTCCGGTGTAGAACAGCAGCCGCGACAGCGCGGCGAGCTCGTTCTGGAGGTAGATCGCCTTGAAGTACTGCCGCGCGATGTCGATGTCCTGGAGCCGCTCGATGAGGCGGTCGATCCCGTCGGCGACGTGGTCCGGGAGGTCCTCGCCTCCCTCCCACTGCACGCGGCGCAGCCGGTTGATGTCGCGGGCGTAGTTGGTCGTCAGCGTCATCGAGAGGACGTGGAAGGTCGACGCGGACCCGCCCCGCAGGAGGCCGTCGACGCGGTCGGCGTGGTCGGTCACGTCGTCGACGACGGCCCGGATCTCGGCCTCCGGGCGGTCCCCGAGTTCCGTAGAGGAGAGCCCGCCGAGCCGCTGGGCCTCCTGGCGCGTGTTCTCGTAGAGGAGCCGGAGGAACCCGAGCGGCTCGACCGGCGCCACCTGGCCGGCCGCGTCCTCGACGCCCCGGCGGTAGTCGACGACGCCGTCGATCTGCGACCGCAGCTCGTTGGGGGTCTGTAACTCCCGGGAGAGCAACAGCTGGTTGATCGAGACGACGACGGTGATGATCGTCATGTTGCCGCTCACAAGCGACCCGAACACGTAGAACAGCGGCTGTCGCTCGTCGAGCGGGCTCAGCGGCGACAGCGCGGCCGCGGTCAGCGCGAGGAAGGCGGCCGCCGCGACGAGGGCGGCGACGACGACCCGCCGGCCGTCGAGCAGGAACCACTCCTTCAGCGGTGCGACCGGCGAGCGAGCGCGGCCGCTCCCGGTTGTCTTTCCCCTGGAGGCCATCGGATCGGGGTACGGTTCTGACGCCCAAAGGCTCCCCGTTCGCTCCGTGGCCGGAACCCCGGTCGACTACAGCGGCGTCAGCTCGGTCACGTCCGCGCCCGCCGTCTCGGCCAGCGTGTCCCTCGCGTCGGGCTTGCAGGTCAGGTACACTACCTGCCAGCCGGCGTCGACGAGGTCACCGACCACCTCGGCCTGCCGGCGGAGCCGCTGAGGGTCGGCCGACAGGAACGCGTCGTCCATGAGGAAGAAGCCGTCGCGGCCCTCCATGAGCCGGCGGCCGAGCGCGACGCGGACGGCGAGATACAGCTGGTCGCGCGCCCCGCGGGAGAGCTCGTCGGGCGAGAGCCGCTCGCCGCTCTCCAGCTCGACGGCCAGCCGGGAGTCGTCGGTCAGCCCCACGTCGACGTAGCGGTCGGCGGTCACCCGCCGGAACACGTCGGCGGCCTCCCCGTCGGCGAACAGCGTCGTCATCTTCTCGTTCTCGGAGGCGGCCATCCGGTCGAGCACCGTGGCCGCGGCCCGCGAGGCGTCCGCGTCGGCCTCGATGGCGTCGACGACCGCCCGTAGCCGGTCGGCCAGATCGCCCAGCGCGCCGAGGTTGGTGACGGTGAGATCCAGCGGCTCGCCGGTGAACGCCTCGAAGCGGACGCCGGTGGCGCGCTCGCCGAACCGCTCCAGCTGCCGGCGGTGCTCGCGGAACCGCTCGCGCAGCTCTTGCTCGCGCTCGGCGGCGTCTTCGGCGCGTTCGCGGGCCGCTTCCAGCTTCTCCTCGGTGAACTCGCGGTCGGCGTCGAAGTCGATCTCGGCGCGCCGGGCGTCGAGGGCGTCCTCGGCCTCGGCGACGACCTCGCGGGGGTCGTCGGCGTCGATGTCGAGCCACTGCCGCAGGACCTCCGTGTTGCCCTGGATGACCTCCGCGTGGTTGTCGTGGTCCTCGCGGTAGTCGGCGATGGCCCCGCGGACCGCCGGCGGGTCGTAGGCGTCGATGCCGACCTCGGCGGCGCGCTCGACGATGGCCGCCCGCTCGCGGTCCAGCCGGGCGACGGCGTTGCTCGCCGACCGGTAGGCCGCGAGCCCGACGAGCGCGACGACGCCGAACGCCGCGGGCCCGGCGGCGACCAGCCGCGGCTCGCGGATCCCCAGCCCCAGCGGCACCGCCCCCGCGACGACGCCGGCGACCAGCGCCGCGAGCGTCGCCCGCCGGTACCAGCGCTTGCGCCGCTCCAGCTCGTCCTCGCTGCCGGTCGGCAGGTCGTCGAGCCGCTCCGCCAGTTCGTCGAGCTCGCGCTCGTCGGGCAGCTCGGCGCGCTCCTCGAGGCTGCGCTCCAGCGACCCCTTCGTCTTGACGAGCTGCTCGTAGTCCTCGCGGGCCTTCGCGGCCTCCAGCGCCGCGACCTCGGCCTCGGCCTCGCGGCGCTCGCGGGCGGCCTCGTAGCAGGCCACCTCGACTGCGTCCAGGTCCTCGGCCTCGGCGCGGTCGAGGTACGCCGCCACGTCGGCGAGCAGGTCGGCGGCCAGCTCGCGCTGTTCGGCGGCGTCGTCGTACTGGTCGGACAGCGCCCGGTCGTCGGGCGCCAGCCGGCCGCGCTCGAGGACGCGCTCGCGGACCGTCTCGATGTCGCCGGTCCAGATGCCGACGACGCGGTCGGTCACCCGGCGGTAGAACGCCCGCTCGTCGAGCACGCGGAGGTCGCCGTCGCGGACGACGAACACGTTGCGGAACTCCGCCGGCGTGGGCTCGAAGTTGTACCGCTCGGCGTAGCGGTCGAGCAGCGTCTCGTCGTCGGCGAGCTCGAACCGCTCGCCCTCGCCGTCGAGGGCGACGTACCCCTCCGGGCGCTCGTCGACCCGCGGGTCGGCGACCCGGCGGTCGCCCGTCAGCGACCGCAACAGCGCCTCCACCAGCAGGGTCTTGCCCGACTCGTTGGGGCCGTAGACGACCTGCGCGTCGTCGAGCCGGAGCGTCTCCCGGAGCGGCCCGTACCGGTCGACGTGGACCTCGCGCAGCTTCACGCGTGTGTCACCTCGCCGGCCGCGAGCAGCTCCGCGAGCGTCTCCACGAGTCGCTCCTCGACCGGTTCCTCGCCGTCGACCCCGTCGAACTCGTCGAGGTCCAGGTCGTCGAGCCGGTCGGCGAAGTCGGCGTAGATGGGGTGGTCGAGGACCGCCGCGACGCCCCGCGTCTCGTTGACCACCGTCGCCGGGCCGGCGGCGGCGTGCAGCCGCTCGTCGAACGTCGACTCGTCGAGTTCGGTGAAGCCGTCGACCCGGACTTCGAGCGAGCTGCGGTCGGTCTCCTGGCCGTCGACCCACCCCTCGACGCGCTCGATGACGTCGTAGCCGTCGCCGGGGGCGACGGTCGCCGAGAGCCGGTCGCGGTAGAAGGTGTCGAGCGCGACCGGCTGGACGTTGGCGTCGTCCGTGTCGACGACGACGGCGTGGCGCCGGCCGGTCTCGGCCCACGAGTGCGAGACCGGCGAACCCGGGTAGATGAACAGGCCGCCGTTGGGGAGTTTCCGCTGGTAGAGCTCGGCGTGGACGTGCCCCCCGAGGACGAACTCGTAGCCGAGTTCGCCCAGCGTCTCGGTCTGGACGGGGCAGTGAGCCGGTTCGGCCTCGTCGCCGGTCGCGCCCGTCCCGAACCCGGCGTCGAGCGTGCAGTGCAGGCAGAGGACCGCCTCCTCGCTCGCGCGCTCGCGCAGGTCGAAGAACAGCTCCTCGCCCAGCCGCTCGCGGGCGGGGACGCCGACGACCTCGCCGTCGCCGACGGTCGCGGCCTCGACGGGGTCGGTCGCGAGCGCCCGGAAGTCCGGGCCGAACTCGACGTTGCCGCCGAAGACCGCGGCGTCGTGGTTGCCGGGGACCGCCAGCACGTCGAAGTCGTTGTCGGCGAACCGCTCGCGCAGCTCGGGGCGGTGGTCGTCGGCGTCGCCGGCCGACTCGAAGCAGTCGCCGCCGACGGTCAGGGCGTCGACGTCCTCGCGTTCCGCCGCGGCCAGGAGGGCGTCGAGCGCGGCCAGCGACCGCTCGCCGCGCCCGAGGTGGAGATCCGCAGTGTGCAGTAGCCGCATGTGTCCCGTCCGCGGAGCCGAGCGACTTAAGCATTGGTTGCGATCCCGACAGGTGGTGGGCGCCGCCGGGCGCCGCTCGCCGGCGACGGGACCGCAGCGAGCGGCAGGTCCGCGCGTCTCAGAGGCGCAACTCGCGGGCCTCCTCCCAGCGGGGGCCGAACTCGGCGGCGATGTCGGCCGCGAACTCGGGGTCCTTGAGGTCGATGACCGCGAGCGTCTCGTCCTCGGTGAGCGGGTGGGGGACCTCGATGCAGACCTCGGTGTCGTCGACGATCTCGAAGGTGCCGGTGACGTTCGCGCTCGTCCGCGTCTCGAAGTTCGCGTGGGGCTGGAGCGCCTCGCGGTAGCGCTCGCCGACCGCCTCGGGGAGCGCGTCGACCATCTCCGGGGTCAGCAGGACCGACACCGACACCCCCCGCTCGAGGGCGTCCTCCAGCGCGGCGGTGACGCGGGCGGCCACGTCGTCGATGTCGAACTGCTGGACCGGGGCGGAGGCGACGACGACGATCCGCTCGTCGGCCGCCGTCAGCCGCTCGACCAGGAGATCCAGCGCCTCCGCGGCGCCGACGCTGGCCGTCCAGAACGGCTCCTCGACCGGTTCGGCCCCGTCGAGTTCGTCGGTCAGGTCGTCGACGATGTCCTCGTACTGCTCGGCCTGCCGTTCGAGCTCCCGTTTCTTGCTGTCGAGCAGCCGGTCCAGCGCCGTGTCGGACTCGACGGCGACGTACTTCTTCGGCCGGCTCGCCGTCTGGCTGCGCGCCAGGCTCTGTGTCTCCAGGCTGTTGAGCACGTCGTAGATCCGCCCCATCGGTACGTCGCTCGCCCGCGAGAGCTCCTTCGCCGTCGTGGGCCCCGACTCCAGCAGGGCGCGGTAGGCCCGCGCCTCGTACTCCGAGAGGCCCAGGTCTCTCAGACTCGCCATTATCCCCGTCTCGCGCCGCCCAAACAAAAAACAACGGGTGAGTTTCCGCCGAGGCATCGCCGCCGCCCGTCTCCCCCTGCTCTACCGCCCGCGTCAGCCCGTCAGGACGCTTTCGAGTTCCTCGGGGCTGTTCGCCCGGTCCTCGACGTCGCCGTCGGCGAGGACGACCGCCGCGCCGTCGTCGGCGCGGTCGTCGGCGGGCGCGACGACGGTCTCGTGGTCGGCCAGCCGCAGCGCCGCGCGGTGGAGGTCGCTCCCGGCGTCGGCCCCGACGGCGACCACCCGCGGGTCGCGCAGGCGGGCCACGGCCGATGCGTAGGTCGCCACCTCGACGCCCATCCGGTCGGTCGCGTCGGCGAACGCCGACAGCGCGTCCTCGGCCGCGGCCCGGTAGCGGTCGTCGTCGGTCAGCAGCCACGTCTCGACCAGCGCGTCGGCCACGTCGACGTTCGTGTCCAGCGGGTACAGCGGCCGGTCGAGCAGGCCCGCGCCCGCCGTCGGCCCGTCGCGGAACGCGCCCGATTCGCCCTGCAGTTCCTCGACGGCGTAGTCGGCGACCGCCTCCATCGGGCCGGGCTCGCCCAGCACCGACGCGCTCGTCGTCAGCCCCGAGAGGACCCGCGCCTGGGAGGCCAGCAGGCCCGTCTCGCCGACCTCCCCCGTCTCCGGGTCGCCGAAGTGGACGACGGCGCCGTCCTCGCCGACGAGTTCGGCGAGGACGTGGTCGCGGGCGCGCTCGGCGTAGCGGCGGGCGCGCTCGTCGTCGGTGTAGGCGGCGAAGGTCAGCAGGCCGTCGACGGCGACGCCGTTGTGGCCGGCGAAGACCGTCCCGTCGACCGGCGGCGCCGCGGCGTCCTCGCGCTCGGTGGCCTCCCGCCGGTAGTAGGCGTCGTCGCCGCCCTGGCTCGCCGCGAAGGCGTCGCCGGTCCACAGGTCGGTCGTCAGGTACTCCACGGTGTCCTCGGCGGTCTGCCGGTAGGCCTCCTCGCCGGTGTAGCGGTAGCCGTGGGCGAACGCCCGGAGGAGGGCGGCGTTCTCGTCGACGAGCTTCTCCCGCTGGGGCGACCCCCAGTTTCGGTCGTGGGCGAACCGGAAGAAGCCGCCGTCGTAGGTGTCCGCGAGCCGGGTGCGGACCGCTTCGAGCGTCCGGGTCGCCTGGTCGCGGGCCCGCACCAGCGCGAACTCGATGGTCCGCGGGAGCGGGAATTTGACATCGGTCCCCCACCCGCCGTACTCCTCGTCGTAGGCCGCCAGCAGCTGCTCGACCATGTGCTCCTCGACCCGCGCGGAGAGTTCGCCGCCCGGCGGTTCGGCGTCGCCCAGTTGCCGGGGGATCGACCCCGCCTCGGCGCCCTTGCCGTCCCAGGTGCGCCGGACGGCGTCTAAGATCTCGCGGAACCCGTCGATGCCGAGGAAGGTCGCGCCCGTGATGACCTCGCCGTCGGGCGTCGTGAAGACGGTGGAGGGGAACCCGCCCATGTTGTAGCGGTCGCGGACGCGCGGTCGGCGGTCGACGTTGACCCGCACCGGAACGAACCCGTCGTTGACGTTCGCGGCGATGCGGGGCTCCGAGTAGGTCGTCTCGTCCATCTCCCGGCAGTCCTCGCTCCAGGGCGCCCACAGCGACAACAGGACCGGCTTGCCCGCCCGCTCGGCGGTCGCGAAGGCCTCCTCGCCCCACTCGCGCCACTCGACTTTCGTCGCGTCCGCTGAATCGTCCATACCCCGGATTGGAACTCGCCCCGGTAAGGCTCACTGATCGGACTCCGGCGACAGACGAAGTGGCGCGCGCTGTCGCGCGCTCTCGTGTGCGCGACGGAACTGCGCGAGGTCTCCGCGAGCCTGCGAGCGAAGGCCCGTCAGAGCGTGCTCTAACGGCGGATGAGCACCGCACGCCGCAGGCGCGCGGAGCGCAAGAGGCTGGAGAGGTGTGAGGCTGTCCGCGATGCTGTGCGGGGCGGGGTGGTCGCGGTGCTGTGCGGTCGCGGTCCCTGGTGGACTGAAAGGGCGAGGCGCGCTCGCGTGCAGTTCAGTCGCCTGAGCGGGCGACTATCCGCGCGGGCGGTGCCGAGAGCGCGGATATCCTGCTCAGCGACCGCGAGCGCGCCGAGGGCTTTCAACGCTTCCCGTTTCCTGCGGTTGCAGTCACTGCTAGCGAGCGCGCCGAGGGCTTTCAACGCTTCCCGTTTCCTGCGGTTGCAGTCACTGCTAGCGAGCGCGCCGAGGGCTTTCAACGCTTCCCGTTTCCTGCGGTTGCAGTCACTGCTAGCGAGCGCGCCGAGGGCTTTCAGCGCCTGCTGTCTCCTGCTGTCGAAACACCAGCTAGCGAGCGGGAGGGAGGGTGAGAGTGCGCCACGAGGCTTATCCCGGTCGGCCACCTCGTTAGAACAGACCGATGGGCATCTTCAACAGGCTCGGCCGGGAGGTCGAGGAGTTCAAACAGAGCGCCAAGCAGGCGGCCGAGGAGCGCCACGACTACCGATGCGAGGCCTGCGACGCGCGCTTCTCCACCGAGTACGAGGAGTGTCCCGACTGCGGCGCCGAGGCGGTCGTGGCAGCGACGGACGACGAGTAGCCGCGGCGCCGTTCCTGTCGCTGGAGGTGATTTTATCAGGCCGCCGCGAGACGCGTCGAGCGTGCCAGCGACGGTGTCGCCCTCGGCCGTGGATCCGCGCCGGTGGTCCCCGCCAGCGGTCGCGCTGGCCGCGGGGCTCGGGCTGGTGGTGGGGTTCGGCTGGCGGACGCTGATATACAACGACACGAACCTGCAGGTCGCGATCCAGGTCAGCCCGTTCGTCACCTGGGGGCTGCGCCTCGGGTCGGTCGCGGTCGCGCTCGCTTGGCTGGTCGCGCCGCCGCGGGTCCGCGGTCCGGTCGCACTCGCGGGCGGCCTCGCCGGCGTCACGTGGCTGGTACCTGCCGTCCTGCTCGGGTTCGGCGCGCCGACCACCGCCGGCTACCTCACGGTGCTCGGAGCGGTCCTGGTCCTCGTCGCCGGGGGCCTCGAAACGGCTCGTCGGTTCGCTGCCGCTCGCGGGCGACTGAGAACGGAGATCGAGAAAGCCGGTTATCGCTCCCGAACCACGACGAACTCCGCCAGATCGCGGAGGTAGTCCATCGCCTTCGAGTCCGCGGCGTCGACGGCGGCGAGCGCGTCCAGCGCCACCTGCGATTGCTCGTGGGCCCTATCGTTCGCTTCCTCGGGGGTCAGGTCCGCGACCTGCACGAGCGACGGCCGCTCCATGGCGGCGTCGTGGCCGGTGGGCTTGCCCAGGTCCTCGGCGTCGGCGGTGGCGTCCAGCACGTCGTCGCGCATCTGGAAGGCGACGCCGACGCGCTCGGCGTACTTGCCGAAGTTCTCGACGGTGTAGGCGTCGGCCTCGGCGGCGATGGCACCCAGCTCCGCGGCGGCGCGGAACAGCGCGCCGGTCTTCCGACGGGCGAGTTCCATGTACTCCTGCTCGCTGGTCGGCCGGGCGACGAGCTCGGTCGCCTCGCCCTCGCCGAGTTCGACCATCGACTCGGAGACGGCCTGCATGGCGCGCTCGTTCGCCGAGAAGAGGGCGAAGGCCTCGCCGAGCAGCCCGTCGCTGGCGATGATGGCGGGCCCGTGGCCGAACTCCGCCCACGCCGAGGGCGTCCCGCGGCGCAGTTCCGACCGGTCGATGATGTCGTCGACGACCAGCGACGCGCTGTGGACGAGTTCGATGCCGACCGCGAACTCGACGGCGGTGTCGACGTCGCCGCCCAGCGCCTCGCAGACCAGCACCGTCACCGTCGGCCGCACCCGCTTGCCCCCCGACAGCACCACGTGGCGAACCTCGTCGCCGAGTTCGTCGGGCTCGACGCCGTCGAGGACCGCCTCCAGCCGCTCCTCGACGCGCTCCCGACGAGACTCCAGGTACTCCATCGCCCCACGCTTAGGAACAGCCCCGCAAGTAGCTGACGAAACCGCCGCTGTGCGCCCGGTGGGCCGACCCGGGCTCCCCGTCCGGGCTACGACTCGGCAGTCCTCCCGTCCGGGCTACGACTCGGCGGCGGCCCCGCCGGGGGCGCCGGCCGCTCCGGACCCGGCCGCTCGCCTCCCGGAACTCTGTGCGGTCAGGGCGACGAGCGGTCCCGCAGCGATCGCACCCGCGACGGCGGCGAAGCCCATGACGAAGAGCACGAGGCCGAACGGGGTCGACGCGAAGGGGACGTAGGCGGCCCCCGCCACGAACCAGCCGGTCAGCGCCGCGGCGGCGCCGAACAGCACCGGGCGGAGCCGGCCGCCGGCGCGGTACGCCGCGAGCGCGCGCCCGACGAGCAGCCCCCCGGCGAGGGGGAGGTGATAGACCGCCAGTTCGACCGCCGGTTCGAACACGACTGGGTCGCCCAGCAGTGCCTCCAGCGCGGCGTACGCGCCGCCGACGGCGACCAGCGAGGCGGCCCCGAGGGCGGTCGCACCGCGGGCCGTCCGGAGCAGTCGCGGCGCGAGCGTCCCGGCTCCGCCGGCGACGAGATACACGACCGCGATACCGACCAGCCACTCTCCGGGGGACACCACGGGGACGGCCACGGCCGCGAGTCCGCCGAGCGCGGCGACCTGCTTCGGATGCACGCCCCGTCCCGACGACAGCAGGCCGTCGATCCCCGCGACGACGACGAACAGCACCCCCGCGAAGACGAACGCGGTCGGCACGACGAAACTGCCGAGGTTGCCGAGCCAGATCGGCGCGGTCGTCAGCGCCGTCGCGCCGGCCACGCGCCAGCCGGCGGTCTCCGAGTCGCCGTAGACGACGTAGAGGTCCTCGTAGAACACCGGTCCGTGTTCCTGGTCGAGCGACCCGTGCCAGGTGACGCGCCCGCCGTCGACGGTCGGCGTCGCCTCGGGCGGCGCGTATTCCGAGTCGATCGCTGCGGCGGGGTCGTTCAGGACCGTCGTGCCCGGCGGTCCGACCAGCGTGAACTCGTCGACGTCGAGGATCCACCCGCCCTGAACCCCGTCCGAGTGGAAGTAGTCGACGACGAGCGTTCCCAGTTGGCGCGTGCCCGCGTCGGGGTCGGTGAACCGGACGGTGACCGACCGGCCCTCGACCGCGACGGACTCGACGGTCAGCGCCCCCTCCTCGTAGACGTGGGGCAGGCCGCGACCCTCCCGGACGGCCGCGCGAGCGACCGACTCGGCGGCGTTCGGTTCGGCGAGCGCGTCGGCGTCCGCCCCGTCGAGCCGGTTGGTCACCGTCCACGTCGCCGACCCGTTCGCGTGGACCCGGACCGTCGCCGTGCTGTTGGCCACGGTCACGTCGTAGCCGCGGTCGTCGGCCGCGTCCGCGAAGCTCGCCCCGCAGGCCCGACAGACCGGGTCCGGCTGGGGGCTGGCGACCGCCCCCGCGGCGGTCACGGCCGCCAGTACCACGAGCAGGCCGACGGCGACGAGACGCCGGGACATGTCGACCCGGTGGCCCACCGCCGGTAAGTGTCTTCTGTGAATCACGCGCTGGACCGCGCGGCCGCCGACGCGCTCGCCGCTCCGGCCGCCGGTCAGGCCTCGTCGAACACCGTCTCGCCGTCGAGCGCGTACTCGGCGACGGTGTCCAGATCGAGGGTCACGCCGAGGCCGGGCTCGTCGGGCAGTTCGATCCGGCCCTCGTGGAGGATGTCCTCCTCGACCACGTCCGCCCACCAGTCCACGTCGCGGGCGTGGTACTCCAGCGCCAGGAAGTTCGAGGCCGAGGCGCCGACGTGGGCGCTTGCCATCGTCCCGACCGGCGAGGCGACGTTGTGCAGCGCCAGCGGGATGTGGTAGGCCTTGGCCATGTTCGCCATCTTCTTCACCTCGTGCATCCCGCCGTTTTTCGGTACGTCCGGGTGGAACACGTCGACGCCCTGGTCCTCTATCAGCCGCCGGGCGCCCTCGACGCGGTAGACGTTCTCGCCGGCGGCGATCGTCACCGCCGACTCGTCGGCGGCCTTGATCTGCATGTCGTCGTTCTCCGGCGGGACGGTGTCCTCCAGCCACCACACGTCCGTCGGGTCGAGCTGGTCGGCCAGCCGGCGGACGGTGTCGGTCGTCCAGCTCCAGTGGCAGTCGAAGGCCACGTCCGCGCGGTCACCGACCCGGTCGGTCACCGTGTCGACGATCTCCGCGCGGTACTCGATGGCCCGCCCGTTGAGGTGCTTGTTCCGCGGGTCCTGGACGTGGGCGTCTGGGCTGTCGAGGTCGAACTTGACGGCGTCCCACCCCTCGTCGAGGACCTCCTCGGCCGCGTCGGCGTAGGCCTCCGGCCGGTAGGCCGACTCGTCGCCGCCCTCCATCGCGTCGTGGAGGTGCTCGCCGGCGTGCACGTCGCAGTACACTCGCACCTCGTCGCGGTGTTTCCCGCCGAGCAACTGGTAGGCCGGCACGTCCAGCAGTTTCCCCGCCAGGTCGTGCAGCGCGATGTCGATACCCGACAGCGCCGTGACGCCGACGCCGTTCATCCCGCCGAGATACGAGGTCCGCTCGTACAGCTCGGTCAGCCGCGCGTCGATGTCGACCGGGCTCTTCCCGACGAGGAACTCCGTCGCGAAGTCGATGTAGGCGTCGGCCGCCGGCCCCAGCACGGCCTCGCCGGTGCCCGTCACCCCCGCGTCGGTGTACACCCGGACCAGCGTCCACTCGAACGTGGTCCCGATCTTCGTCGTCTGTACGTCCGTGATCGATACGTCCCGTGCGTCCTCGGGGACAGGCATGTCACCTCATCGCGAACCTCGGTATAAAACGGTCCGCATAGCGGAAGGACCGGCCGTGGCTCGACGCGGTGGACGGGTCCGCAACCGCAGGCCGCTACCCGCCGAACTCCTCGGTCAGCGCCGGCACCACGTCGAACAGGTCGTCGACGATCCCGTAGTCGGCGATGTCGAAGATGGGCGCGTTGGGGTCCTTGTTGATCGCGATGATCGTGTCGGCGCCCTTCATCCCCGCTACGTGCTGGACCGCGCCGGAGATCCCGACGGCGATGTACACGTCCGGCGTCACCACCTTCCCGCTCTGGCCGACCTGGCGATTCTTCGGGAGCCAGCCGTTGTCGACGACGGGCCGGGAGGCAGAGACGGTGGCGTCCAGCGCCTCCGCGAGGTCGAAGATGATGTCGAGGTTGTCCTCCTCCTCGATGCCCCGGCCGACCGAGACGAGCACGTCGGCCTCGGCGATGTCCACGTCACCGCCCGCGGCCTCCTCGAAGCCCGTCACGGTCGAGCGGACGGCCGACTCGTCGATAGTCACGTCGAACGGCTCGACGGCCGCGTCGCCGCCCTTCGGCGCGGCGGGCCACTCGGCGGGCCGGAGCGTCACGGCCGCGCGGTCGGCGTCGACCTCGACGGTCGTCTCGACCTTCGAGCCGTACATCTCGCGGGTGACGACCAGGTTCCCGTCGACCGCCAGGTCGACGGCGTCGGTCACCAGCGGCAGGCCCAGCCGCTCGGCGACCGCCGGCGCGTAGTCCAGCCCGTTGACGGTGTGAGGCAGGAGGAGGTAGTCCGGGTCGAGTTCGGCCGCCAGCTGCTCGACGGCCTGGACGGACACGTCGTGGTTGAACTCCTCGCCGCGGTCGACGGTGTGGACCCGATCGACGCCCTCGCGGACGAGTTCCTCGCCGAACGACTCCACGTCGCCGCCCACGACCGCGAGGTGGAGCTCCGAGTCGGTCGCCTCGGCCACCTCGCGGCCGGCGCCCGCGAGTTCGTGACTCACGTCGCGCAGTTCGCCGCGGCGGTGCTCGGCGACGGCCAGCACCGTCATTGGCCCACCCCCTGCTCGCGGAGGATCGCGGCGAGTTCACCCGCCGCCTCGTCGGGGCCGCCCTCGAAGACGGTCGCCTCGCCCTCGCTCTCCGGTTCGTAGGTGGCCGTCCGCCGCAGCGGCGTCTCCAGCGCCGTCTCGTCGAGCCCCAGGTCCGCGAGGCCCTTCACGTCCAGCGGCTTGTTCTGGGCCTGGCGGATGCCCCGCAGGCTGGCGTAGCGGGGCTCGTTGATCCCCGTCTGGATGGTCAGCACGGCGGGCAGCTCCACGTCGGTCAGCTCCTCGACGCCGCCCTCCAGCTCCCGGTGGACCGAGGCGACGCCGCCCTCGGTGTCGAGGTCGAGCTGGTTGACCACGGCGGCCCACTCGTCGCCGAGCTTCTCGGCGAGCGTGACGCCCGTGGCGGCGAAGCTGTCGTCGCCGCTCTGGACGCCCGACAGTATCAGGTCGGGGTCCTCCTCGCGGGCGACGGCCGCCAGCAGGTCGGCCTTCGTCTCGGCGTCGAGCAGGTCCCGCCCGGCGATCGCGTCGTCCCAGACCCGGACGGCCCGGTCGGCGCCCTTCGCCAGCGCCTTCCGGATGGCCTCCTCCGAGCGCTCGGGGCCGACGGTGACGGTGACGACCTCCACGTCGTCGCTCGCCTCGGCGATCTGGACCGCCTCCTCGACGGCGTAGTCGTCCCACTCGTTGAGCTCGTAGGTGAGGTACCGCTCGTCCACGTCGAGCCCGTCGATCTCGAACTCGTCGTCGACGACCGCCACGTCCGTAACTGTGACGAGGACTTTCATACCCCGACGATTGGCCCGGTCGGCGGTTAAACGTTTCCGAGGGGCGGGCCGTTGTTCGGCGTTTTCGCCGCGAAACGCGCCCCTACCGGGAGAACGGTCGCCCTACTCGGAGTCGAGGTCGGTCACGTCCTCGTCGGGGAACGAGATGAGGTTCTCCCGGCCGATCCGGAGCTTGTCGATCCGGCCCTCCTCGTCCATCGCGGAGAGCAGCTGCGACACCTTCGCGTTCGACCAGCCCGTCTCCTGGACGATGGCCGCCTGCTTCATCCGCCCGCCGTTCTCCTCGATCAGCCGCTCGACGCGCTCCTCGTCGCTGAGCAGCTCCTCGTCGATCCCATCGTCCTCGTCGTCGGCCCCGTCGTCCGTCTCCGTGTCGGTGTCGGCGTCGTCGCCAGCGGCCGCTCCGCTCGCTCCCGCGGCGGCGCCGGCTCCGGCTCCAGCCCCGGCGTCCCCGGCCGCTCCGTCGGCGGCCGAACCGGCCGCCGCGGACGACGTACCGTCGGCGGATCCGCCGCCGCTCGCCCCGCCGGCGCTCGCGTCCGCCGTGGCGCCGTCGGCGGTCGCCGCGCCCGCGTCGGGTCCGTCGCCCGTGCCGATGAGGCCGCCGAGGCCGTCGTCGTCCTCGCGGCGCATGTACGCGACGAGGATGGCGGCGCTCGCGCCGCCGACCACGACGACGGCCACGAACGGCAGCGCGCCCGGGAGGACGCCGTCGCCGTCGCCGTCACCGCCGGGGCTGACTCCCCCGGTTCCGGTGCCCGTTCCGGGGCCGCCAGGCGTCCCGGTCGCCGTGCCCGTCGGCGGCCGACCGTCCGTCGGCGTCGCCGTCGGGGCGTCGCCGGAGTAGACGATCCACGGGCCGCGGTCGCCGAAGTCCTGGGGCCCCTCCCACCTGGCGACCCCGGCCGAGAGGTCCGACGCCGCGGCCGGCCCGCTGGTCGGCGCGCTGCTGACGCCGTACCCGCTCGGCGGGACGACGACCAGCGTCTCGCTCGGCGTCAGCGAGGGGAGCCACACGCCCGAGGAGGTGTTGAACGCGTCGTCGACGGCGAGGCGGTCGCCGCTCGTCGCCCCGAAGTTCGTCCACGTGAACGTGACCCAGACGGCGCCGGTCCCGTTGTGCAGCGCGTGGTGGCGCTCGACGTTCCTGACGGTCATCTCCCGGCCGGTCACCCGGCTGGCGTTGGACGCCCCCTCTACGAACGTGTCGAGGGCGAGCGGGTCCTCGCTCTCGTTGAACGCGTCGACGAAATCGCGGAAGGCGGCCCGCTCGTCGGCGGTATCGATCGAGTCCGAGACGACGGTCTTCACCCGCCAGCGGGCGTCGCCGTCGGCGGCCACCTCGACCCGCATCTCGATGTCCCCCTCGTCGAGCGACCCCTCGTGGGGGGCGACGCTCGCGCCGACCGCCCCGGGGTGGTCGGCGGGACTCGCGGCTGTCCCGCCTCCGGACACCGCGGCCGGGACGAGCCCGAGGGCCCCGATGGGGAGGAGCAGGAGGGCAGTGACGACGACGGCGAACGACCGCGGGGACATACTCGACCCATTTCGGGCGGAGCGGAAAACGCTTTTCATTAAAACGTCTCCGTTGCTTTTGAAACGTCTACGGACCTCTCCGCGTCTCGCGGCGGTATCGGGAGTAGATGGGTTTTTGTAACCGGGGACGAAAGAGGACAGGCGATGCCTTCGAACCGCCCGTTCCTCCTCGCGGTCCTCGCCCTGCTCGTCGCGGCACCGGCGACACAGGCGGTCGCCGCCGGGTCGCTCGCCGTCGGCCCGGACGCCGCCGAGCGCGCGCCCGAACTGTCCGGTGGGTCACCGACCGGCGTCTCCGTCGGGACCGACGCCACGACCACCTTCGCCCCGGGGACGAACACGTCGGGTTACCTCGGGCTCAGCGACGAGGCCGTCGAGGGCGCCGACCACGAGCGGGCCGGGCTGAACGTCGGCGGGGCCCTCCAGCGCGACGTGGCCGCCCTCCGCGGCGAGTACGCGTCGCACACGTTCGAACAGCGGTACGGGAACACGACCGGCGAGCGCGCCCGGCGGGCGCTGCTCCACGAGGAGATCGCCCGCCTCGGCGAGCGCGTCCAGGAACTGGAGCTCCGGCGCAACCGACTCATCGACGAATACAACGGCGGGGAGATCGGGACCCGCGAGTTCCTGCGGGAGCTGGCGGCGCTCGACGCGAGCGCCCGCGCCGTCGGCGACCGGTTCGTCCGGATCCGGAGCGCCGCGGGGCTGGAGCTGCCCTCGGACCTGGACACGCGGATGAACAACCTCGAGGGGGACCTGCTCACGCTGTACGGGCCCGTCCGCGCCCAGCTGGGCGACGCCATGGCCGGCGAGCGCGCGCCCGTGCCCGTCTACACCGTCACGTCGGGGACGGGGATCGTCCTCTCGTCGCTCGACGGGTCGCAGTTCCACCGCGAGGCGTACCTCGGCCAGAACCGCGAACAGGTCGGGCCCAACCAGTTCGTCACCGAGGAGTCGCCCAACGGCGTCGGCACCGCCGTCCGGCGGATGACCGAGCTGTACCCGTGGGCCAGCGCCAACGCCCGCTCGGGACCGGACGTCCAGGGGATCGGCAACACATCCATCTACTACGTGGAACTGCGCCACCCCCACGGCTCGCTCGGCACGTACCTCGACGGCCGCTCGGAGTCGTCGTTCCGCGAGTTCCAGACCAAGTCACTGGAGGACGTTCCCCGGACCGCGACGACCAACACCAGCGAGGGCGTCGAACTGACGGTCAACCGCACGCACGCGACCGGCCCGATGCAGATCCTCGTCAGGGACGAACTGACCGGCGACCCACTCGCCGCCAACGTCACGGTCAACGGCCACCGGGTCGGCTCGACCGGCTCCGACGGCGAACTCTGGACGCTCACCCCGAAACAGGCCGTCCGCATCGAGGTCACGACCGCCGGCGGTCGCACCGTCGACGAACGGTTCTTCGCCCGCTAGACCGGGCCGGCCTCTCTACCCGCTCGCTGCGGTCGCGAGCCGACTACTCCGAACTTCGGCGACGGTGGTGATCGCCACCTCGGGGCTGTAGGAGGGACCTGCATCCACCTTTTTCCGCTCGGGTGTCCTCGGTCACTCCGCGCACGGCTTCGCCGTCCGCGTCGATCCCTGCGGGTACCGCTCGCGCAAAAACGTGGGTGAAAAAGCGCTCGCTCCGCTCGCGGAGCTACTCGGGGACCTCGGCGACGGTGGTGATCGCCACCTCGGGGCTGTAGGAGGGCCCCATCGTCACGTGGCGGAACTCCTCGAAGCCGGCCTCGTGGAACATCCGGTCGGCCTCCTCGGCGCCGTAGAACAGCATGAACGCGTCGGCGAGCTTCTGGAAGACGGTGTTGGAGGGGTAGTTCGGGCCGACGATGAGCACCTGCCCGCCGGGCTTCGCGATGCGGCGACACTCCGCCAGCGCGGCGACGGGGTCGGGCCAGTACTCGATCGAGCCCGACGACCACACCACGTCGAAGGTGTCGTCCTTGAACGGCAGGCGCTCGGCGTCGCCGCGGTAGAAGCTGACGGGGTCGTGCTTGCCGAGCTTCGCCCAGGCCTTCTCCATCTGGTGGACGCTCTGGTCTAAGCCGTGGACGTTGTCCGTGTGTTCGAGGATGCCCTCGGTGGCGAAGCCGGTGCCACAGCCCACGTCGAGGACGCGGTCGTCGGAAGCGATGTCCACGAGATCCAGCGCCTCCGTCCGCATCTCCTCGGTCCAGATGAACGGGTTGACCTGGTCGTACACCTTCGAGAGGTACTTGTAGAAGATCCGGGCGCGCGTCTTGTCCTGGACGGCCATTGGCGGTGGTTGGGGCCAGATCGGCATAGTTCCCCCGTTTTCCGACGCCTCGCGGCGCCGGGACGGCGCGCGCGGTCGGGTCGCCGGCGCTGTCGACCGCCGTCGCGCGCCCGCGAGGACCACGTTCCGGCGGCGCTCGACCGGGGCCACTTCGCAACTACCAAATAGGCCCTGAACGGATCTCCCCACGATTAGCAAATGCCAAGGCCAGAGGTTCTCGACCGAGTCAAAGACGCCGAACAGGAGGCGGACGAGATCGTCGCCGAGGCCGAGGAGGACGCCGAGGAGACGGTCGCGGAGGCCCGCGAGGAGGCCGACGAGATCCGCGAGCGGGCCCGCGAAGAGGCCGAAGCCGAGGCCGACGAGCGGCTCGAAGACGCGCGCGAGGAGATCGAGGCCGAGCGCGAACGCATCCTCGAAGAGGGTGCCGAGGAGCGTGAGGCCCTCGAGGCGCGCGCCGAGGAACGCAAGGAGGAGGTCGTCGAGTACGTGGTGACACAGTTCGAGGAGGCGGTGCATGCTCAGACCTAAGCGGATGAGCAAGGTGTCCGTGACCGGGGCGCGCTCGGTCATGGGCGACGTCGTCGAGGCGACCCACGACCTCAACGTCCTCCACCTCAGCGAGTACGAGGGCCACTGGGACGGCTTCGAGAACGGCGACCCGATGGAGGGCGGCGACGAGGCCTCCGAGAAGCTCGTCACCGTCCGGTCGCTGCAGTCGATCCTCGGCGTCGAGGACGACGACGCCGGCCCCAGCCGGATCCTGAAGGACGAACAGCTCGAGAGCGAACTCGAGGAGGTCCGGACGGAGGTCAACGAGCTCGACGACCGCCGCTCGGAGATCGAGAACGACCTCCGCGACGTGCGCGAGCGCATCGACGCGATGGAGCCGTTCGCGGCGCTCGGCATCGACCTCGACCTGCTGTACGGGTACGACTCGCTGGCCGTCCAGGTCGGCGAGGGCGACGCCGAGTCCGTCGAGCGGGCGCTCGACGATCTGGACGCCGCTTCGGAGGTCTTCGCCGGGGACGGCGTCGTCGCCGCGTTCGCCCGCACGGACGAGGACACGCTCCAGAGCGCGCTGGTCGAGGCGGACGTCTCCGCGCTGGAGGTGCCCGACGGCGAGGGCGACCCCGAGGAGTACCTCGACGAGCTGCGCCACGAGGAGCAGAAGCTCGAGTCCCAGCTCTCGACGGTCGAGGGCCAGCTCGAGGACCTGCGCTACGACGTGGCGGGGTTCCTGCTGGCCGCCGAGGAGAAACTCGCCGTCGAGGCCCAGAAGGCCGAGGCGCCACTCTCCTTTGCGACGACGGACAACGCCTTCGTCGCGGAGGGGTGGCTCCCGACCGAGCGGGTCGAGGAGTTCGAGCGGACCGTCAACGAGGCGGTCGACGGGCACGTCCACGTCGAGGAGCTCGAAGTGGCCGCCTACGACCGTCACGGCCACGGCCACACCGACCACTCGGCGCCCGAGACCGAGCAGGCCGGCGCCGTCGACGCCGAACCGCCGGGCGAGGCGCTGGACGACGACGAGGACTCGGAGGCGGACGCCGAACCCCAGCAGGCGCGTGCCGACGGTGGCACCGTGACGATGGGAAGCGACGACGAGCCGCCGTCAGTCCAGGACAACCCCTCGACGATCCGGCCGTTCGAGCTGTTGACGCGGGCGGTCGGCCGACCGAACTACTCGGAGTTCGACCCGACCTTCCTCCTGTTCCTGACGTTCCCGCTGATGTTCGGGTTCATCATCGGCGACTTCGGCTACGGCGCCATCTACACCGCGATCGGTTACTACATCTACGCGAACTTCGATTCGGACGCCTTCGAGAGTCTCGGTATCATCACCGTCGCCGCCGGGCTGTCGACGGCGGCGTTCGGTATCCTCTACGGCGAGATATTCGGGCTGCACGTGCTCGGCGAGAAGCTGTGGATCGACCTCGTCGGCATGAGCCACCCGCCCATCGAGAAGGGGCTGTCGCCGGCCACCGGCTACTGGGCCCGCGCGTGGTTCGTCGTGACGGTGCTGTTCGGTATCCTGCACCTGAACACGGCGTACGTGCTCAACTTCATCGAGAACTACACGCTCCACGGCGTCAAGGAGGCCGTCTTCGAGAGCGGCTCGTGGATCCTCGCGCTGAACGGCCTCTGGCTGTTCATCTTCAGCCGCGCGTTCGACGGCGCCAAGCCCGACTTCCTCTTCGAGGTGTTCGGTAGCGGCGACAACGCCGCGTTCCACCTCGGGTTCACCGGGTTCCCGGCCGAAGTCGGGATGGTCGGGGGCGGGATGGTGCTCGCGGGGATGGCGCTGCTGGCGCTCGGGCCGGCGGCCCACGAGCTCATCGAGATCCACGTCGTGCTGGCCCACGCGCTGTCGTACCTGCGGATCGCCGCGGTGTTGCTCGCCAAGGCGGGGATGGCCTTCGCGGTCAACCTCCTCTTTTTCGGCGCCTACAACGACCACGGCACGTTCCACTACATGACGGCTCACGGGCCCGAGTACGTCGTCGAGAACTACGGCGAGGGCGCGATCATCTTCAACGGGATGTTCCACGGGAGCCCGGCGATGCTGGTGTTCGGCGTGCTCGTGTTGATCCTCGGGCACCTTGTCGTGCTCATCCTCGGCGTGACCTCCTCGGGCATCCAGTCGATCCGTCTGGAGTACTTCGAGTTCTTCGAGAAGTTCTACGACGGCAACGGCGAGACGTACTCGCCGTTCGGTCGCGAGCGGGTCTACACCCGCGACCAGTAGGCCGCGGCCGTTCGCCTTTCTGCCGTGTGGTTTCCCGTCCCGGTAGCCGCTCGTCCGGCGGCGCGAGAGGCGAAAGATGTGCGGACTGGGCGCATCTGCCGTCGGATTTGAGAACCTTTATGACCTGCATAGAGCAAACGTCTCCCTGTACGGAAACCAACCCCGGAACTCACCACAACAATGATCGACAACATTCCACAGCTGGCGGAAGTCGCACTGCAGCAGGGCGGTCCCGCACTCAACAACCAGGGCGCAGCGGCGATCGCGGTCGGTCTCGGGGCGCTCGCGACGGGCTACGCGCAGCGCGGTATCGGGTCGGCGGCCGTCGGCGCCGTCGCGGAGGACGACGACATGTTCGTCCCGGCGCTGATCTTCACAGCGCTCCCGGAGACGCTCATCATTATCGCGTTCGTCACCATCTTCATCGCGCAGTAACCGCACCGAGAACCCCCTTTCACTACACATGAGCCTCGATACAGTCGTAGAGGACATTCGAGACGAGGCCCGCGCACGTGCGGAGGAGATTCGGGCCGACGCCGAGGCACAGGCGACGGAGATCATCGACGAGGCCGAAGCCGACGCCGAGGCCATCCGCGAGGAGCGCGCCGAGGAGGTCGAGGCCACGATCGAGCAGGAGCGCGAGCAGATGCTGTCGAGCGCGAACCTCGAGGCCAAACAGGAGCGGCTCGGCGCCCGCCGGGACGTGCTCGAGGAGGTCCGCCGAGCCGTCGAGGACGAACTGGCCGCCCTCGAGGGCGACCGCCGCGAGGAGCTGACGCGGGACCTGCTGGACGCCGCCAGCGAGGAGTTCGACGACGCCGACGACGTGCGGGTGTACGGTCGGGCCGACGACGAGGACCTGCTGACCGACCTCGCCGAGGAGTACGGCTACGAGTACGGCGGCGAGCGCGAGTGCCTCGGCGGCGTCGTCGTCGAGAGCGAGTCCTCGCGGGTCCGGGTCAACAACACGTTCGACTCGCTGCTGGAGGAGGTCTGGGAGGACAACCTCCGGGAGATAAGCGCCCGCCTGTTCGAAGACCAATGAGCGCGCCCGACTACGAGACCAGCAACTACGAGTACGTCAACGCCCGGGTGCGGTCCCGCCGGGCGTCGCTGTTCGACGACGACGACTACCGGAAACTGGTCCGGATGGGGCCCGGCGAGATCGCCCGCTTCATGGAGGAGTCGGAGTACGAGACGGAGATGAACCGCCTCGGGGCCCGCCACGACGGGGTCGACCTCATCGAGTACGCGCTGAACCAGAACCTCGCCAAGCACTTCGAGGACCTGCTCCGGTGGTCGGAGGGGCGACTGTACGACTACGTCGTCCGCTACCTCCGGAAGTTCGACGCGTGGAACGTCAAGACGGTGCTGCGGGGCGTCTACTCGGGCGCCGACGCGGCCGACGTCGAGGACGACCTCATCCGCGCGGGCGAGTTCTCCGAGGCCCTGCTCGGGCGGCTGGTCGAGGCCGAGTCCGTCGAGGACGTCGTCGCCGCCCTGGAGGGGACCATCTTCGAGGAGCCCCTCGAGGCGGCCATGGAGGACTACGAGTCGACCGGGCTGCTCGTCCCGCTGGAGAACGCGGTCGACCGGACGTTCTACGAGACGCTCATCGAGGGGCTGCCCGAGAACCCCGACCGGCCGACGGGGCTGTACGTGCAGTTCCTGCGGGCGGAGATCGACTTCCGGAACGTCCGGAACGTGCTGCGGCTCGCGCGGACGGACACGGACATGGACCCGGCGGAGTACTTCATCGAGGGCGGACGGCTGTTCGACGCCGAGGAGCTGCGCCAGCTGGTCGACGACGAGGCGGCGCTGGTCGAGCGGATCCGCGACAGCACCTACGGCGACGACCTGGACGAGGCGCTGCGGGTGCTCGAGGAGGCCGACAGCCTCATCGAGTTCGACCACGCGCTGGACGCGGCGCTGCTGGCGTACGCCGACACGCTTTCCAACCGCTATCCCCTATCCGTGTGCCCGGTGCTGTCGTACGTGCTCGCCAAGGAGCGGGAGGTCAACAACATCCGCGCGGTCGCGCGCGGTCGCGAGGCGGGCCTCCCGCCGGAACAGATCCGGGACGAACTGGTGGTACGATGAGCCAGGAGATCGCCGTCGTCGGCAGTCCGGACTTCACGACCGGCTTCCGGCTGGCCGGGGTGCGGGAGTTCGCGGACGTGCCCGACGACGAGAAGGACGAACAGCTCGACGACGCGGTCCGGGAGATGCTCGAGGACGACAACGTCGGCATCCTCGTGATGCACGACGAGGACCTCGACCACCTCTCCCGGGGCGTCCGTTCGGACGTCGAAACGAGCGTGGAGCCGGTGCTGGTCACCCTCGGTGGCGACGCCGGCTCCAGCGGACTGCGCGAGCAGATCAAACGCGCCATCGGCATCGACCTGATGGAGGAAGACTAACATGAGCCAAGCAACAGACACGACCGTTCGCGAGGACGGCGTCATCGAGAGCGTGTCGGGCCCGGTCGTCACGGCCAGGGACCTCGACGCGAAGATGAACGACGTCGTCTACGTCGGCGAAGAGGGACTGATGGGCGAGGTCATCGAGATCGAGGGCGACATCACCACGATCCAGGTCTACGAGGAGACCTCCGCGGTCGCCCCGGGCGAACCCGTCGAGGGGACCGGGGCGCCGCTGTCGGTCGACCTCGGCCCGGGCATGCTGGACTCCATCTACGACGGCGTCCAGCGCCCGCTGGACGTGCTGGAGGAGAAGATGGGGTCGGCGTTCCTCGACCGCGGCGTCGACGCCCCCGGTATCGACCTGGAGAAGACCTGGGAGTTCACCCCCGAGGTCGAGGAAGGCGACGAGGTCGGCCGCGGCGACATCGTCGGCAGCGTCCCCGAGACGCCCAGCATCGACCACAAGGTGATGGTCCCGCCGGGCGCCCTCGACGAGGGCGAGACCGCCGAGATCGTCTCGATCGAGTCGGGCAACTTCACCGTCGAGGACACCGTCGCCGAGCTCGACGACGGCACCGAGATCCAGATGCGCCAGGAGTGGCCGGTCCGCGAGCCGCGCCCGACCGAGGACAAGCAGACACCGACCGAGCCGCTCACGTCGGGCCAGCGCATCCTCGACGGCCTGTTCCCCCTGGCGAAGGGCGGGACCGCGGCCATTCCGGGTCCGTTCGGGTCCGGCAAGACCGTCACCCAGCAGAGCCTCGCCAAGTTCGCCGACGCCGACATCGTCGTCTACATCGGCTGCGGCGAGCGGGGCAACGAGATGACGGAGGTCATCGACGACTTCCCGGAGCTGCCCGACCCCCAGACCGGCAACGCGCTGATGGCCCGGACCTGCCTCATCGCCAACACCTCGAACATGCCCGTCGCCGCCCGGGAGTCCTGCGTCTACACCGGGATCACCATCGCGGAGCACTACCGCGACATGGGCTACGACGTGGCGCTGATGGCCGACTCCACCTCGCGGTGGGCCGAGGCCATGCGGGAGATCTCCTCGCGGCTGGAGGAGATGCCCGGCGAGGAGGGCTACCCGGCGTACCTGGCCGCCCGCCTCTCGGAGTTCTACGAGCGGGCCGGCTACTTCGACAACATCAACGGCACCGAGGGCTCCATCTCCGCCATCGGCGCGGTCTCGCCGCCCGGCGGTGACTTCTCCGAGCCCGTGACCCAGAACACGCTGCGCATCGTCAAGACGTTCTGGGCGCTGGACTCGGACCTCGCCGAGCGCCGGCACTTCCCGGCGATCAACTGGAACGAGTCCTATTCGCTGTACCGCGACCAGCTCGACGAGTGGTTCGAGAACAACGTCGCCGAGGACTGGCCCGAGCAGCGCCAGTGGGCCATCGACGTCCTCGACGAGGACGACGAACTGCAGGAGGTCGTCCAGCTCGTCGGCAAGGACGCCCTGCCGGAGGACCAGCAGCTGACTCTGGAGGTCGCCCGCTACATCAAGGAGGCGTGGCTCCAGCAGAACGCCCTGCACGACGTCGACCGCTACTGCCCGCCGGAGAAGACCTACCGGATCCTCGGCGCGATCCGGACGTTCAACGACGAGGCGTTCGACGCGCTCGACGCGGGCGTCCCGATCGACGAGATCACGGACATCGACGCCGTCCCGCGGCTCAACCGCATCGGCACGACGCCCGACGACGAGGTCGACGAGTTCGTCGACGACCTCGAGGACGACATGACCGAACAACTGCGCTCCCTGTACTAACGATGAAAGAATACCAGACAATCACGGAAATCAGCGGTCCGCTGGTCCACGTCGAGACCGACGAACCGATCGGCTACGACGAGATCGTCGAGATCGAGACCGGCGACGGCGAGACGCGCCGCGGCCAGGTGCTCGACTCCTCGTCGGACCACGTCGCCATCCAGGTCTTCGAGGGCACCGAGGGCATCGACACCGACTCGTCGGTCCGGTTCCTCGGCGAGACGATGAAGATGCCCGTCACCGAGGACCTGCTCGGTCGCGTCCTCGACGGCTCCGGGAACCCGATCGACGGCGGCCCGGACATCGTCCCCGACGAGCGACGCGACATCGTCGGCGCCGCGATCAACCCCTACTCCCGGGAGTACCCCGAGGACTTCATCCAGACGGGCGTCTCGGCCATCGACGGCATGAACACGCTCGTCCGCGGCCAGAAGCTCCCGATCTTCTCGGGGTCGGGGCTGCCGCACAACGACCTCGCGCTGCAGATCGCCCGCCAGGCCTCCGTCCCGGAGGAGGAAGGCGAGGACGACGAGGACACCGAGTTCGCGGTGATCTTCGGCGCGATGGGGATCACCGCCGAAGAGGCCAACGAGTTCATGGACGACTTCGAGCGCACCGGCGCGCTCGAACGCTCGGTCGTCTTCATGAACCTCGCGGACGACCCCGCCGTCGAGCGGACGGTCACGCCGCGACTGGCCCTCACGACCGCCGAGTACCTCGCCTTCGACAAGGGGTACCACGTGCTGGTCATCCTCACGGACATGACCAACTACTGTGAGGCGCTCCGGGAGATCGGCGCCGCACGCGAGGAGGTCCCGGGCCGCCGTGGCTACCCGGGGTACATGTACACCGACCTCGCCCAGCTCTACGAGCGCGCCGGCCGCATCAAGGGCGAAGAGGGCTCTATCACGCAGATCCCCATCCTGACGATGCCGTCCGACGACATCACCCACCCGATCCCGGACCTGACGGGGTACATCACGGAGGGGCAGATCCTCGTCGACCGCGACCTCAACAGCCAGGGCATCCAGCCGCCGATCGACCCGCTGCCGTCGCTGTCGCGGCTGATGGACGACGGGATCGGCGAGGGGCTGACCCGCGGCGACCACGGCGGCGTCTCCGACCAGCTCTACGCCGCCTACGCGGAGGGCGAGGACCTGCGCGACCTCGTGAACATCGTCGGTCGCGAGGCCCTCTCGGAACGGGACAACAAGTACCTCGACTTCGCCGAGGCCTTCGAGGAGGAGTTCATCGAGCAGGGGTACAACACCGACCGCGACATCGACGACACGCTCGACATCGGCTGGGACCTGCTCTCGATGCTCCCCAAGGAGGAGCTCAACCGCATCGACGAGGAGAACATCGAGGAGTACTACCGCGAGGACGTCGAGGCCGAAGTCGCCGCCGACTGACGCTCCCGCCCGGAACGCACTTTTTCCGCGCGTCGCTCGTCCCACAGCGGCCACGCCGTCGTGTACGGACGCGCCTTCGAGTCGTCGTTGCGCCACTCTACGAGGACAACGCTCTTGACGGGTCGACCGGTATGTCGGTGCATGACTCGCTCCACTGCGGGGGCGGGACGGCGGGTGCTGTACGTCGACCCCGACGACGAGCGCGCGGCGCCGGTCGCCGACGCGCTCCGCGAGGCGGGCTACGCCCCCGAACGGGCGCGGGACGCGGCGGCGGCGCTGGACGCGGTCGCCACCGACCCGCCGGCCGCCGTCGTCAGCGAGCGGCGGCTGCCCGATAGCTCGGGGCTGGACCTGCTGGGCGACGTGCGCGAGCGGACCGACGACCTGCCCTTTCTGATCTTCACCGCGGTCGGCGACGAACACCTGGCCAGCGAGGCCATCGCGGCGGGCGTGACCGACTACGTGCCGAGAGACCCGCCCGAGAAGCAACTGGGCGCGCTGGTCGACGCCCTCGACGCGGCGATCACCGAGGGCGACCGCCGGTTCGCCCGGGTCACGGAGGAGCTGAAAGACCGGGCGATGGACGAGGCGCCGGTGGGGATCACCATCGCCGACGGGAAACGGCGGGACACGCCGCTGATCTACGTCAACGAGGCCTTCGAGGAGCTGGCGGGCTACGACGAGGCGGACGTGCTGGGGCGCAACTGCAACTTCATGCAGGGCGACGACTCCGACGAGGCGAAGATCGCCGAGATGGCGAAGGCGATCGACGCCGGCGAGCCCGTCTCGGTCGAGCTCGTCAACTACACCGACGACGGCGAGCAGTTCTGGAACCGGGTCCACATCGCGCCGATCCACGGCGAGGGCGAGGAGGTGACCCACTACGTCGGCTTCCAGGAGGACGTGACCGACCGGGTCGAGGCCGAGCGGGAGGCCCAGCGCCAGGCCGAGAAGGCCAGGGCCGAACGCGAGACGGTCGAGGCGCTGCTGGACCGTCTGGACGGGCTGGTGACCGACGTGACGAGCGAGTTGCTGAGCGCCGAGACCCGGTCGGCGGTCGAGCGGGCGGTGGCCGACCGGCTGGTCGAGACCGACGAGTACGCGCTGGCGTGGGTCGGCGAGGCCGAGCCCGCGACCGACACCATCCGCCCGGGGACGTGGGCCGGGGTCGCCGACCCGCCGTCGCTGGAACTCCCGGTCGACGGCGCGGACCCGGCGGCGCGGGCCGCGCGGACGGGCGACGCGCAGTTCGTCGACGCCGACGCGGTGCCGGCGGTCTACGACGGACTGGTCGACGGCGGCGCGGGCGGGCTGGCCGCCCTGCCGCTGCAGTACGGCGACGTGAGCTACGGCGTGCTCGTGGTGGCGCTGCGGCCCGAGGCCGACCTGCCCGAGCCCGAACAGCGCGTGCTCGCCGCGGTCGCCCAGTCGACCGCGATGGCGCTGCACGCGCTGACCTCCCAGCGGCTGCTGGGCTCCGACGACGTGACGGAGCTGGCGTTCTCGCTGACCGGCGCGGACCCCTTCTTCGTCGGCCTCTCCGGCGAACTCGGCGCGGAGTTCGTCCACACGGGCACGGTCACGCGCGACGCCGGGCCGACGACCTTCTTCTTCGAGACGGACGCCGACCCCGACGCCGTCGCCGAGGCCGCCGCCGCCCGCGCGGACGTGACCGCGTGTACGCCGGTGACGGCGGGCGACGGGCGGGCGGTCGTGGAGTTCTCCGTCGGCGAGTCGCCGCTGGTCGACCTCCTGCTCGACCGGGGCGGGCGGGTCGGGGCGATGTCGGCAAGCGACGGCACCGGCGAACTGACCGTCGAGATCCCGCCGGAGGCCCAGCCGCGGGCGGTCGTCGAGGCCGTCGAGGACCGCGTCGACGGCGCCGACCTGTCGGCCTACCGCGAACACGAGCGCCCGGCCGACAGCCGCCAGGACGTGCGCGCCCGCATCGACGACCGCCTGACCGACCGCCAGTCGACCGCGCTGCAGACGGCCATCGTCGGCGGCTTCTTCGAGTGGCCCCGCGAGACCAACGGCGAGGACCTGGCCGCCGCCATGGACATCGGCCGCTCGACCTTCCACCAGCACCTCCGGGCCGCCCAGCGGAAGGTCTTCGAGGAACTGTACGGCTGACCGGGCCGCCGTCCCCCTTGGTTTTTATACCCACCACGCCCCCGGACACGTCCCATCGCCCGACTGGAACCGGGCAGTCTGCCGGATCGGTGGCTAAACAGCTCCGTACGTCCCGATACCGGGATGCGTAACGGTCACACGCGCGCCGATCGATCCGATCCAACTAGTTTGGTACTTTTCTTTTGGGGCAAAAATCCCCAGTACTGATCGTAGTCATGCCAGCACCAGGGAGCGAGCAAATCTGGCTGTGGATCGGGACGGCAGGAATGTTCCTGGGCATGCTGTACTTCATCGCCCGCGGCTGGGGCGAGGAAGACCAGAAGCGCCAGGAGTTCTACATCGTGACGATACTGATCACGGCGATAGCGTTCGTCAACTACCTCGCGATGGCGACCGGCTTCGGGCTGACGACGGTCAACGTCGCCGGCGAGGAGCTCAGTATCTACTGGGCGCGGTACACGGACTGGTTGTTCACGACGCCGCTGTTGCTGATCGACCTCGGACTGTTGGCGCGGGCCAACCGCAACCAGCTGACGACGCTGGTCAGCCTCGACGCGCTGATGATCGGCACCGGCGCGGTCGCGACGCTGGCCGGCGGCAACTTCGTGGCGGGAGGCCTCGGCGACGGCGCCCGCCGGCTGGTCTGGTGGGGTATCAGCACCGGCTTCCTGCTGGTACTCCTGTATTTCCTGTTCGGGACGCTCACCGAGCAGGCCCAGGAGCTGGGCAGCGACGTGGGCGCGAAGTTCGCACAGCTGCGTAACCTGATCGTCGCGGTCTGGCTGGTCTACCCGGTGTGGTGGCTGGCCGGCACCGAGGGGCTCGGGCTGCTCCCCGAGGTCAGCGGGAGCGTCCTGTTCGTCGAGACGGCCGGGTTCATGGTCCTCGACCTCGTCGCGAAGGTCGGCTTCGGGTTCCTGCTGCTGTCGAGCCGGCAGGTCCTCGACGACGTCTCGGCCGCGACCGGGACCGGCGCCGCCGCGACCGCCGACGACTGACGCGACCGCCCGTCGCGGCCCGGCGCCGCGACCGGGCACCCCGTCGCCGATACCACGTAGCACGACGCGGACCTGGTGGTAGCTGGTGGGGCCCGCTCCCGCGGGCCACCGTCGCAGCCGCGGAGTATCACGGCCGAGAATCGGCCCGAACGAACTACGGTCGCGGTTTCCGGAGACCACACCGATGAGCTCGTTGACCTACGTCCAGTTCCACGCGCTGTACGTCCTGCCGGTCCTGGCGGCGCTGACTGCGACGGTCCACCACCGCCGCGACAGCGTCGACTGGCGGGTCGGCGCCGCGGGACTGGTCGTCGTGACCGTCCTCGCGGTGGCGTACACGCTGCCGTGGGACCGCCTGCTCATCTCGATGGGGGTGTGGTCCTACGGCGCCGGGACGGTCGCGGGCCGCCTGTGGGGCGTCCCCTACGAGGAGATCGCCTTCTTCGTCCTCCAGCCCGCGCTGACGACGCTGTGGACGCTCCACGTCGCCGGCCCGGTCGTCGAGGGCGTCACCCACACCCGGCGGGACCGGCTGCTCGGCGCCGCGGCGGGGCTGGCCGTCGGACTCGTCGGCCTGCTCGCGCTGACCGCGCCGGCGACGACGTACGCGGGCGCCATCCTCGCGTGGGCGGGCCCGGTGCTCGCCCTGCAGTGGGGCGTCGGCTGGCGGTACCTCTGGCGGGTGCGCGCCCGCGTGGCCGCCGCCGTGCTGGTCCCGTCGGCGTACCTCTGGGCGGTCGACCGGCTGGCCATCCGGGCGGGCGTGTGGACCATCTCCGACACCTACACCACGGGCCTGGCGGTCGCCGGGCTCCCGGTCGAGGAGATGCTGTTTTTCGTCGTGACGAACTGCTTCGTCGTTCAGGGCGTGGTGCTGTTCCGCTGGGTGGTCGGCCGATGGCGCTAGCCCGCGAGCGGACCGACGCCCGGGTCCCGCCGGCCGCCCGCGCGCCCCTGCGCGCGCTCGTGGTCTGGATCCCGTGGGTCCCCATCGCCGTCGCGACGCTCGCGTTCGCGGCCGGCCTCTCCGTCCCGCCGGCGTGGCGGTACGTCCCGCTGGTCGCCAGCGTCGTCGCGTTCGGCCTGCCTCACGGCGCCGTCGACTGGGCGGCGCTCCCCCGGGCGGCGGCCGGCCGACTCACCACCCGATGGCTCGCGGTCGTCGGCGCCGTCTACCTGGTCGCCGGCGGCGCCTACGCCGCCGCGTGGTTCCTGGCGCCGCTCGCCGCGGCCGCCGCCTTCCTCGCGCTGACGTGGTTCCACTGGGGCCAGGGCGAACTCCACCCGCTCCGCGAAGTACTGGACGCCGACCACCTCGACACCCGCCCGCGGCGCGCGCTGACCCTCGCCGTCCGCGGCGCCCTGCCGATGGGCGTCCCGCTGGTGGCGTTCCCCGGCCGCTACCGCGCGGTCCTCGGATCGTTCGTCGCCCCCTTCGGCGGGTCGGTGCCCGCCTGGCCATTCGAAGCCGACGCCCGACTCGCCGTCGGCGCGGCGCTCGCTGGGCTGACGCTCCTCGCGCTCGCGGTCGGCTACCGCGCGGCCGGCGACCGGCGGGCGTGGGCGGTCGACGCCGGCGAGACGGGGCTGCTGTGGACGTACTTCCTCGTCGTCCCGCCCGTCTTCGCGGTCGGGCTGTACTTCTGTTGCTGGCACGCGCCCCGCCACGTCGCCCGGGTCCTCGCGCTGGACGACCGCGCGGTCGACGCGCTGGAACGCGGCCGGCTCGCGCCAGCACTCGGCCGGTTCGCCCGCGAGGCCGCCCTGCCGACGCTCGTCGCCCTGGTCGGTTGCGGGGCGCTGTGGTGGGCGGCGCCGGCGCCCGAACCGACGCTGGCCGGCGCGACTGGCGTCTACCTCGTCGCCGTCGCCGTGCTGACGCTGCCCCACGTGGTCGTCGTCACGTGGCTCGACCGATTCGCCGGGTACTGGTGAACGGGGTGTCGGACCCCGTGGTCCAGCGGGCGCTACGTCCACCCGTCCGGGAGAAAGATCGTCTCCCCTTCGACGGCGTCGTCCGGGAGCAGGTCGTCGACCATCCGGACCGCACGAACCAGCTCGCGGGTCGACACGTTCTGGTCCTCGTAGTACAGGACCCCGCTGTGGCCCTTCCTGTCGACGAAGTCGCTGTCGCTCGTGAGCACGGCGTAGCCCCGGTCGCTCGCGAACTCGAGGAGGTCCGCGTCGGGGCTCCCCAGCTCGACCGATTCGCCGACCGTCTCGACCTCGAACCCCTCGCTCCGGAGCGCGCTGACGAGCGCGGGCGGCACGTGTTCGTCGCAGAGAACTCTCACGCTCGCCGCTGGGACTCTTCGGGGTCCGGCTGTGCTTCCCGCGCCGTCTCCGCGGCCTCCCGCTTTCGTCGGCGCCACTCCCGCATCTCGTCGGGGTGGTCGTAGTAGTACGTGAGCGCGCGGTACACGTCCGCGAGGTCGAGGTCGAACTCGGCCGCGACGGCCTCGGGGGACTGCTCGCCGTCGAGGACCCGGTCGACGACGTGCAACACGCCGATCCGACGGCCCTCGATGCGGGGTTCGCCGCCGAGGGTGTCCTCCGTCGCGACGATCTCGCTCATGGGTACCGATCCGTCGTCTCGGCGTAAAAACCTGTGCTCGCCACACCGACGGACACTCGCTCCACTCGCGTTGCCCCGCGTGGGGCTCTTTCACGCTCTCTGTTCGGGGCGGGGCGGTCACGACCGCCGACGAGACTGAAAACGGTTAACTGCCTACGCCGACAACCCGGGATCAAATGGCCGAGGACGTCAAACCCACTCGCAAGGAGCTCATGCAGATCGAGGAGCGCATCGAGCTCTCCGAGCGCGGGCACGACACGCTGGAGCAGAAGCGCGACGGCCTCATCATGGAGTTCATGGACATCCTCGACGAGGCCCAGGACGTGCGCGCCGACCTCGACGAGAAGTACGAGGAGGCCCAGAACGCCATCAACATGGCCCGCGCGATGGACGGCGACGTGGCCGTCCGCGGCGCCGCCGCCGCGCTCAAGGAACACCCCGAGATCACCACCGAGTCCAAGAGCGTCATGGGCGTCTACATCCCCCAGATCGACGCCACGAAGGTCTCCAAGAGCCTCGACGAACGCGGCTACGGCGTCCTCGGGACCAGCGCCCGCATCGACGAGGCGGCGGAGGCCTACGAGGAACTGCTCGACCAGATCATCCTCGCCGCCGAGGTCGAGACGGCCATGAAGAAGATGCTCGACGAGATCGAGACGACCAAGCGCCGCGTCAACGCCCTGGAGTTCAAGCTGCTGCCCGAACTGCGCTCCAACCAGGAGTACATCGAGCAGAAACTCGAGGAGCAGGAGCGCGAGGAGATCTTCCGCATGAAGAAGATCAAGGACAAGAAGGAGGCCGAGGAGGACGAAGAGAAGGAAGCCGAGGCGGACGAAGAAGCCGAAGAGGACGCCGTCCCGGCCGACGACTGACGCTCCCGGGTCCGTTCTCCCCGGTTCCGGTATCTCCGTCCCCTCCTGTTCCCGTCCGTTCGGTCGTTTCCCCAGCACCGATACGTCCCGTCGGCTCCGTCGTCCCCGGCACCGTTTAGTTCGTCCCGCGCGCACGCACGGGCATGACCTGTCCCGACTGCGGCGCGCCGACGCTTTCCTTCCCGGTCCCCGAGCGGTACCGCGAGGCACTCCCGGGCGAGCACGCGGCCGCCGAGGTCTGCACTCGCTGTCTCGCACTCCGGCCCGTGGCGGACCCGCCCGACGAGGTCCCCGACTTCACCGCCATCAGCGACGCGGTCCCGTCGAACGACGACGCGGCCGTCCCGTTCGTGCTGATGGTCGGGCTGATCCCGTCGCTGGCGACCAACCGCTCGGAGATATCGGAACTGCTGGCGACCGTCGAGCGGGCCGGGACCGACCCGCTGCTCGCGCTCGACCGCCTGGCGGACGACCCGACCGTCGACGCCGCGGCCGACCTGCGGGGGCGCCGCCGTCAGCTCGAACAGCTGCTGTGACCGCCGCGTCGGGCGATCCGACCCTGGTAGCCCATGCCCGCTCGCCGTCTCCGCTCGGTCCCTACTCTGTTAGGCATACTGCATTTACATCAGGGGGTAGTACACCGATCCGCGGCATCGATGCCAGGTGCCGCCGCGACGACACTTAGGACCCGTCGTCGTCTCCCCCCAATCCCCCCCTTACCACCAGCACCCATTTCGCGTCGCCGGCCGGGCCCGGCGGAGGCATCCCCCCGCCTCCCGGGCCGCCGGCGACACTCTCTGCCTTTCGACGCCGTCGCGGTACACGCGAGTACGCCGGGTTCGACAGCGGCGCGGCTGATCGGCGAAGCGAGACCGGGAGAATCCGGGAGCGCGAACTGCGCGTCGGTCCCTAGACGCCCGTGGAGTACCGCAGGATGCCGGCGATGCCGCCGAACGCCGAGAGCAGCTGCTCGCCCTTCTCGAAGTCCGTCGAGACGAAGTACGTCTCGGTGCCGCGCTGGTCGGCCAGCTCCATCAGGTGGTCGATGGCGTCCTCGCGGTCGCCCTCCATCTCCTCGCCGCAGCGGTCGCAGGTCCGCTCGTCGTCGAGACTCTCCGACTGGCCGAGCAGTTCCCGCTCGGTGTGGCCCTCGGGACAGTCGTAGACGGCCACGTCCTGGCGGAGGTCCTCGCTGAGCAGGAGCGTCTCGACGGCGCCCATGTTGAGGTTCTCGCGGGTGGGGCCGAACCCGTAGGTCGCCAGGTCGCCGTCGTGGAGCTCGTCGAAGAACCGCTCCATGTACTTCTTGTCCTGGAGCATCTCGTGCTCGTCGAGCACGTCCTGGGCGGCGTCGACGAGGTCGTGGAGCCCGGACTCGTCGGTGTAGGCCACGTCGAACTTCCCCAGCACCATGTCGCCGAGCTCGTGGTGGAGGTAGTCGCCGTCGAGGAACTCGTCTTTGGTCGGGGAGGGGCCGCCCACGAGGATGCCGTCCATCTCGTGGCGCTCGTCGACGAACAGGTCGTTGGCCATCCCCGCGACCTCCTGGTAGAAGTTGTCGATGGCCTCCAGGCGCAGGCGGGCGAACCGCTGGGCGGACTGACCACCCTTCCGCTGCTTGCCCGGCACCAGCGAGGAGGCCGACTTCACGGGCTCGACGCGCTTGCCGCGCAGCCAGCCGACGTTGGCCTCCCGCCGGTCGAGGACGATCAGGCCGAACAGGCCCTTGTCGGCGAGCATCTCCTCCAGCGGCTCGGTGAGGAAATCACTGTCGCAGTGGTAGCGGAACGACTCGATGGGCTGGGGCGGACTCTCCAGCGTGCGGGTGATCATGTCCGACCGACCGCCGCCGGTGTCGATGGCGCCCGAGAAGACGACCATCCCGTTCTCCGGCGGGTAGGTGTCGTAGTAGCGCAGCCGGTCCTTGATGGAGGTCAGGGCGTCCTGGACGGCCGTGCGGGTGTCCTTGGACTTGATGTTCGACGCCTCGGAGTGCTCCTGGGTGACGTGTTCGACGACGCTGCTGACCTGCCGGTCCTCCGGGATGTAGATCGAGACCAGCTGCGTCCCCGACCCGCTGTAGCCCTTCAGCTCCTCGATGACCTTGCGGAACTCGTATTTCTGTTTGTCCGACTGTTCCTGTTGCTCACTCATTGTCCAAACGTGGGGCGCTCGGGGCTAAGTAAGTGTTGACCTCCCCGGAGGGCCGCCGCCCGAGGTGTCGATCCCGGGCGCCGAGAGGCCGGTTTGCGGTGGCCGCGGCGGCGGCCGGTTCGTGGCGGCCGCGACGGCCGGGAGGTCGGGAACCGGACCTGTGGCGGCCGCAACGCCTAAGAGGGCGGGACCGGCAGGTTCCCGTACGGACGCGACAGGCCGGGTCGTTCCCCGTGGTGGGCGGGACGACCGGCCGCGAGCGGGACGCGGACCCGCGGGTGGGTGACGTGAGCACGGATACGACAGCGGACGAGCACGGCCGGATCTACGGGCGGGTAGCCGGTGCTGTCGGCGGCGTCGCCGGGCCGGTCGGGGCGTGGTTGCGGGCGTGGTACCTGGGCGTCGGCCCCCGCTACCGGCCGGTGACCGCCGGGGCGTGGGCGCTGGCGCTCCTCGCGTACGCCGTGGGCGACACGGGACTGACGACGGTCGTCCTCGCGCTCGGCGGGTTCGAGGCGAACCCGGTCGCCCGCGCGTTCCTCGCGCACCTCGGGTACGCCGGGCTGGTCGTCCAGAAGTCGCTGGCGGTGGCGCTGCTGGCCGGGATCTGGCGGTACTACCCGACCGTCGGCGATATGCCGCGGGACCCGTGGCGGCTGGTCGTCCCGACGGTCGCGGCCGCCCGCGGGCTCCAGCTGGTCGCGGTCCACGTCTCGAACGTCCTCGCCCTGGTCTGACCGACGGACGGGCGTCCGACGGGCGTCGGAACGGACGGCGCCTTTATGTGGTCCCCGTGATTTGGAGTAACACAATGGCGGGCTACGTCTGTACGGTCGCCGGTGGGAAAGGCGGTGTCGGCAAGACGACGACGGCGGTCAACGTCGCCGCGGCGATGGAGGAGGAGGGCTACGACGTGGTCGTCGTCGACGCCGACCTCGGCATGGCGAACCTCGGCGCGATGCTGGGGGTCGAACCCGAGACCAGCATCCACCAGGTCCTCGCCGGCGGGCGCGCCGTCAGCGACGCGCTGACGGACGTGCAGGGCGGGATCACGATCATCCCCGGCGAGCAGAGCCTGGAGGCGTTCGCCGACGCCGACCCGGCGAAGCTCAAGAAGGTCATCAAGACGCTGCGCAACGCCTACGACGTGGTCCTCATCGACACCGGCGCCGGCCTCAGCCACGAGACGACCGTTCCGCTCGGCCTCGCGGACGGCGTCGTCCTCATCACCACGCCCGACGACGTGGCCGTCGGCGACGCCATCAAGACCGCCGAACTCGCCGAACGCGTCGACGGCGAGGTCATCGGCACCGTCCTCAACCGGACGACCACCGAGACGGACGTGGAGGCCATCGCCGACCGCTTCGACTCGAAGCTGCTGGCGGTGGTCCCCGACGACATCGAGGCGACCGCCGATGAACCGCTCGTACTCAACGCCCCCGCAAGCCCCGCCGCCGACGCCTACGTGCGCCTGACCGAACACCTGCTCGGCATCTTCTTCGAGGGGGCGGAGATCGACGACCTCGAGACCGCCGTCGACCGCGAGTGGTTCGTCGACGAGGACGACGAGGAGGACGACGAGGACGACTCCGGCGGCCGCTTCGGCCTGTTCGGCTGACCGGCCGTCCGAACCGGCCCACCGCCCGCGGCCGGCGAACCCACCCGTCCCGCCGCACCCGCCTCCGCTCGAACGCGCCGGCCGCGCCCGGCCACATTCGTCATTCCTATATCCGCCGCTCGAAAACCGGGGAGTATGTATCTCTCCCTGCGCTCGGAGGTCGAGGACGCCCTGCGCACGGCGCTGTCGGCCCTCGAGCTGCCGACCGAGGACCTGGGCATCGAGCGCCCGCCCGAGGACGTCGACGCCGCCGTCGCCTCCAGCGTCGCCTTCCGCCTGGCGGGCGAGGTCGGCGCGCCGCCGCCGCAGGTGGCCGCCGACGTGGCGAGCGAGATCGACCCCGCCGACTACGACTACCTCGGCCGGGTCGACACCCAGGGGCCCTACGTCAACTTCTTCCCCAGCGACCGCTACCTCGCCGAGACCGTCGAGCGCGCCCAGGCCGAGGGGTACGGCCGGCTGGACGACCGCGACACCTCCGTCGTCGTCGAGCACACCTCGGCCAACCCCACCGGTCCGGTCCACGTCGGCCGCGCCCGCAACCCCATCGTCGGCGACGCGCTCGCCCGCGTGCTCGAGTTCGCCGGCTACGACGTGGACACCCACTACTACGTCAACGACGCCGGCCGCCAGGTCGCCGTGTTCACCTGGGCCTACGAGACCTTCGACGAGAGCGACCTGCCCGAGCCCGAGCGCGACAAGCCCGACTACGACCTCGTCCGCTACTACCGCAAGGGCAACGCCTACCTCGACGAGGCGCCCGACTCCGAGGTCGAGGCCGCCGAGGCCGAGATCGAGGCCATCATGCAGGGCCTGGAGGACGGCGACGAGGCGACCTACGAGCGGGTCAGCGAGGTCGTCGACGGGGTGCTGAACGGGATGACCCAGACCTTGGGGCGGCTGCCCGCCGAGTTCGACGAGTTCGTCAAGGAGACGCGGTTCATGCGCGACGGGTCGACCGGCGACGTGGTCGAGCGCCTGCAGGCCCTCGACGAGGCCGTCTACGAGGACGACGCCTGGCAACTGGACCTGCCGGGCTTCGACAAGAACCTCGTCTTCCTGCGCTCGGACGGCACGACGCTGTACACGACGCGGGACATCGCCCACCACGAGTGGAAGTTCGAGGAGTACGACCGCGCCGTGACGGTCATCGGCGAGGACCACAAGCTCACCTTCGACCAGCTCAACGAGACGCTGGAGCTGCTGGGCCGCGACACCGACCGGCTGGACCAGGTGTTCTACTCGTGGGTGAACCTCCCCGGCGGCGAGGGGATGTCCACCCGCGAGGGGACCGGCGTCGACCTCGACGACCTGCTCGACGAGGCCATCGACCGCGCCCGCGAGGAGGTCGAGGACCGGCTGGACGACCGCCTGCGCGACGACGACCTCGACGCCGATGACGTCGAGCGCATCGCCGAACAGGTCGGGACCGGCGCCGTGCGCTACGACATCGTCTCCAAGCAGCCGACCAAGTCGATCACCTTCGAGTGGGAGCGGGCGCTGGACTTCGAGGCGCAGTCGGCGCCGTACGTCCAGTACGTCCACGCACGCGCCTGCGGCATCCTCGACGAGGCCGAGAGCGAGGGGCTCGACCCCGCCGACGCGGTCGACCCCGACCTGCTCGCCACCGACGCCGAGCGGGACCTCCTCCGGACGATCGCCCGCTTCCCCGCGGTCGTCGAGGAGGCCGGCGAGGAACTGGAACCGCACCGCGTCGCCACCTACACGCGGACGTTCGCCGAGCAGTTCAACGCCTTCTACCGGGAGTGTCCCGTGCTGACGGCCGACGACGAACCGACCCGCCGCGCGCGACTCGCGCTGGTCGCCGCGGCCCGCGAGACGGTCGGCAACGCCCTCGGCCTGCTGGGCGTCGCCGCGCCGGACTCGATGTAAGCCGCCGGGAACCTCGCCGCCCGTCTCGGTCTGTCGCCGCTCACAGCCCGCCGAGCGCGATCAGGACGCCCGCCAGCGTCGCCAGCGCGAGCACCACGAAGACGAACACCCACCAGCCGGGCACGTCGCCGTCGGCGCCGTCGCGCGCGCTCATCGTCCGATCACCACGGCGCCGGCGCTCGCGGGACTCCGCCGAGTCGTTGCCATCGCCGGATCAATTCACAGCGTACTGACTAATAGCTGCTGGCCGCGCTCTCGCCGACCGGCACCTATCTGGTTAGGTACGACGCTGAGGGCGGGTCGGCGCGTGGGTCGAGTGTGAGCGGACTCGCCGCGCTCTCGTCGTGGCTGGCGGTCGGGTCGCTGGCCGCGGCGGGGGGAACGGCCGCGCTGGTCGCCTACCTGTGGCGCCACCTCGGCAAGCCGGGGGCGGGCTGGTTCGTCGCGACGCTGGTCGCGCAGACGCTGTTCTGTCTGCTGGCGGGGCTGTCGCTGACCGTCGGGGACCCGGGTGCGCGACTCGTCCTCGAGGCACTGACCTGGGCGGCGCTGACGTGGGTCGGCCCGCTCTTTCTCGCGTTCGCGCTGGAGTACACCGGCCGGAGCGGCCTGCTCGACGGCTGGACGGTCGTGCCCGTCGCGGCGCTGACTTCGCTCGTCGTCGCGACGGCGCCGGTCAACGACGTGGTCCTGCGGAACTTCCGGGTCGACCCGACGGGGGCGGCCGCGACGGTGTCCTACGCGCTCGAACCGTGGGGGCTGTTCGCCGTCGCGTTCGGCACGGGCATGGCCGGGGTCGCGGTGGCCCTGCTGCTCGACACCGTGTTGAGCTACGGGCCCCTCTACCGGCGCGAGGCCGCCGCCGTCGCGCTCAGCACCGTCACGCCGACGCTCGGGGTGACGATGTGGGTCTTCGACCTGGGGCCGGACCCCTCGCTGGCCTTCGTCGCGGTGCTGTTCGTCCCGCACGTCCTGCTCGACGCCTACGCGTTCGTCGAGAGCGGGATGTTCGAGACGAACCCGACGACCCGCCGGGCCGCCGACCGCACCGCCATCGACGACATCGGGACGCCCGTGCTCGTGGTCGACCCCGACGCCCGCGTCGTCGACTACAACGCCGCGGCCGACCCGCTGCTGGAGTCCGGCCGCGACGGGACGACGCTGCTCGGCACCCCCATCTCCGAGCTGGTCGACCTCGACGCCGACCCGGTCGCCGACGGGGGCGCGGCCGACGGCGCGGTCGCCGGCAGGGCGGACCCGGTCGGGTCGGCGGGCGACCCCGGCGCGGCGGACGAACTCGTCGCCGTCCGCTCGGGCGGGCGCCGCCGGGAGTTCCTCGTCTCGCGGTCGACGCTGACCGACCCGAAGGGCGCGGCCGTCGGGACGACGCTCGTCTTCCAGGACGTGACCCGCGAGCGGCGCCGCGAGCAGCGGCTCGACGTGCTCAACCGGGTCCTCCGGCACAACCTGCGCAACAAGATGACCGCCGTCGCCGGCAACGCCGAGCTCATCGCCGACCGCAGCGACGACGACCGGCTGGTCGACAGCGCGGACATCATCGAGGGCAGCGCCCGCGAGCTCATCGACATCGGCGAGAAGGCCCGGGCGTTCGAGCAGTGTCGCCGCGACGGCCCGCGCTACCGGTCGACCCCGGTCGCGGAGGTCATCTCCGGGGCGGTCGCCGACTACCGCGAGGCGGCCGCGAGCCTCGACGTGACCGTCGACGGCGACGCCACGGCCGCGACCGACCCGCGACTGCTCCGGCTGGTCGTCGCCAACCTCGTCGAGAACTCGGTTGACCACGTCGACGACCCGACCGTCTCCGTGACGGCGACCGTCGACGCCGGCGAGCTCCGGGTGACCGTCGCCGACGACGGCCCCGGCATCCCCGAGGCGGAGCTGGCGCCCCTCGACGCGGGGGCCGAGACCCAGCTGAACCACGCCACCGGCATCGGCCTCTGGGTCGTCCAATGGAGCGCCGACGCGCTCGGCGGCTCCGTCTCCTTCGACACCGACGACGGCACCACGGTCACCGTCCGCCTCCCGGACGGCCCCGGCGGCTTCGACGGGAACGGCGCTGGGCCAGCGTCAGATGACACGGATACATAGTTCTCGGTAGCGCTCCCCATCGCTCACCGGATCGCTATAGCGAACTTAGTCACGGTCTTGTCCGTCGCTCCGGTAGCGACGGACGACCGACGCGGCCGAGTCGACGGGTTCGGCGCGTCGACAGCCACCATGAGCGACACCACGAACGACACCGACGCGGCAGGCGAGGGGACAGCGACGAGCGACGGGGACGCCGACCGACCGACCACGAGTGTCGAGGGCGCCGGAGAGCCGGCGGAACTCGACGGGCTCGCGGTCGACGAGGCGGTCGAGCGCGTCCGCGCCCGCGAGCCCGACCGCGACCCCGAGACCGTCCGCGCCGCGCTCGGGTTCGTCGCCGAGGACGGCGTCGTCAGCCGCGACGCCCTCCGCGAGTCGCTGAAACTCACCTCGAAGGTGCTCACGACCGCGGAGACGCGGGTGGAACTCGCCGGCATCGCGCTGGACGACGCCCGCGAGGCCGCCGAGTCGGTCCCGGACCTCCCGACCGTCGAGGCCCGCCTCGAGGACTTCGCGGCCGAGGTGGCCGCCGTCGAGAACCGCGCCGCCGCCCTCGGGGAGGACCTCCAGGCGGTCGTCGACGACCGCGCCGATCCCGCCGCCCGGTTCGCCGTCGCCGACGGCCTCCGGCAGGTCGACGAGCGGGCACGCGAGGTCCAGCGGACCGCCGACGAGATCCAGTTCGACCTCGAGGCGTTCGAGCGGTGGCTCGACAGCCACGCCGTCCGCGTCCGCGACCTCGGCGAGGACCTCGACGCGCTCGCGGCCTCGCTGGACGACCTGGCGACCGCGGTCGACGCTATCGAGGCGGCGTCCACCGGCGACGCCGTCGAGACGGCTGCCGGCGAGGCCGGCGGGAACGCCGCCGCCGACAGTGATGCCGGCGTGGACGATCCCGCCCGGGCCTGGTTCGACGCCACGTGCAGCCACCGGGCGACCGGCCTCACCGTCGCGGACCTGCGGGCGGAGCTCGGGGATCTGCGGACGTGGGCCGACCGCGAGGGCGCCGACCCCGTCGGCGAGGGCGGGCTGGACGACCTGGCGGCCCGCCTCGACGACCTCGACGGCCGTCACGGGGCGCTGGGCGAGCGGCTGGACGCGGCGGCCGAACCCGAGTGGACCGACCGGTTCGGCGAGGCGGTCGCCGCCGTCGAGTCGGACCTGGCAGACTGCGCTCCGCCGGTCGACTGGGGAGTCGTGCAGTCGACGGTCGAGGAGCACCGCGCCGACATCGGGTCGGACGCGTAGCCCGGGGCGCCCCGGTCCGGGCCAGTGCGGACCGACGTTCTTCGAGGGATTCGCGGCCGAGAGGGACGGATGTGCGGAAAACGGTCGGCGGGTCGGAGGGCGAGCGGTCAGCGGTTCCGCTCGCGGACGGCGGCGCGGGCGGCCACGTCGGCGACGGCGGCGCCGCGGTCGGCGGTCCGCCCGATGCGGTCGAGCGCGCGCGCCAGCGCGACGGTCGCGGCGGTCGAGCCGTCGAAGGGGTCGGTCGCCTCGTCGAACAGCGCCGCGTCGACGGCCTCGACCTCGGCGACGGCCCGCTCGTGGCCGTCCAGCGCGACCGCGGTCTGGTCCACGTCGGCGTCGTCGAGGACGGCCGTCGTCGCGTCGTCGACGACCGACCGGGCGGCCTCGGCGGCCTCGCGGACGTTCTCGGCCACGGGATCGGGGAGCGGCTCGGGGAGCCGGCGGGCGGCGTCGGCGAGGCCGACCCCCTGGCGGGCCACCCCTTCCAGCGCCCGGGCGGTCACGTAGTAGTCGAACAGCGTCGGGCGGGCGAGCCCGAGGCGGTCGATCTCCTCCAGGGAGACGAGCGACCGCGAGAGGTGACGGGCGACCATCCGGAAGAGGCGGTCGGCCTCGTCGGCGCGCCCGCGGAGCCGCTCGTGGGCCTCGGCGTCGGCGGCGACCAGCGCGTCTGTCGCCGAGCGGTGGATCGACAGCGCGGTGAACTGCAGCTGGACGACCGACTGCCGGACGGAGACGCTCGCCGCGTCGAGCAGGTGCTGGACGGTGATCTCCCTCTCGGTCTCGACGAGGAGGTCGGTGCCGACGAGGTTCCGGACGACCGAGCGGGCCGCCCGGCGCTGCTCGTCGGTGAACTCGCCGGCCGGGTCGAGCGTGACCGTCTCGAAGCCGGCGGCGTGGGCCGCCCGGAGCGCGCGCCGGACCAGCGCTGGCTCCGTCCCGTCGACGGCGAGGGTGGCGGTGGCCAGCTCGTCCACGTCCTTCTCGGCGGCGCGGAGGACGATGGAGTCGTCGCCGTGGGTGGTGAGATACAGCTCCATCCCGGCCTCGAGCTGGTGGTCGTTCGCCCACTCCTTGGGGATCGACACCGTGTACGTGCCGCCGCCGACCTGCTGGAGTTTGCGCGTCTGCATCAGTAGAGCAACTCGGGGTCGCTTTCGAGCATGTACAGCGTCCGCGCGGCGACGTTGACCCCGTGGTCGCCGACGCGTTCGAGGTCCCGGACCGTCAGCAGCAGCCGGGACACGTCGTCCAGTACCCGTTCGGCCGCCCACGAGTCGTCGCCGGCCTCCCGTTCGAGCAGGTCGCGGACGACCCGCTCGCTGGCGCGCTGACACAGCGCGTCCAGATCGTCGTCCCGCGCGGCGACCGCCCGGCAGGCGTCGGCGTCGCCGTCCTCGTAGGCGTCCAGCGCCGCGGCCACCTGGTCGCGGGCGTCGTCGCCGATGGCCCGCACGTCCACCTCGTCGGCCGGCCGGTCGGCCGCCAGCGCGTAGCGGCCGAGGTTGGTCGCCAGGTCGGCCACCCGTTCCAGATCCGTCAGGATCTTGAACGAGGCGGCGACAAAGCGCAGGTCCGACGCGACCGGCTGCTGGAGCGCCAGCAGGTCCACGCAGTCGCCCTCCAGGGCGAGATAGCGGTCGTTGATCGCGGCGTCGCCGTCGATCACTTCCTCGGCGAGGTCGTCGTCGCCGGTCGCCAGGGCGGTCAGCCCGTCGTCCAGCTGGGCGAGCGCGTCGTCGCCCAGCGCGCGCACGTCGGCCCGGAGGTCGTCCAGCGCCGCCCGGTATGTCTCGCGCGTCACGGCGATCACCCGAACTTCCCGGTGACGTAGTCCTCGACGCGCTGGCTCTCGGGGCTCTCGAAGATCTTCTCGGTGTCGTCGTACTCGACGAGCTGCCCGCCCGTGAGGAACACGGCGGTCTGGTCGGAGATGCGGGCGGCCTGCTGCATGTTGTGCGTGACGACGACGACCGTGTAGTCCTCGGCGAGGTCCTCGATGAGGTCCTCGATCTTCGAGGTGGCGACCGGGTCCAGCGCGCTCGCGGGCTCGTCCATGAGGATCACGTCGGGGTCGACCGCCAGACAGCGGGCGATGCAGAGCCGCTGTTGCTGGCCGCCCGACAGCCCCATGGCGTTGTCGTCGAGCCGGTCGTTGACCTCGTCCCACAGGGCCGCCTGTTCGAGCGCTCGCCGGACGAGCCGGTCGGCTTCCTCGCTGTCGTCGCGGCCGGTCAGCCGCGCGAGCAGCCCCGTGTCGAGGTCGCCGTGCTTGCGCGGTCCGTAGGTGATGTTGTCGCGGATGGACTTGGGGAAGGGGTTGGGCGCCTGGAACACCATGCCGACGCGCTTGCGGAGCTCGACGAGGTCGACGCCGTCCTGGTAGATCTCCCGGCCGTCGAGCTCGACCGAGCCGTCGACGCGGGCGGCGCTGATCCGGTCGTTCATCCGGTTCAGGCAGCGCAGGAACGTCGACTTGCCACAGCCCGAGGGGCCGATGAGCGCGGTGACGCTCTCCTCGGGGATGTCCATCGAGACGCCCTGCAGCGCGTGGTCGTCGCCGTAGTGGACGTCCAGGTCCTCGACGCTGAGTTTGGCCTCGCCGGCGAACTCGTACTCGCGCCACGCCTCGCGGATCCGCTCGTCGGTCTCGCCCGTCGTCGTCTCCGACGAGCGTGCTGTGCCTCCGGTCTTCGATTCTGTCTCACTCATAGCTCAGTTTGCTCCGGAAGTACTGTCGCGTGGCGATACCGACCGCGTAGAAGGCGAGGACGACGCCCAGCAGGACTAAGGCCGTCCCCCAGCCGAAGGCGGTGATGTCCTCGACGCCGGCGCTGCCGCCGGTGCCGGTCAGGATCACCTGCCAGAGCTGGTAGGGCAGGGCGGTCGTCGCCTGGGTGAGTTCGGGATTGGTGACGAACGGCGGCGACCACGAGAGCTGGAAACTGTTCAGCACCTTCGCCCGCTGGCCGGCGCCGACGAACGAGCCGCCGCCCATGGTCAACAGCAGGGGCGCGGTCTCGCCGGCGATGCGGCCCACCCCGAGGATGACGCCGGTGACGACGCCCGGCATCGCCGCCGGGAGGACGACGCTGCGGATCGTCCCCCACTTCGAGACGCCCAGCGCCGCGCTGGCGTCGCGGTACTCGTCGGGCACCGCGATCATCGCCTCGCGGGCCGTGATGACCACCAGCGGCAGCAGCATGAACCCGAGCGTGATCATCCCCGCGAGCAGCGACTTCTGTGGCTGGGGGGTAAAGCGGGGCACGAGGAACGTGGCGCCGAACAGGCCGAAGACGATGCTGGGCGTGGACCACAGCGCGTTCGTGGCGACCTCGACGACGTTCGTGAACCGACCCTGTTCGGCGTACTCGGTGAGGAAGACCGCCGCGCCGACGCCCAGCGGCACCGCGAGGACGACCGCGCCGATCACGAGCCAGGCGGTCCCGACGATAGCCGGGAAGACGCCCGTGATGTCGGTAAAGAGGGAGGCGCCGTTCATCAGGAACGGCCAGTAGACCGGCCAGGTCACGTCGAATCCGAACCCGAACAGTCCGATCGTCGTCGTCGGGCCGACGCCGAGGCCGACCGCGATCCCCTCGGTGACCGGCCCGGCGCCTTTGAACACGACGAAGGCGACGAGCGCGACCAGCACGGCGATGATCGCCAGGGCGTTGAGGTAGACGAGCAGGTACGCGCCCAGGTGGCGGCCGCGGGCGCCGAAGCCGCCGTAGGCCTTCGCTGCCGCCCAGCCGACGACCAGCGACGACGCCATGACAGCGAAGGGCGCGACCGTGCGCGCGAAGAAGGTCACCGACTGGGCGTCCGGGAAGTTCGACGGCGACCACGACCACTCGGGGCCGACGATCCCGAGCAGGAAGACCAGGCCGAAGAACGCGGCCAGCGCCCCGGCCGGCAGCGTCGAGCCGATGTCCTCCCGGGGCAGGGCGGTCGCGAAGAAGGCGACGGCGGCGAGGCCGAGCCCGCCGACCAGCCCGCCCGCGAGACCGAGCCCGAGCGTCTCGGCGGCGACGAGCGCGCCGATCAGCCCCCACAGCGCCGAGAACAGCCCCGCGGCGACGAAGCCGGCGCTCGCCCGCGGGTCGGTCGGGAAGATCCCCCGGTAGGAGGCCAGCCCGAACCCTGCCACGGCGACGCCCATGAGGACCAGCAGCAGGCCCAGCGTCGTCAGCGTCGGGAGGCCGGCGAGCGTGCCGGTGATCGAGACGAGTTCGACCGTGGCCGCCAGCCCGAGGAAAAAGAGGACGGCGGCCAGGCCGACGGTCAGCGCGGCGACCGTCTCGTAGGTCGAGGTGTCCCCGCGGACGACCGAGGATTCGGCGGCGCTCGCCATCACTCGACACCCCCGACCTTCCGGTCCATGCGGCGTTCGATCAGCTGCGAGCCGATACTGAGGAAGAGGACGGAGACGAAGAGGATGCAGCCGGCGACGAACAGCGCGTCCTCCTGGTAGCCGCTGGAGGACCCGTAGTTGGCCGCGATCAGCGAGGTCAGCGTATCGAACCCGTAGAAGACGTTGTACAGCGGTTCGGCGATCGTCGGCTGGCGCCGAACCATGGCGGTCGCGGCCATCGTCTCGCCGATGGCCCGGCCGACGCCGAGCAACACCGCCGCCGACACGCCGGAGAAGGCGGTCGGGAGGGTGACCGTCGTCATGGTCTGCCAGTCGGTCGTCCCCAGGGCGAGCGAGCCGCTCTTCATCGACTCGGGGACGCTGTTGATGGCGTCCTCGGCGACCGAGACGACCGTCGGCAGCGCCATCAGGCCGACGACGATGCCGACGAACAGGTACGTCCCCTGGCCGACCAGGTCGAACGCGTCGGAGGCCCAGGGGCTCAACACGGTGAACCCGAGGAAGCCGTAGACGATGGAGGGGATGCCGGCGAGGATCTCGACGCCGGGTTTGACGACCTCGCGGACCGCCGGCGGGGCGATCTCCGAGAGGAACAGCGCGGCCGCGACCCCGAGCGGGCCGGCGACCGCGGTCGCGATGACCGTCACGAGGACGGTCCCCTGGATCATCGGGAGCATCGAGTAGCGGGGCGTCCCCTGGGCGGGGCTCCAGTCCGTGGTCGTGAACATCTTGAGGCCCGGCACCGTGACGCCGAAGACCGTCCCGCTCCGGTCGGCCAGGATCGGCCAGGCCTCGTAGAAGATGAAGAAGGTGATCAGCGCGAGGATGACGACCGTCGAGACGGTCATCGCGAGCGTGACGCCGCGGGCCGCCAGCTCCCGGTGGGCCACCCAGCCGTACGCGACCGCGACCAGGAACCCGAGGAGGAATACCGAGGTGTACGGCGAGGTCGCGAGGAAGCCGGCGAACGCGCCCGCCAGCGACAGGGCCCCGAGCGCACCCGCGGCCACCGCGTCGTTATCCGTGTCCTGTACGAACGCCGCGAACCGAGCGAACCGAGACGCCAGTCGGGACTGCCACCCGTCGGAGTCTCGCTGTTGGTTTGTTGCCATGATTGTATGCGAAAGGTGGACCGCGACCGGGAGCACCAGACCGGCCGCGTCCGGGGACGAACCTCAGGCGGTCTCGGGGAGCTTCTCCAGCTCGGCCTCGAGGTCGGCGGTCGGCAGCGGGATGTAGTTGTTGTCCTCGACGAACACCTGCTGGCCGAACTGCGTCAGGAACATCCGCATGAACGCGCCCTCGCGGTTGTCAGTGCCGCTGGGGGTGTCCTCGGTGATCTTCGTGTACATGTGCAGGTCGCGGTTCAGCGGGTAGGAGCTGTCGAAGATGGTGTTCTCGGCGTCCTTGCTGGTCTCGTAGACCGTCCCGTCGAACTCCAGCGCGATGGGCTGGACCTGCTCGCCGGTGAACGCGAGCGCCATGTACGCGATGGCGCCCTCGTTCTGGCGGACGAGCTGGGCGACGCCCTGGTTCTGGCCCTGGCGGGTGTCGACGCCCGGCATCTCGGCCTCCGCGTCGCCGAGCATGTTCAGCCGGAAGGAGGTGTCCGTGCCCGACCCGACCGCGCGGCCGATGCAGAAGATCTCCTGGTCGGGGCCGCCGATCTCCGACCAGTTGGTGATCTCGTCCTGGTAGATCTTGCGGACCTGCTCGGCGGTGAGCTGGTCGATGCCGGCGTCGTAGATGTCCTTGCTCACGACGATCGGCTGGCCGTCGCGGCCGAGGACGTGGTCGACGACCTCCTCGTCGCGCTTCTCCTCGCTCCAGCCGAGCTCGGCCGTGATGGGGCCCGAGGAGTTACCGATGTCGACGAGGCCGTTCGTGACCGCTTCACAGCCGGTCCCGGAGTGGCTCAGGCCGATGGTCGCGCGGTAGGGCGGGTTCGAGCGCTCGCCGGTCGGCTCGAAGCCGTACTGGCTCGCGAAGTAGTCGGCGAGGTGCTGGTCCGTCTCGATCTCCGACCAGCCGGGGACCGACCCCTCGTCGTTGCTGCCCCAGTACTCGCCGTCGCTCGGCGGGGCGTTGCCGTTCCAGTAGGAGGCGCCCTTGTTCGCGATGGGGTAGACCGTCGACGACCCCTCGCCGGTGAGCAGCGACGGCTCGTTCGGGCTGCTCGACGACCCGTCCGAGCCGTCCGAGGAGTCCGACCCGTCGCCCGAGGAGCCGTCCGAGCCGTCACCCGAGGAGCCGTCGGAGGAACCGCTGTCGGGTTCGTTCTCCGGCTCCGGCGTGGCCGTCTCCTCGTCGCCCCCGCCCGCACACCCCGCGAGCCCGGCCGCGCCGACCGCGCCGGATGTCAGCAGGAACTTGCGCCGCGTTACCCTGTCCGCCGGACGCTCCGAATCGTGCGTCATCACCCGAGACCAGTCGGGACCCAAGTAAACGGGTTTATAATAGGGGTACCCCCCGGTACGAGGCCCCTCTGAGCGGTACTGTCGGCTGTGTGTGCCAACAGTTTGCAGGGGTCAGTACGGAGCGGTATATAGTCCAGTGTCGATCGGGAGACGGCGGCGGCCCCACCGCTCGTCGACGAGCGGAGCTGCGGCTGTCGGGCTATGGCCATGGACTGATTGGTCATCCCAGGAACCGTTGAAATGTGTTGGAAGAGACGATCCCGCCCCCAACCTATTGAAAATAATATTTTTAACTATTGTCGTACATCATTCAACCGGAAAACATATTAATCAACAACTATGATTGTCAATTGCTGATGAAAGGAAACAAATTTGGCCGACGACAGTTCCTGCAATCGACCGCCGCCGCAACGCTCGGGATCTCGGGCGGAATGGCTGCGAGTGGGACAGCAACAGCGGATGACGATCAGGTCGAGATATTTGTATGGCATAGCGGGGAGAAAACTTGGGATTATCGCATCTATACTGGTTACGGCGAGGACTCCATAGAAAAGGGCGTTCTGGCCGATGACAATGACAAAATCGCCTCCAACGGAGAATATCTATTGGGAACAATCGAAGGTAATTCGACAGACAACTATTGGATGGATGCCGACGATAACGTTGATAAGGTCTACGTCCAGTTTGCAGATTACGGATTTATACAACTCGAGGTAACAGGGACCGACCTCGGCAAAGCAACTGGTATAACGAGAGATACAAACGAAGACTGGCCGGGATATGATTACGAAATAACCTACGATCATCCAGTGCGGGATCATCCGAGATATACAGACGATGGCCAAGATGAATCCGGCAATCCAGCCGAAGGGACTGTCGATCCCATGGACAATGATGGATTCATAGGTGGGCAGCCGAGAGACATAATTTTCTACCATCCCGAGGACTCTGACAAGAAGTTAGAGATAAATATTCGCCGATAAAAGACAGCGATAGAGAAGATAATGATAACACTGTAAATAGGTTGATGTCCAGCTGCTTAGCGAAAGCATCTGGACCATGTGTTTACCGTTCAGTTCCGGATTACCACGCTCTTCGTTGGCTGAACTTGAGAAAGTGGCACAGCGCGTCGGCATGGTGTTCCATGGCCCCCAAGAAACCCTCAACGACCGACAGACCGTCGGCCAGATCGTCCGCGAACAACTGGAAGCGCACGACTGGCCGACGCTGACCGTCGCAGTCACCGGCGTCGACGAGGCGTCCGTCGTCGGGGACAGCCCGGTAGAAGACCGGACGGACGGCGAGTCGGTCGACGACGCCGAGAGCGCCGATGTCACGGTCGATCTCGGTGAGAGCGACCACGAGGTGGCCGTCCGTGAGCGTCTCCCGCTTGACTCGTCGGACGTGAGCGTCTCCATCGACCGCGTTCGGGCCGACGACCGTAGCGCTTCTATCGAGCCTTCTTGAGACCCACGAGTGATCGCCACCGAGTACAGCGCGACCGTTCGGGATCGACCCGTTCCCACGCGACTCGGTCGTCGACCTCCGGGGGGTCAGCGGAGTATCGAGGGTCGACGGAAACGAAGTGAGAACGGTCCCAAAGCATGCGTGAGGACGGTGAACCGGCCATGGTGTT